>VBCK01000039.1 GCA_005882215.1 Betaproteobacteria bacterium | reverse complement strand
CCCAGAACGAGGATCTGCACCGATTCCTGATGGGTCTGTCGACCGCGTGGCAAGCGGGAGAGGTGCGCCCGACTTCTCGCGAGCGCAAGCGCTCATCGCACGACTGGCGGACGCGCAAGGACCCGTTCGAGACGGCCTGGCCTATGGTCTTCGCCTGGTTCGAGGAGAACCCGGACGAGACCGCGAAGGGCTTGTTTCGGCGTTTGCAGAACGAACATCCCGGCGTGTTTCCCGACAACCAGATGCGCACGCTCCAGCGGCGCGTGCGCCAATGGCGCATGCAGCGCGCGCGACAACTCGTCTTCGGGGTCCAAAACGGCGCCACGGCCCCCGGTCTGACGTCGCTCGCGCACGCGCTGATCGAGGGGAAGTCACCCATCCACTCGTCCGCTTCATCGCCGTGAGATCGCCAGGAACGAGTCCGATGATCTCGCCAAGTCGACTCGAGGCGATTTTACGGGGTACCGAGGTAGCGGGTACCCCTTCGATCGCGTCTCCCGAGGCCTCCTATGCGGTCAACATTTCCCGAGGCCAAAGAACTCGAAGAGCCTCTGCCGCCTGCGGCGGAAGACCGCGTTTCGGCTTCCCCTGAAGGGTAAGGTGCGAAGAATCAAGAATCACTCGGTAGCATTCGCCGTGAGGCAACCCAGTAACGTTTCTTCGTGAGGCAACACGCCGGAAGAAATAGTTGACTTTGAACAGATCACAAGTACCTGATGGCATTGCATGCGCACCAGGCAAATCCTCACGTACACCCCGTTGGAGACGCCGCTGGTTGCACCAAGCCGCCCTTCGGAAGCAAGGAGCTGCCGTTCGGCAGGCGCGGCTACCAGCGCTTCGGCGGACGCCGCGAGGTATGAAACACCCGCAGAATCTGAACCTCCTCGCCGCGAACTCGATACGGAACAATGTACCGCGTGTTCAGGATCACGAGCTCTCTGGTGCCGGGCACGCGACCGGGCTGCCCAATAGCGGGCTGCTCCGCTAGTTGCGCCACTGCCTTGAGGATGCGGGCAACGACGAGCCGAGCCGCCTCCTCGTCATCGGCTGCGATGTAGGTGGCCTCCTCATCGAGGTTGCGCAGGGCCTTGCGCAGCCACCTAACGTGCATTCACCTTCCACTTCTTTGCGAGTGCATCGACATCGCGGTCGCTAGCGAAGTCGCCGGCGTTGGCTTCCTTCAGGGCCGAGCGGATCTCGGCGATCTGCCATTCGTTGTTCTCGACGAACTCGCGAATCGCCTCGGCTGCCAAAAAGGACTTGCTACGTTGCGTCGACTCGGCGAGCCGGTCGAGCCGATCCTTGACCTCGTCCTCGAGGCGGATAGTGATCGTGGTGGACATAAGAGAGCTCCGCGGCGATGCATGCACTTGTGTACATCGTAGCACAGGGGCCAAGACCTCAGGGCGATGAATTATCGGAGCGTCCGCGGCAGTTCCCGCTATAAACGGATCACCCGACTTTCCCCAGGTGTGCCCGGACCGGTCCGTCTACTTTGCAGATCGACCCCTTGCGGAAATAGGCGCGGCCGTAAACCTGACCTTCACCTTTGCCGCAAGCGGCCGCTTCAACTGGGACCGCATTGCCGCCAGGCGCCTCAGCAGACATCGAGTTCCGGCCCATGACTGGCAACGCAGATCTTGTTGCCGTCGGGGTCGCGGAAGTAGGCGCCGTAGTAGTTTGGGTGGTAATGCGGTCGCGGCCCCGGTGGACCTTCGCACGTACCCCCATGCCTTAGAGCGGTCTGGTAGCTCTCTCTGACCGTCGTGCGGTCCCTAGCCATGAAGGCAACCATTTGGCCGTTGCCCGGATCATGCGGCTGACCGTTGTAGGGCTTGCAAATGACGAAAAACGGGCGCGACCGCCCGGCGCTATGCCAGCCGGCCCATGGCTTCTCTGGCTCGCAGAAGCGAAGCTCAATGCCAATGCTTTGCATCACTGCACTGTAGAAGCCGTACGCTCGTTCGAAGTCGCTGACGCTCACAAAGACATGAGAGAACACTTAGCCTCCTCGCTCGCAGGTATGCCGACGGATGGCATCGCGGTTCAAGTGCCCTTCGGTTCGCTGTCGCGTGATCTTGCGCTTCGTCGAGGAGACCGCGTCCACCTCAATTTCCCCCAAGCCTAGATCGGACTGCGCGGCTGTCGAAATAGGACGAGCTGCAGACGGCGCGCCGCGTCTGCAACAGCGGGCCCATTCTGAGCCGACCGACCCTGAAGCGGCCGCTCGCGTCTAGCCACGAACGGGTAGAAGCCAAGCCGACCCGCGTCCTGAACCGGAGACTTCCCAATCAATCCGAGCACTGCGCGACGCGCCGGAGAAGCTCCGGTATTGGGCGCGCGAATCTATCCGACCAGGCGATCGTATTCGGCGTGCGTCCCGATCCAGAACCAGCTGATGCCGTCGGCCACTTCCACACCGAGGGCACGATAGCGCAGCCCGATGCGCACCGAGCGGAATCTCCCGACCGCCTTGAGCTGAAGCGAAGGATGCTGCGGATCAGCCTTCAACAACTCGTAATTCTTGTCTGCCAGTTCACGCACATCCGCCGGCAGTCCCCGATACGCCGCCCAGAAGTCGTTCGTCGCGTAGTGCTTCAAAGCGGCGTCGTTCGACCTGCCGCGTGTTCGGCGAGCGCGCGCTCGGCGAGCTTGTCCAGGCGTCCACTCGCGACATCTGCTTCGAGCTGCCGATCCCAGTGCACGGCATCGAAATCCGCAAACCAGGCACGGAGCTGCTCAAGCTCGTCCGGGGAAAGAGCTTTGATGGCGCGTTCGATCTGCTCGACTTTTCCCATGGTTTGGACCTTCTCGATCGAAACATTTTACCCTCGGAGTGAGGAGCATCGATTACCGGAGGCGGTCGCTCGATGGACCGCTACGACGGGAATCTTGCCGGCAAACGGCGCTACCGCTCATGGCCGCGAACGCCAAATCGCGGAACGGTCGCGATCATTTTGCCATCGCTCGCGATGAGCCGTACAGCGGTCTCCCGGTGACGCGGCGACCCCTTCCAGATCTATTGCCGACCAGGCGACGCAGCGCCGTTACCGACAACACTTCCTCGGTCGCGACCCGGTCCGGACTTGGGCCTCGCCGAAAAGCAGTCGCTCCGATCGCAAGGACCGGACATTCGAACTAAGGCGAAGCCTGCTGGCCGCAGAAAAAAATCCGCTACGTCCAACCTTGCCAAACCTGTGGATCGCGCCGTCCATGAAGCACGGCGAGTACGACAAGAATGTCGCCGGGATGTTCAAACGCCTTCGGCGACACATTAGCCTCGAGCCCAGAGTGAGAAAAGTCACTTGTGAGCACTTTGCAACGACCTTATCTTCCTCACATCTTCTTCACATCCTT
>VBCK01000128.1 GCA_005882215.1 Betaproteobacteria bacterium | reverse complement strand
GGATGCTTCAACGGTATTATTCTTTTCACGGCTGACCCCCAAAGATCTCAGTATGGCGCGCAAAACGCCTCGCGCGCTCGCATATCATTGCGAAGGCGCATCTCCCGAAAATCGACTGAGGCCGGGAAAGCTATAAGGATTTGGGCCCACAGGCTCTAGCCACGAAAGTTGGGCTGGCACCGTCGTTCGCCAACCCTCAGGGCCCCATACCGAGACCCGATTGTCGCTTCGAGGACCCGGGCCATCGCGTTTGCGATCGACCGATACGCCATACGCAGCGGCTGCGGGCCGAATCAAAACCGCAAAAATCACACACTAGCTGAATCACTGTACTCAGTTGAGGTGAACACCGGTGCGGAGTGTCCCGTAGTCCACATGGACGAATGTTGCGGTAGTTGTTTCTCAAGTACGGTGGGTTGGGCACAAATCTCACGCAAGCGCTCGCGGTCTTTGGCGTCTCATCGGTTTACCAAATTCGAGGGCCAAACCGCGTTGTGCTTTTATCGTGCTGCGTTCATAGTGAAAATGCAATGCAAGCAACGTTTGCTCGCGTTGCGATTCGGTGATTCGCTCCTTGTTGTTCCGCAGTTCTTGACTCGTTCCGCCGGATTCGCGGCAGCTCGTTTTTGAGTCGACCGTAGAAAGGCACTTTCTTATGAGAACCGCAATCCGCCCGACGCACCTTCATTTCCGCGATCTGGCAAATCATTTTCTGGCCCTGAGCTCCGGCGACCGATTCCTTCGGTTCGGCTGGGTGATGACCGACGTCGAGATCGTTGCCTACGTGGAGAGCATCTTCGTGTCGGCCGACAACGCGTGGGCGGTGGTCGAACCGGACCGGGACATCTCCGGCGTAATGCATCTGGAATCCATGGGCTGTGGCGTGAACCTCGGCTTGAGCGTGTCGGCCTGGGCCCGCAACCTGGGCATCGGTACCCTGCTTCTTCAACGGGCCGGCCTGCTCGCCCGCGCGCGGGCCCTCACGACCCTGTTCGTACGCAACCTGAGGCTCAATGCGGCGCTGCAGCAGCTGGCCCTGCGCCTTGGCATGCGCGTCGCCTGTGCGCCCAACGCGCTGACCACGAGCCTCGAGGTAGCCCCGGCGGATGGCCACATCACCCAGCTCGATGAGTTCCGGGGAAAGATCACGCTCGCCGATGACTCGCTGCGTTCCGAGTGGAATGCAGTGTCGGGCGACCCATCGCTGCTCGATTTACCGGAGCCGATTTTTCACTGAATTGGAGTCGGACATGTCGACTACCCGATATGAACATAAAGACCTGCGCGGAATTGGGGTGATCGGGGCACTGGCGGCGGCTTTGCTCGCGAGCGCCTGCGGCGACGAATCGTCAGACCCTGCAACTCAGCACAGTGGGGGATCCGTGCTCAATGCCGGGTCCGCGTACGCGGCGACCGCGCAAGGCACCCCCGATGGCTTGGCGTGCAGCGTTGCCAGCGGCGTGGGAACCGCAGATATTGTCAAGGTAAACGATATCGTCGCGACCTGCTCAGAGAAGCTCTATACGCTGGGCGGAACCATCAGCGGCTTGACCCGCGCGGGCCTGGTGCTGGCCAACGGCGCCGATATTGTTCCGGTGGCCGCTAATACGACCAGCCTCTCCTTGCCAACGCCGGTGGCCTACACCCACGGTTACGCGGTGACAGTGGCCACCCAGCCTGAGGGGCTGACCTGCTCGGTGAGCAACGGCTCGGGATTGATGCCGGCAAGCAATATCACGAACATCAAGGTGAAGTGTTTGGACAACGCCGACAGCGTCGGCGCAAGCGCCAGGGACTTGAACCCCACCGGCCTGGTGCTGTTCCTGGCGCTGGCGCGGAGCGCCCGCTGCTCGCGCCTTTGAAAGGCAACTTTCCGACCGATCCTGGATCCGCTCAGGTTCGGTTCCCTCGAGCAGCGCCCGCTGTCTCGGCATTGATGCGACGGTCCGCAGTGCCGTCTATTGCGGAAACGCGCGCATTGAAAAATAATGAAACGATGGACCATCAACAGGTCATCGATTTCTGGTTTGCCGAAATCAAGCCCGCCCAATGGTGGGGCGCCGACGCCGACCTCGATCACGTAATTGTCGAGAGATTTGGCGCACTGCATGCGCGCGCCGTGCGCTGCGAGTTGTATAAATGGCGCGTGCATCCGCTCGGCCGCCTGGCCGAAGTCATCGTTTTGGACCAGTTTTCGCGCAACGTCTACCGAGGCACCGCACAAGCATTCGCAGCCGACCCGACAGCCCTGGCATTGGCACAGGAGGCCGTCGCCACGAACGCCGCAGCGACTCTTGAACCGCGCCAGAGGGCGTTTCTTTACATGCCCTACATGCACAGCGAGTCTCGCGAGATTCACGAGATTGCGGTTCGGCTGTTTTCCGAGTACGGCTTGGAGGGAAGTCTGGACTCTGAATTGAAGCACAAGGCGATCATCGACCGCTTTGGACGTTACCCGCACCGCAACTCGATACTTGGACGGATTTCAAGCGAAGAGGAGAGCGAATTTCTGAAAAAGCGGAGACCCTCCTTCTAGCGGACTCGGCCGTGGCAGCGGTCGCCTTTACGCTCCGGTAGTCAAGCGCCGAAGTCCAGTCATTCCGGCATACCGGCCAAGCGAAGGCATTCGGCCAGGTGTGCGCCGTCGACAGCATCCTTGAAGGGCACCTTGGCGACGAGCTTGTCGGTAGTGGCCCCGGCCTGAAACGCCAAACACCGCGCCACCATTTCCTGCGCGCGTTCCGCATGCCCGAGTTTCGCGCAGCAACCCCCCAGCATCGCGAGCGCCCGGAGCGAATTATTCGACACTCCTCGCTCGAAATCCGGCAATGCATCGGCGTAGCGGCGTAACACGAATTGGGCAAGGCCGAGAGCGCGCCAATACCAGCGAGGCCCGAAATATGGGTCCACACGCCGCGCGTTTCGCAGCATCTCGAGCCCTTCCTCGGCGCGCCCGATATGGCAGAGAACGATGCCGAGATCGGCCCTGTTCCATTGATTGGCGGGATTCATTTCGAGCCCGCGCGTTGCGTGGTGCAGCGCAAGATCGAACAATCTGCGCTCCAGATAAAACAGTCCCAGGATCGTGTGGCACGTGCTTTCATCGTCGGCCAGCTCGGCGCCACGCTGCGCCAATGCGAATGCACGATCGAGGACCTCGTCCGATCCCGAGAGGTCATTGGCCCATTCCCTTCCGAACAAGGCGGCCAGCAGACTGTAAGGCAGTCCGTATTCGGGGTCGATCTCGATCGCGCGCTCGAAAGCGCGCTTGGCCTCTGCTGCCGATGCAGGCTCGTCCCACGGGAGCGCGTTGCCGCGCAGCATTTGATCGTAAGCATCCAGGCTGGACGGTGGTTTGCGGCGCGCGCGATCGGCTCCGCTCGCCTGCATTCGGCCCACCAAGGTTCCGACAATCGTGTGCACGACCTCATCCTGCACTGCGAACAGATCCGCCCCTGGACGATCGAAGCGCTCGCCCCAGACCTGCTTTCCAGTGTCGGCATCGATCAGCTGAGCGGTAAGTCGAATGCGATCCCCCATCCGGCGGACGCTGCCCTCGACGAGGAAGCGAACGCCCAGCTCGCGGCCGATCTGTTGCGTGTCGACCGCCTGACCCTTGAAGCGGAAGGTCGAGTTGCGCGAAGTCACCGCCAATGACCGCCATCGCGACAGCTCGGTGATGATGTCCTCGGTCATGCCATCGGCGAAGTAGTCCTTCTCGGGGTCACCTTCCGTGTTCAAGAACGGCAACACGGCGATCGAAGACGGTGCTTGGCTGGAAGCGGCCACCGCCGCGGGCGACTCTTCGCGCGTAGCGAGCGCCGCAGCGAACCGATACCCGCGCCCCGAAATGGTGGCGATCGTTTGCGCTCCAAGGACCTTGCGCAGGGCGCTGATCTGGACCTGAAGGTTGTTCTCTTCCACCACGAGCCCAGGCCAGACCAACTCGAGCAACTCGTCTTTCGTGACCAGCCGTTCACGCCGCTCGATCAGAGTGAGCAGGATATCCAGCGCCCTTGCGCCCAACGCCACCGGTTGCCCGTCGGCGAGCAGTTGCCGGGTCGCAGAATCCAGCTCGAACCGGTCAAAGCGGTAAGAGGTGGTCGCTTTGTTCATAGCAACGTCCGCCATGAGCAAAATTATGTACTACTGGCGAAGGGTCCGCCTCTTTGGCCCGAGAGCGGCGCGGGTTGTTGCGCCCTATTCGCAGGGTGGCGTGCTAGCGTGAGGCGTTCAAATACGCGGGATCCGTCCTGCTGACCCCGACGCTGGCTGAGCCCGATGCCGCTGCGCCCACTCCCGACCCGGATCTTCGCCGTTGGCCTTGTTCTTGGGGCGGCACTGCTTGCAGTCTGCGGCGCGGCGGCGGCCGCCTCTTGCCAGCTCGGGACCATCGGAACCCAGCATGTCGAGCTGAAGGGCTCGTCTGCCTGGATCGAAGGGTCCGTGAACGCGCAACCGATCAGGGTGCTCCTCGACACGGGTTCCTCCCTGACTTCCTTGAGCCGCCAGTTCGCACAGCGGGCATCGCTCGATCTGCACCCCGCGCAGGGGTGGGTTTACGGCGTTGGCGGTCGGTCCAATGTTTACAGCGCGCATATCAAGTCGTTGGCCTTCGGCCCGCTGCTCGCAGAGGATGTCTACGTCGGGGTCATCGCAGACACTGGCGAAACGCCGACGTGGGACGGAATACTCGGCGCCGACATCCTGTTCGGTCACGATCTCGAAATGGCGCTCAAGGACGGAGAGATTCGGGTGCTGATGCCGGACGGCTGCCGCGATGAATTCCTTGCCTACTGGGATCGGGAGGCCTCGGCCGTGCCGATGTCCCGGCTGAGTCAGACCGATCATCGACAGGTCATCAAGGTGCAGGTCAACGACCGGGATGTGAGGGCGCTGATCGACAGCGGCGCTTACCGGTCGATGATCGATGCGGCGGTGGCGGCCCGCCTGGGCGTGACGCGCGAAACCAGCAAGACTCCCTCTGAAAGCCGCATCAGCGGTGTCGGGCCGGGGAAGGTCGACACCTGGGTCGCGCCGTTCCGCAAGGTCGTCATCGGGCGCGAAAGTATCAGCGACACCCAACTCTTGGTGGGCGACCTCCGGAGCGGTCATCGCCAGGATGCCGACGTCGAGACGAGGATCAGGCGGCAAAACGACATGGGATACGACATGGTCCTCGGTGCCGACTTTCTGAAGGCGCACCGGGTCCTTTTCTCGGTGAAGCAGGAGCTGTTCTACTTCTCGTATGTGGGCGGGCGCATTTTTGCCATCGACCACTGAGCGCGGGTAGCGCTGACCATGACGCCGGCCGAGTTCATTGCCCAGCTTAACGAGTTCCAACGCCGTTACAGGCGTCTTTTCTACGTGGGTGGCGTGGCGGTCCTTCTGGTTGATCTTGCCATCATCGTGTACGTATTCCGTCTTTACCCTCTTCAAGTGGGCGGCGCTGACGCGCTCGCCGCATATTGGATCGGTTTTGCCGCATGTTGGCCTGCGATCGTCGCTCTGTACCTGGTTCGTCGAAGAACCATCAACAGGTACGCTCCGGTCTGTCGAACCTGCGGCGCGAAGGCGACGTGGAAGTTACGCTCGCAAATCCTGATCACGGGTCACTGTCCAAGATGTCACGCAGCGTTTTTCGCGATACCGTCTAAGCTGCCGATCGGTACGTCGGTACCACCTGGCGGCGCGTCGGATTTCTGACCAGCTTCCGTTGCAGGCGGATTGCTTGGCAACGACCGACCGACTCGCAGCTACCGATGGGGTCGCTCGCCGTCTGCTGACGATGAAGGTAGCATGCTGCGCACCTGCGACCCGTCATCAAGGTACCGAAGCGATGAGCCGAACCGCGCGATGCCTCGCTGCCATCCTGTTGCTCGCCACCGGGTGTCCCGCCGTGGCCGAAGAGCCGGCCTTGCCGTACTCGCCCAGCCTGGACGTCACTGCAATGGACCGCACAGCCGACCCCTGTGCGGATTTTTACCAATATGCATGCGGTGGATGGCGGAAAAACAATCCGATTCCGCCGGACCAGACGTCATGGAGCGTGTACCGCAAGCTCTCCGAGGACAATCTGGCACTGCTTCGAGGGATCCTGGAGCAGGCCGCCGCAGCGATGGACCGGGATGCTGTGACGCAGAAGATCGGCGACTATTACGCAGCGTGCATGGACGAGGCGCGGGTCGATCGTCTTGGCGCGTCCCCGCTCAAAGCCGATCTCGATGCGATTTCGGCGGCGACATCCGTCGGTGCGCTCACGCGCCTGATCGTCGGGCTTCAGCGTGAGTCGGCCGGCCGCAGCATCCTGTTCAAAACGAGCTCTGACCAGGACCCGGATGATTCGGAGACCGAAATTGCAAGTTTCGATCAGGGCGGCCTCGGTCTGCCGGATCGCGACTACTACGTGAAGACGGATGCAAAGTCCAAGGACAACCGGGATAAATACCAGGCGCACGTAGAGAAAGTGCTCGAGCTCCTGGGCGATGCGCCCGCGTCCGCCAAGAAGAGCGCAACTGAAATCATGCTCCTGGAGACCTCGCTCGCCGAGGCATCGCTGACAAGGGTCGAACGCCGTGACCCTTACAAGATGAAGCACAAGATGCGGCCTGCTGAGCTCGACGCGATGGCGCCAAACCTTGCGTGGAAGGCATATTTCGCAGAGCTCGAGGCGCCTGCCTTCGACATTGCCAACGTAACCGCACCCGCGTTCTTTTCGGAGATCTCCAAGCGCCTTGGCTCTGTGCGGTTGGCGGTCTGGAAGGACTATCTGCGCTTTCACCTCGCCAATGCTCACGCACCGTACCTGTCCGCCGCATTCGTGACCGAGGATTTCGACTTCTATCGCAAGTATCTGAATGGTGCCAAGGAAATTCAGCCGCGCTGGAAGCGCTGCGCACGACTGGTCGACTATCAGCTCGGCGAAGCGCTCGGCCAAGCCTTCATCCGCAGGGTATTCGCGAGCCAGACGAGGCAAGCCACGCTGATCATGGTGCGCCGGATCGAGGCCGCGATGGAACGCCGCCTGCAAGAACGCGACTGGATGAGTGCCCAGACGAAGCGGGCCGCTTTGGCCAAGCTGCACGCGATCCGCAACAAAATCGGCTACCCCGAGCGTTGGCGCGATTATTCGGCCATTCGCATCGAGCGCGCGGATTTCGAAGGCAACCTCCGCCGCGCTGCCTCGTTCGAGTTTGCGCGTCAGCTCGGCAAGATCGGCCAACCGGTCGATCACGACGAGTGGGGCATGACACCTCCGACCGTCAACGCATACTTCAACCCGGCGATGAACGACATCAACTTTCCGGCGGGCGTGCTCCAGCCGCCACTGTACGATCCGAAGATGGACGACGCTCCGAACTACGGCGATACCGGCGGCACCATCGGCCACGAGCTGACGCACGGCTTTGACGACGAAGGCCGCCAGTACGACGCGCATGGCAACCTGAAGGACTGGTGGACGAGCGAGGATGCGGCGAAATTCGCCGAGCGGGCGAAGTGCGTATCGGACCAGTATGGTGCTTATGTTGCCGTCGACGACATCAAAATCAACAGCGCACTGACCCTCGGCGAGGACGTGGCCGACCTGGGTGGCGAGGTCCTGGCCTATGTCGCGTGGAAAGACGCGGTGCAGGACCGCAAGCTTGAGGACCGTGACGACCTATCCCCTGACCAGCGCTTTTTCGTTGGCTTCGCGCAGTGGGCATGCGAGAACACGCGCCCCGAGCAACAGCGCGAATGGGCGCTGACGAATCCACATTCGCCTGCGAAGTACCGCGTCAATGGCGTGGTCGTCAACATGCCGGAATTCGAGAGAGCTTTCTCCTGCAAGGCTGGGGCGCCAATGTCGAAGCCCAAAGGAAAGGCCTGCGCTATTTGGTGATGCGCACTCTCGCCTCTCCGATGCCGTGAAGAAGCCAGGCTCGTCATCTTCTCAGACCGCGTCGTCGGCCAACTCCTCGTCCCACGCGCGACCAAGCCCTGCGGCCCCGCCCTTCCTCTGATGAAGTAGAGACAAGGGCGTAATGAGGCGGCCAGTTTCAGCGCCACGGAGTGCGCGCTCGACAAGCTGCCGGTACATCGGCGGGTCGACAAACTGAAGAAAGGGATTAGTTCCATCCAAAGCGTGGGTTGGCCCCGGATCTGCTGCAGGTTCATCCGAACCCACCCTGCTGGCATCGTACGGCATGCGTACCTCCCGTCGGCTTCAAAAAACAAACTGCATTCTTCGCGCTCTGAACGCCGCCAGTGCCTGCTCTGCCTTCCCGACGCGCGATCTCTTGCACTGCACACTACCTGCACCGCCCCGGTTGAATACTGCAGTTCGCGCCGTTTCTTCCGCCCATCCTTACTGACCGCACTTGGCTTGCCGCCGCTGTACGTGCAACAACGTAGGCATTTCCCTTACGCGCTACAAGCTCAAGGAAATACTGAGTTTCGTCGAGAAGCATTCAGGCGCCTGCGTGGGCTTTCAAACCCAGGCGCACTTCACGGGCGTGTTCCCGCGCTATTTGAAGAGGATTCGATTCCCTCTCACGCTGCACGTCGCGTCGGTTCGATCCTCGGCCCCGCTCTAGCCTCCTGCAGATCGTGCGCCCACGCTGCAGCTCTGTATGAAGCGCACGAACGCTGCGTCAGCGAGGGTTTCGCTCAGGGTGGTCGTCACGATCACTTGAATTGCATTCGCGTCACCCTCGAGCGACTCGACGGACATCGTGGCGCCCGGATCTTGAAAGTAGGTCCGAAGCGCGGCAGGAAAACGGTCCAGTCCCCGCGGAAACCGCGCTGGGTTTATTGGAGCTGGAAGCGAGCGCGGGTCCGCCGGATCCCGGTACTCGCAATGAATCACGTAAACGAAGCGCGTCATCGGAACACCCGCTACATCGCCTCCGTCCGGATGCTCTCGGTCAACGAAGAAGGAAATGCCCTTTCTGTCGATGATGGCCTTGAAGCCGGAATTCGCTGGATACATGGGGCCGCCGTCGCTCGTACCTGTAAACTGGTACCTCCACTGTACACGCCCGCCCCATCAAATTCGGGATCTGCCTTCTTGGCGGTATCGCTGGGGGAGTCCTAGCTGCCCAGAAGCCGACAGTCCGGGCATATTGGCGCGCGTTCGGCTACAAAAGCGGCAGTTGTTTGGCCGACGAGGGATCCCGCTCGCAGCCTCGAGCGCTCCAAATGCCGTAAGACGGTGCGGTCAAATATCCCTGGGCGTGGCGCCACCTGGCGACGTCAGGGCCACCGGATCGCTGGCGGGAAAAGTCAGGGCCAGGCCTTCGTCGAGCAACGCCTCAATGCGGCTGCTCGTCAGTTCGTCCCGGGCACCGCGCTTGTCGCGCGCCGCCTGCGCCGGTCCGGGACGATCGCGCCGCCCGGATGCCTCGTTCGTGGAACGGTTCATTCGAGGCATTGTGCGCCACCGATCGCGACGCTCCAAATGCCGGGCTGCGGCGCAACCGACTTAAACTGCCGCGATCGAATCAGACCGCCACGCGAAGGCGGGAACGCGGTAGAACCCGTGGCCGGCCATGCCATCCCGAACGATCTGAAGCTCGCCGACTTCGACTTCGAATTGCCCGCGCACCTGATCGCGCAACGCCCGCTTCCCGATCGCGCAGCGAGCCGCCTGTTGCATCTGGCCGGCGACGGCCTCACGGACCGGCACTTTTCCGATCTTCCCGACCTGCTCGAGGCGGGCGACCTGGTGCTGCTGAACGACACGCGGGTGATCAAGGCCCGGCTGTTCGGCAGCAAGCCCAGCGGCGGCAGCGTCGAGGCCTTGATCGAGCGGGTGATAGCGCCGCGCACGGCCCTGGCGCTGCTCAGAACCAGTCATTCGCCCCGCAGCGGCCAGCGCATCGACTTTGCGGGCGCGCACGCGATCGTGAGCGGACGGGCGGGCGAGCTGTTCGAGCTGCGGTTCGACACCGAGGTCGCGCCGCTGCTGGCGCGGATCGGGCAGGTCCCGCTGCCTCCGTACATCGAGCACACGCCCGACGCGCTGGACGAGGCGCGCTACCAGACGGTGTACGCCCGATGCGAGGGCGCGGTGGCCGCTCCGACCGCCGGGCTGCATCTGACGCAGGCCCTTCTGGAGCGGCTGGACGCGCGCGGAGTGGCCACGGCCTTCGTCACGCTGCACGTGGGGGCTGGCACGTTCGCGCCCGTGCGCACCGAACGGGTGGCCGATCACGTGATGCACGCCGAGCGTTACCGGGTCGGCGAGGCCACCGCGCGCGCGGTCAACGCGACCCGAGCGGCCGGAGGTCGCGTGCTGGCGGTCGGAACGACCGCTTTGCGCGCGATAGAGTCGGCCGCGCATGACGGCATCGTCACGCCAGTCGACGCCGAAACACGCCTGTTCGTCGTTCCCGGCTACCGGTTCCAGGTGGTCGATCGCCTGATCACCAATTTTCACCTGCCCCGCTCGACGCTTCTGATGCTGCTGTGCGCGTTCGCCGGCTTCGAGCATGTAAAGCGCGCCTACCGGCATGCGATCAAGCGGCGCTATCGCTTCTACAGCTACGGGGACGCGATGCTGGCAGAGCGCGCCACGTGATGCATTTCCAGGTGCACGCGGTGGACGGTCTGGCGCGCAGCGGGCTGCTGCAGCTCGCGCACGGCGAGGTGCAGACGCCGGCCTTCATGCCGGTGGGCACCTACGGAGCGGTCAAATCGCTGGCGCCGAACGACTTGCGGCAAGTGGGCGCGCAGATCGTGCTGGGCAACACGTACCACCTGTGGCTGCGCCCGGGCCTTTCGGTGATCGGCGCGCACCGGGGGCTGCACCGCTTCATGGGGTGGGATGGACCGATCCTGACCGACTCGGGCGGCTTCCAGGTCTTCTCGCTCGGGCCGCTGCGCAAGGTCGGCGAGGACGGGGTGCGGTTCCGGTCCCCGATCAACGGCGACGCGATGCTGCTGACGCCGGAGGAATCGATCCGGATCCAGCATGTGCTCGATTCGGACATCGCGATGATCTTCGACGAGTGCACGCCGTATTGGATCGAGTCGAACGGGCAGGCGCGGCCGGCCACCGAGGGCGAGGCGGCCGATTCGATGCAGCGGTCGCTGCGCTGGGCGCGCCGCTGCCGCGACGAGTTCGATCGGCTGCGCGGCGCGGGCGCCCTGTTCGGCATCGTGCAGGGCGGCATGTTCGAAGCGCTGCGCGAGGAGTCGGTGGCGGGCCTGCTCGCCATCGGCTTCGACGGCTACGCGATCGGGGGCCTTTCAGTGGGCGAGCCCAAGCCGCAGATGCTCGCGATGATGCGACACGCGGCTGCTCGGCTGCCTCAGCCGGCGCCGCGCTACCTGATGGGAGTCGGAACGCCGGAGGACCTGCTGGCCGCCATGGCCGCCGGAATCGACCTGTTCGACTGCGTGCTGCCGACCCGCAATGCGCGCAACGGGTGGCTGTTTACCGGTCGAGGCGACGTGAAGATCCGCAATGCGCGCTACCGCGACGACAGCTCGCCGCTGGATCCGGACTGCGCGTGCGCCACCTGCCGGCAATTCAGCCGCGCCTACCTGCACCACCTGCAGCGGATCAACGAGATGCTGGGCGCGCGCCTGAACACCATCCACAACCTTCACTACTATCTGGACCTGATGCGGCGCGCCCGGCTGTCGATCCAGCAGGGTTCCTTCGAGCGCTTCGCGCAGGCCGAGCTGGCCGCTCGCGCAGCTATACTTACAAGTTAACCTCGGTACCGAAACGGGGAGCCGGAGCTTTCGATGCCATTGATCTCAGACGCCTTCGCCCAGAGTGCCGCAGCGCCGGGCGACGGGGGCGGCATGATGCCGCTGGTCTTCATCGTCGTGATGTTCGCGATCTTCTACTTCCTGCTGATCCGGCCGCAGGCCAAGCGTCAGAAGGAACTGAAGTCGATGATCGAAGCGCTGAACAAGGGCGATGAGGTCGTGACCTCCGGCGGACTGGTCGGGCGCGTCACGGAGCTGTCCGACCAGTACCTGACGCTGCAGATCGCAACGGTCGCAGGCCAGCCGGTGGCCGTATCGGTGCAGCGCTCTTCGGTCGCAACGCTGCTGCCCAAGGGCAGCATGAAATCGATCTGAGGCGAGCGCGCCGCTCAGGCCTGCTCGTCCGCCGCCTCTCCCGGGTCGCTCCGGCTCAACCGTGCTGTCATGAACCGCTATCCGCTCTGGAAGTACCTGATCATCATCGCGGCGCTGTGTTTCGGAGTGCAGTACACGCTGCCGAA
Organism: Betaproteobacteria bacterium; assembly: GCA_005882215.1. Taxonomy (GTDB): domain Bacteria; phylum Pseudomonadota; class Gammaproteobacteria; order Burkholderiales; family Burkholderiaceae_F; genus VBCK01. The sequence continues at coordinate 35,963 of VBCK01000128.1, read as the reverse complement.
CTTCTTCGGCGAATGGCCGGCCGTGCAGATCGCTTCGGTCAAGGCCACGGTGCACGCCGACACGGGGCTCCTCACCCGCGTGCAGGAGACGCTGAAGACGGCCGGCATTGAGCAGGCGGGCGCCACGCTCGACGTGATCGGACTGAATCCGACCGTGTTCGTCCGCTTCCGCGACGCCGACACCCAGAAGCGCGCCCGCGACCTGCTCGACCAGAAGCTCAATTCCGACCAGTCCGACCCGACCTACGTGGTGGCCCCGAACCTGGTGTCGCGCACGCCCGCCTGGTTGCAGAGTCTGCACGCCCTGCCGATGTACCTGGGACTGGATTTGCGTGGCGGGGTGCACTTCCTGATGCAGGTGGACCTTGACGAGGCGGTCAACAAGCGCCTGCAGGCACTGGAAGGCGATCTGCGCACGCTTCTGCGCGAGAAGGACGTGCGCCATTCCGGCATCTCGCGCGATGGCGAGTCGCTGGCGATCCGCTTTCGCGATCCGGCGACCCGCACGAAGGCCTCCGACACGATCCGCAACGCGAACCCGGATCTGGCGTTGCGCGAGGACACCGCAGGCGGCGATCCGGTGCTGATTGCCACGCTGACGCCGGCCGCGCGCAAGGCCACGCAGGACAGCGCGCTGGCGCAGAACATCACCACGCTGCACAACCGGATCAACGAGCTGGGGGTGGCCGAGCCGGTGATCCAGCAGCAGGGCGCCGATCGCGTGGTGGTGGAACTGCCCGGGGTGCAGGATACGGCGCGCGCCAAGGACATCATCGGCCGCACCGCCACACTGGAGTCTCGGCTGGTCGATGTTTCGCCTGAGGGCCAGGCGGCGGTGACGGGCAACGCCCCGGTTCCGTTCGGCTCGGAGCGCTTCACGATCGGGCGCGGCGCTCCGGTGGTGCTGAAAAAGGAGGTGATCTTCTCCGGCCAGCAGCTGCAGGGGGCGCAGGCCACGTTCGACGAGAAGCAGCAGCCGGCGGTTTCGATCGAACTGAACGAATCGGCCGGCCGCTTCATGCGCAAAGTCACGCGCGAGAACCTGAAAAAACCGATGGCGGTGGTGCTGTTCGAGAAGGGGCGCGGGGAGGTGCTGACGGTGGCCACGATCCAGTCCGAGTTCGGATCGCGCTTTCAGATCACCGGGCTCGGCACCACCCAGACCGCCAACGACCTGGCGCTGCTGCTGCGGGCCGGCGCGCTGGCCGCGCCGATGCAGATCATCGAGGAGCGCCTGATCGGACCCAGCCTGGGCGCCGAGAACATCGCGGCCGGCTTCCGCTCCACCGTGTGGGGCTTCGCCGCGATTTCCACGTTCATGTGCCTGTACTACCAGGTGTTCGGCATCGTGTCGGTGCTGGGGCTTGCGATCAACCTGATGCTGCTGGTGGCGCTGCTGTCGATGCTGCAGGCCACCTTGACGCTGCCGGGCATCGCCGCCATCGCGTTCACGCTCGGCATGGCGATCGACGCCAACGTGCTGATCAACGAACGGGTGCGCGAGGAGCTGCGCAAAGGGGCGGTGCCGCAGCAGGCGATCGCCCAGGGCTACGAACGGGCCTTTGCGACGATCATCGACTCGAACGTGACCACGCTGATCGCCGGCATATTCCTGTTCCTGCTCGGCTCGGGCCCGGTGCGGGGCTTCGCGGTCGTGCACTGCCTGGGAATCCTGACCTCGATCTTCTCCGCCGTGTTCGTCTCACGCGGGGTCGTGAACCTGCTGTACGGCAGGCGCAAGCGGCTGCAGTCGCTCCCGATCGGCCAGGTGTGGCGCCCCGGCGCCGCCGTGGCCGGCGCCAAGGGCTGAGCCCGCCTCCGACTGACCCCGACCAACAGAACGGAACCCGACGATGGAATTCTTCCGGATCCGCAGAACGATTCCGTTCATGCGGTATTCGCTGTATTTCAACGCGGCTTCGGCCATCACGTTCCTGATCGCGGTCGGTTTCCTGATCTTCCGCGGACTGAACCTGTCGATCGAATTCACCGGCGGCACCGTGATGGAGCTGTCGTACCGGGCGCCGGCCGACCTGGAGAAGATCCGCGCCTCGATCAACCGGCTCGGCTGGGGCGACTTCCAGGTGCAAAGCTTCGGCACCGCCTCCGATGTGATGATCCGGCTGCCCGCCCGCCCGGGGTTCTCCTCCGGCCAGCAGGCCGAAATCGTGATGACCGCGGCCACCGCCGAGCCGGCGCCGGGCGAAGCGCCCGAGTGCGCGGCGCTGCATGCCGCCTACGCGGACTTCGTGAAGCGCCCCCAGGCCGAACGCACCACCGAGGCTTCCTCGGCGCTGCTCGCGCGCCAGCGGGAGCTGGCCGGCCGCTGCACCGAGCTGCGCCGCGTCGAGTTCGTAGGTCCCCAGGTCGGCGCCGAGCTCGCCTACGACGGCGCGCTCGCGCTGTTTTTCGTGTGCGCCGGGATCATGCTGTACCTGGCGCTGCGTTTCGAGTGGAAGTTCTCGGTGGCCGCGATCATCGCCAACCTGCACGACGTGGTGCTGGTGATCGGGATGTTCTCGATCTTCCGCTGGGAGTTCTCGCTGCCGGTGCTGGCGGCGGTGCTGGCCGTGCTCGGCTACTCGGTGAACGAATCGGTGATCATCTTCGACCGGGTGCGCGAGCATTTCCGGACCATGCGCAAGGCGACCGCCACCGAGGTCATCGACTCGGCCATCACGGCGACCATCTCGCGCACGATCATCACGCACGGCTGCACGCTGATGATGACGGTCACGATGCTGCTGTTCGGGGGCCCTGCCCTGCACAACTTCGCGCTGGCCCTGACCTTGGGCATCTGCTTCGGCGTGTACTCGTCGGTGTTCGTGGCCGCCGCCATCGCGCGCTACCTGGGCGTGCGACGCGAAGACCTGGTCAAGCCGGTCAAGAAGGAAGAGCAGCAACTGATGCCCTGAGCATCCACGCGGGCAGGCCTGCTTTTATCGGCGGGCATATCCCCGCTTGCATCGGTGCTTCTTGAGTCCGATCCCGTAGCAGGGGATCAAACGGGTCCATTCGGGTGGGCCCGAGCGAGTTGAAGCAGCAGATCCCCGCGCGCCCATCAGCGTTACGCAATGCAGCAGCGAACTCCGCGATGGCGGAATAGCGGCCACCTGCACGCGAACTTACCCTCTGCGGTCCGGTGACTCCGGATTCAATCGGTGCACCGGCGCGCTCAACGTGTGTCACAACAGCGGTTGATCTGTCGCATTCCACGACCGGAGGCAAGTCATGACATCCCCTGTTACTCATGCCACGAAACAATCGTTCAAACGGACATTGCTCGGCTTAGCGGTCGCGCAGGCGCTGCTCGCCCTGCCCCTTGCAGCTCACGGCGCCAACGTCGGCAATGCGCTGTGTCCAGGCGAAGAGGTCCTGTTCGATCCCGGCAACGGTCAAGACATCACCGTGCCGGACGGCTACACGGTCAGCGTCTTTGCCAGCGGGCTCAATTTCCCGACCGGGATTGCGTTCCGCGCGACCGGCGAAGACGGCTTTGAGGTCTATGTGCTGGAGTCCGGGCACGGACTGCCCAGTCGGTGCAACGACGAGATCGGCTGGCAAAAAGCGCGGCTTCCCGGCAACCCCTTCACCCCGGATATTCTTGTGTTCAGCAGCAGCGGAAGGCTTCTGAGGACGCTCGGCAAGCCGACCGATGCGACCAGCGAGACGGGCGGCACGAACACGCTCCTGCCGCACGGGCCCGCGGTCGACGTGGCCTTCGAGAACGGCCTGGCGGGCGGGCGCCTGTTCGCTACCGACTCGAACCAGGCGACCCACACGCACAACGGACAGAACAACAGCTCGCGGATTGTGACGGTCGATCCGACGACCGGAAAGGTCACGCCTTTCATCAGCAACCTGCCAACGGGCGATCATCCGACCGAGCAGCTCGCGTTCAAGGGTGGCTGGGTCTACTGGTCACAAGGGTCTACCACGAATAGCGGCGTCGTCGGTCTGGACAATGGGGGCGGCGGTAACCAGCCGGATATTCCGTGCCAGGACATCGTGCTCAGCCAGAACGTATTTGACTCTGGAAACGGAATCCACACGAGTGGATATTCCCCGTTCGGCACGACGCGGCCGGGTGCGACAGTAAAGGCCTTCGAAGGCGCCTCACACCACGGCGTGTGCGACGGGGCGGTGCTGCGGACGCGGTTGAATGTGCCGAATCCGGCAGACACCATTGAGCCGTATGCGTGGGGTTTTCGGAACGGCTACGCGATCCGTTTCGCGCCGCAGAATCACCCTCTGCACGGGGGTTTGCTGGTCGGCGAGGATGGTGCCGATGAGCGGGGCGCGCGGCCTTCGTACGGCGCTCCCGAGGTCCTGAGCCTCGCCAGCCAGAACGCCGACGGCACGCCGGGCTATCACGGCTGGCCGGACCGCTACGGCTTCCTGCCGACCACCCAGTCGGTGTTCAACCCGGTGGGCGGCCCGGCCGATGATCTGTGCGTTCCGGATCCGTCCAATCTGCCCAGCAGATGCACAGCCGCCAGCCTTGCACGGATCCTGAGCGAAACCGTTCCTATCCGCGACGTGCTCGCAGCACCACCGCAGCCCGTCACAGCGCCGCTCGCTCTCGAATCAGCCGACTCTTCGTACACGGCGATCGATTTCGTGCCGGACAGCTTCGTGGCCAGCCCGGTTCGCCCTGGCGCGATCCTGTATACGCTGGAGGGCGATTTCGGCTTCTCGGCGGCCAATGGATCTCCGGAGGTCGGCCACGAGGTGAGGCTGATGAACGTTGCCGGTCAAGGCGCGGGACCGTTATCGCTCAGCTTCTCCAACTTCGCCCGCAATACCACCGGAGACCAGGCGTTTGTCACCGGCATACACGGCATGAACCGCCCAACCAACCTGCGCTTCGGGCCGGACGGCTGTGCGTGGGTGGTCGACTACGGCGCGGTGCGCGACGCGGGCCAGAGCGGAGTGGATACCAAGTTCAAGAACCCGGCCGACGCGCTGCTGCTGCAGATTCCCAACACCGGCGTGATATTTAGAATTTGTCGAGACTGATTTCGCGGCGCTTTTTGCCGATCGCGTAACACGGGGCGGGTCGTCCTGGACGGCCCGCCTTTTTTTGCAGTAAGAAGTCCGATGTCTTGGCGCGCGTGGCAGTCTGCGACGAAAAGGGCTGAACATCAACAACGCAGAGCGAGGTCCTCGGCCAGCCCAAGATAGGTAGCCGGCGTCAGCGCCAGCAGCTCCCGTCGTGCCGGCTCGGGAATCGGCAGCGTTCGGATGAATTGATGCAGCGTCTCGCGGGTGACCGCGCGCCCGCGCGTGAGCTCCTTCAGCTTCTCGTAGGGCTGCTCGACCCCGTAGCGCCGCATCACCGTCTGCACCGGCTCGGACAGCACCTCCCAGCTCGCGTCCAGGTCGGCCGCGAGTGCCTGCGGATCGACTTCGATCCGGGCAAGCCCGCGCAGGCACGACTCGTAGCCGAGCAGGCAATGCCCGAACGCGACTCCCAGGTTGCGAAGCACGGTCGAATCGCTCAGATCGCGCTGCCAGCGCGACACCGGCAGCTTTTCGGCCATGTGGCGCAGCGTCGCATTGGCCAGTCCCAGGTTGCCTTCGGAGTTTTCGAAATCGATCGGGTTGACCTTGTGCGGCATCGTCGAGGATCCGACCTCCTCGGCGACCGGCTTCTGGCGAAAGTAGCCGAGCGCAATGTAGCCCCACAGGTCGCGGTCCAGAGCGAGCAGGACCGTGTTGGCGCGCGCCAGCGCGTCGAACAGCTCGGCCATCCAGTCGTGCGGCTCGATCTGCGTCGTATGCGAGCTCCAGGCGAGCCCGAGCGACTCGACCACGCCGGCGGCAACCGGCTCCCAGTCGATCTCCGGACAGGCCGCCCGGTGCGCATTGAAGGCGCCCACCGCGCCGTTCAGTTTCCCCTTGGGCTGCACCGACTCGATCGCCCCGATGCAGGCGGCCAGCCGCACGGCGAAATTGGCGAATTCCTTGCCGACCGTCGTCGGGGTGGCCGCCTGACCGTGGGTGCGCCCCAGCATCGCCTGCGCGGCGTGCTGGTGCGCCATATCCCGCAGGCGCCCGTGCAACGCGCGCAGGCGCCGCACCAACGCCGCGCGGCCGTCGCGCACCATCAACCCATATGCGCAGTTGTTGATGTCCTCCGAGGTGCAGGCGAAGTGAACGAACTCCGCGGCCCGGCGCAAGTCCGGCTGGTCGGAGGCAAGTTCTTTTATCCAGTACTCGACCGCCTTGACGTCGTGATTGATGCGCGACTCAATCGCCTTGATGTGCGCACAATCGGCGAGGCTGAAGTCCTGGACGAGGCCGCGGGCGGCCGCGACCGCTGCCGCCGGCAGCGCGGGCAGCTCCGGCAGACCCAGCCGCGCGAGCGCGAGCAGCCACTCGATCTCCACCCGCACGCGGGCGCGCATGAACGCGTACTCGGAGAATATGGCGCGCAGCTCGATCGTGGTGCGCGCATAGCGACCGTCCAGCGGGGAAATGGCGGTCGTTTCCGAAAGCGGCAGGTTCGTTTCGGGTGGCACGAGCAGCGTTAAGTCTAGCATCGGCCCCGATTGGTGCTTTGCACGATATACTGGCCGCTCGAGGCCGCCGATGGACCGATCGGAGTCAAAGCTCCGAATTCCGCACCCACCTCCCGCGTCGTGGCGGGACCTGTCAACGTGTTCAAGAACTTCAGACTGATCGCTTCCCCCACCAGTCCGTACGCCCGCAAGGTGCGCATCGTGATGGCCGAAAAGCGCATCGAATGCGAGCTGGAGATGATGGACGTGTGGGCGCCGGACACCCGCATCCAGGATATGAATCCGCTGGCCCAGGTACCCTGTCTGATCATGGAAGACGGCGGCGCCGTGTTCGATTCGCGCACGATCGTCGAATACCTGGATACGCTCACGCCGGTCAGCCATCTGATTCCGGGCAACGGCCGCGAGCGGGTCGAGGTCCGCACCTGGGAGGCGCTGGCCGACGGCCTGCTGGATGCGGCGATCCTGGTTCGGCTGGAGCACACGCTGCGGATGCCGACGCAGCAGTCTTCGGCCTGGGTCGAGCGGCAGATGGCCAAGGTGCGCGCCGCGCTGCACTGGGCTTCCAGCGGGCTGGGCGAAAGGCCCTGGTGCAACGGTCAGGCGTACACGCTGGCCGATATCGCGCTCGGCTGCGCGCTTGGATGGCTGGACTTCCGCTTCCCGTCGCTCGACTGGCGCGCGCGGTATCCGAACCTCGCGCGCCACTACGAAAAGCTGTCAGCCCGCCAAAGCTTCATCGAAACCGCTCCGCCGACTACCTGATGGTCAAGCGGCGGCGGGTCAGCCCGCCAGAGTTTCATCGAAACGGCCCCGCCCTCGGCCTGACGGGTTAAGCGGCGGCGGGTCAGCCCGCCGAAGCTTCATGCGGAGGCGGGAGGCTCCGGCGGCGCAACCCAGTGCCCACTGCGGCCGCCGCGCTTTTCGAGCAGGCGGACCGACTCGATCCGCATCGAGCGGTCGACCGCCTTGCACATGTCGTAGACGGTCAGCAGGCCAATCTGCACCGCGACCAGCGCTTCCATCTCGACGCCGGTGCGGCCGAAGGTCTCGACCTGGGCCGTGCACACGACCGAGGCGAGCGCCCGGTCGATGTGAAGGTCCACGCTCACGCTCGTGATCGCAAGCGGATGGCACAGCGGGATCAGCTCCGAGGTGCGTTTGGCCGCCTGGATCGCGGCCACCCGCGCCACACCCAGCACATCGCCTTTTTTCGAGTCGCCCGATTCGACCGCGTCCAACGCGGCTTCCGACATCCGGATCCGCCCCTCGGCCCGCGCCACGCGCTGCGTTTCGGCCTTGTCGCCGACGTCCACCATACGGGCCTGCCCGTGCGAGTCCAGGTGCGTCAGCCGGCTCACAGGCGCCAACCCGCCCGCCCGGGCACGCAACGGTTGTTGCAAACGGTTTCAAGTCGCACGCGGTTTCCCCTTGCAAGTTGATCGGAACGATCCGGCCGCGCGGATATCATACAAAGCGACCGTTGGTAGCTATCTTGCCGTGCAAAGTTCGTTGACCCATCGCCGCTCCGGGATACCCCGCGGGCTGGCCCGCTGCCTGATCCTGACCGTGGCATTGGCGGTCGGCCTGCGCCCGCCCGCGGTCGCACAGGAGCTGCCGACCTTGGGCGAGGTCGGCGACGAATCGCTGTCTCCGAACCAGGAGCGAAGGCTCGGCGAGCAGGTGATGGTGGAGGTGCGCCAGGACCCGAGCTACCTGCCCGACCCGGACGCGACTGAATTTCTGAACCGGCTGGGCTACGAGCTGGTTGCAGCGAGCCAGAGCCGGCACATCGACTTTGAGTTCTTCCTGATCCGCGACCCGATGATTAACGCCTTCGCGCTGCCCGGAGGCTTCATCGGCGTCCACACCGGGACCATTGTGACGGCGCAAGGCGAATCGGAACTCGCTTCGGTGATGGCGCACGAAATCGGGCACGTGCAACAGCGCCACATCGCACGGATGATCGCGAAGCAGAAGGAGTCGATGGCGATCGCGATCGGATCGATCCTGCTGGCGTTGCTGGCCTCGCGCGCCGGCGGCCAGGCGGCGGAGGCTTCGCTCGCGGTCGGACAGGCCGCCGCGCTGCAACGCCAACTGAGCTTCTCGCGCGACAACGAGCGCGAGGCCGACCGGGTCGGATTCGACATCCTGGTCAATGCCGGGTTCGATCCGCGCGCGATGGCCGCCTTCTTCGTCCGGATGCAAAACGGCATGCGTATCTACGAAAGCATCGCCCCGGCATACCTGCGGACCCACCCGCTCGACGTCGAGCGCATCTCCGACATCCAGGGACGCCTGCGAGGCGTGCGCACGCATCAGCACGCCGACAGCCTGGACTTCGAACTGGTGCGGGCCCGCCTGCGGGTGCTGCAGGACGACTCCGCGCAGGGCGCGGCCGACGCGCAGACCTACTTCTCCGACCAGATCCGGAACCACACGGCCGCCAGCGAGCTGGCCGCCTACTATGGCCTGGCGCTGGCCCAGTTGAAGCTGAAGCAAGCGCGCGCCGCGCTGGATTCGGCGCTCACCGCACGGCGCAGCACCCAGGGCCCATCGGCGATCCTGGATAAGGTGGTCAACGAGGCAAGCTTTCAGGCGGCCAGGGACGACAACGAGCGCGAGGCCGCGCTGAAGTCGGCGCGCGAGACCGCCGCGCGCTTTCCGCTTTCGCGCCTGACCGCAATCGAATACGCGGACCTGTTGCAGCGGATGGGCCGGAATCGGCAGGCGGTCGATTACCTGCGCGAACAGCTGGCACTGACGCACTCGGATCCGCGCTACTTCCAGATGCTGGCCGTCAGCCACGCGGCCCTGCAGCAAAAAACGCTGCAACACCAGGCCACCGCAGAGATGTACCTGCTGCAGGGGGCCGTGCCTGCCGCGGTCGAGCAGCTCAAGCTGGCCCGCAGCGCGGCCGACGCCGATTTCTACACGATGTCCGAGGTCGATGCGCGATTGCGCTGGCTGAACGGGCAGATACAGGAGGCGCGCAAGGCGTCGGGCAAGCGCAGCAGTCCGGACGACGACGGCGAAAAGGGCAAGAAGCTGCGCTAGGTGCCGCGCTCGAAAAACTCGAAGATCCGCTGCGGCACGAAGCCCAGGTCGCCTGGCGGCCACGGCCCGCGGACGAAGGCCGCGTGGCCGCCCCGCGCCGGCTGCTCCAGCAGCACGTCGCGCGAAGTGAGCTCCGGCGTCGGCAGGCTGCGGGCCGGGACGATCGGATCGTCGTGTGCATTCAGCGCCAGCAGCGGCACCGCCACCGACCGCAGCCAGGGCTTGGCCGACGCCGCCTGCCAGTAGTCCATGGCGCCACGGTATCCGTGCAGCGGAGCCGTGAACACCTCGTCGAACTCGTACAGGTCGCGGCTCGCGATCGCCCGCGCGATATCGATGCGCCCCGGAAACGCGCGCTCGAATTCGATCGCCTTGCGCCGCATCGAGCGCAGGAAATAGCGACCGTACACCGCGCGGTTGAAGCCCCGCGCCAGGCTGAGGCCCCCGGCCACCAGGTCGAACGGCACGCTGACCACGGCAGCGGCCCGCAGCAGGCGCGCGTCCTCGCCTCGCTCGCCGAGCCATTTGCTCAACACGTTGCCGCCGAGCGAGACGCCGACCGCGTGCAATGCGGCATCCGGCCAGCGCAGCGCCACCGCCCGCAGGATCCAGTCCACCTCGTCCGAATCGCCACTGTGGTAGGCGCGGGGCCGCAGGTTGCGCACCCCTCCGCAGCCGCGGAAGTGAACGACCAGCGCACGCCAGCGGCGCGCCACGGCCTCTGTCATCAGCGCCAATGCATAGTGGCTGCGCGAGGAGCCTTCCAGGCCATGGAACAGCACCAGCACCGGTGCGGCCGCCACCTGCGGCTCCGGCTGCGCGAAGTCGGCGCCGAGACAGTCGCCGTCCGGGCTTTGCCAGATCTCGCGCCGGTATGCAAGGCGCGGGCTCGGCACCCCGATCGCGGCCGCAATCGTCTGCGCGTGCCCGCCCGGCACCCAGCTCGGTGCCTGGTACTGCCCGCGAATCAGCCGCCGATCTTGCTCAGTGAACCGGGCCGTGCGGTGTCTCGACATCGGCCGCGCGCCCTTGCGGCGCCGGGGCCGCATGATGCAGCACCATTTTCCAGCCCGAGGGTGTCTTGGCAAACGCGTTGGTGGCGATCACGTGCACCAGCTGACGGCTGCCGGACTGCACCACGACCACTTCCTCGATCACGTTGGTGACCGCGACCGTCGAGGACTCGAAGCACTTGCGCGATAGGGTGCGAATCTGCACCGGACCGTTGGACAGCAAGGAGGCGAGCGATGAGCGAACCGCCGGGTAGCCGACGAGCCGGGCCCCTCCGGGGTGCACGCAGCAGACGTCGTCGTCATCGAGCCAGGTCTCGCTGATCGCGTCGACATCGGCCGACTCCAGCGCATCGTAGAACGCCTGCTCGCACTCCTCGGGCGACGCGAACAAAAGGGGCTTGATCGGTTTTGACATATCCTGAACATCTAGTGCGAACCTTTGGCCGACGGGCCGGGCTTGAGCCGATAGCGCGTGCCGCAGTAGGGGCACATCGCCTCTCCCTGCGGGCCCAGCTCCAGGAAAACGCGCGGATGGTGGTTCCATACCGGCATCGACGGATTGGGGCAAAAGGCCGGCAGATTATCCGCGGTCAACTCGACGACCGGAGCCTGCGTCTTCGTCATACGGGCGTGAGCCATTCACGATACTTGGGCGAGCGCCCGTTGACCGCGTCGAAAAACGCCGTTTGTATCTTCTCGGTCACCGGGCCGCGGCGCCCGCTACCGATCACGCGGCCGTCCAGTTCCCGGATCGGCGTGATTTCCGCGGCGGTGCCGGAGAAGAACGCCTCGTCGGCCAGGTAGACGTCGTCGCGCGTCATCGGGGCGGCCTGCACCGTCAGCCCCAGATCGCGCGCCAGCTCGATCACCGTGCGCCGCGTGATGCCGGCCAGTCCGGATACGAGCTGCGGTTCGGATATCTGCCCGCCACGTACGATGAACAGGTTTTCCCCGGCGCCCTCGGCCACGAAACCCTGCGTGTCCAGCAGCAACGCCTCGTCGTAGCCTTCGCGCGTGGCCTCCAGGTTGGCCAGGATCGAGTTCACGTAGTGACCGGCCGTCTTGGACCGGACCATCGACACGTTGATATGGTGGCGCGCATAAGAGGACGTCTTCACGCGGATCCCCGCGTGCAGCCCTTCCTCGCCCAGATACGCGCCCCACGGCCAGGCCGCCACCGCCACGTGCACGCTCGCCCCTTTCGGACTCACGCCCATCTTCTCGGAGCCGTAAAAGGCGATCGGGCGCACATAGCACTCCTCCAGCTTGTTCACCTTGACCACCTGGCGCTGCGCTTCCATCAGCTGCTCCGGCGTGAACGGTATCTGCATCAGGAAGATGCGCGCCGAATTGAACAGGCGCTCGGTGTGCTCGCGCAACCGGAAAATCGCAGTCCCCGCCGCTGTCTTGTACGCCCGCAGGCCCTCGAACACCGACAGACCATAGTGCAACGAATGGGTCAGAACATGCGTGGTGGCGTCGCGCCACGGCACCATCTTGCCGTCATACCAGATCCAGCCGTCCCGATCGGACATCGACATCTGCGCATCTCCTCGAGCGTTGCATTGATTCTATCCCGCTCGCGGCCCGCTTAGAATTGCGCCTCGCGATGTTCGAGGCTAAGCGGCTCACTGCGTTGTTCGGCCGACCGGTCGCACTGGCGCAGGTGCGCCGCGCGGCGTTCGTGGACGGAATGCGCTCGGTCGTCCCGGCGCTGATCGCGACGGGTGCCTGGGCGCTGGTCACCGGCGTGGCGACCGTGCGCATCGGTCTGGACGTCGGACCGGCGCTCGCGATGAGCGCATTCGTGTATGCGGGCAGCGCGCAGCTCGCCTCGCTGCCGCTGATGGCGGCCGGCGCGCCGGTGTGGCTGATCCTGTTGACCGCCACCATCGTGAACATGCGCTTCGTGATCTTTTCGGCCGGACTGCACCCCTATTTCCGGCACCTGAGCCTCACCCGGCGGCTGATCCTGGGCTACCTGACATCGGACCTCGGCTATCTGCTGGTGATCCGACGCTGGGGCGGCGGCGCGCATCCGGGGCCGGCCGACACCCGCCAGGTCTGGTTCTTTCTCGGACTGGCCGTGGCCAACTGGCTCACCTGGCAGTCGATGTCGGTGGTCGGCATCCTGCTGGCGGACCGGATCCCGACCAACTGGGGGATGGACTTCATCGGCGTGCTGGCACTGATCACGCTGGTGGCACCCTCGCTCACCGACTCGCCTTCGCTGGTCGGCGTGCTGGTGGCCTCGATCGTGGCCGTTCTCGCCCACGACCTGCCGATGAAGCTGTCCGTGCTGGTGGGCGTGCTGGCCGGCGTGGCAGCCGCGATCGTCACCGAGATGGTGCGTGAGCGCCGCGGAGCCGCCCGATGAGCGGCTTCACGCTGGCCCTGGTGATCGCCGGGCTGACGCTGGTGACGCTGGCCACCCGGTCGCTGTTCCTGCTGCTGGGGGACCGCGTGGCGCTGCCGGCGCGGATCCGGCACGGGCTGCGTTACGCGCCGGCGTGCGCGCTGGCGGCTCTGGTTGTGCCGCAACTGGTGCTGGCGGATCGGACGCTGAACTTCACGCTGCTGAACGCGCGGCTCGATGCGGGCCTGATCTGCATCGCGGTGATGCTGTGGAGCCGCAGCATGCTGGGGGCGATGGGTGCCGGGATGGCGGCCTTCGTGCTATTGCGCGCCCTGCTCTGAGGAACCCTTGGCTCCCCTTTCCCCGACGTGAGGCGCGTCGGTCCCGAACACGGCCCGCCACAGCCGGCCCACGACTTCGATTTGCTGCGCGACCTGCGCGCGCGCCACGCGCGCAACCGCGGCCCCATCGAGCCGCATCCGGTGCTGGATGCGGCGGTACTCGCGATAGGCGTCGGCCGCCGCCAGAGCCAGGTCGGGCTCGACCAGCGCCAGGCGCGCCGCGATCTTCAGCAGCCCGATGTTTCCCAGGTTTTGCAGCAGTTGCGGGTGCGCGGCCGCTTGCGCCAGCACCAGGAACTGGACCGCGAACTCGATGTCGACCATGCCGCCGCGGTCGTGCTTCAGATCGAACAGATCCGAGGGGTTCGGGTGACCTTGCAGCATGCGACCCCGCATCGAGATCACCTCGGTGGCGAGCTGCGCGCGATCGCGCGCCTGGGCCAGCACCTGGCGCCGCAGCTGCTCGATGCGCTCGCCCAGCGCCCGGTCGCCGGCACAGGCGCGCGCCCGCGTCAGCGCCTGGTGCTCCCACGCCCAGGCCCCGTGCCCGTCCGTGTTCAGCTGATAGCGCGCGAACGCGTCCAGCGAGGTCACCATCAGCCCGGCGTTGCCGTCGGGACGAAGCCGCAGATCCACATCGAACAGCACGCCGCTGGAAGTGGGCGTCGACAGCCAGCCGACCAGCCGGCGCACCAGCTGCGCATAAAGAGCCGGAGCATCGGGATCCGGGTCGTCGTAGACGAAAATCAGGTCAAGGTCCGAGGCATACCCGAGCTCCTTGCCCCCGAGCTTGCCGTAGGCGACGACCGCAAGGCGCGGCGCGGCAGCCGCCGCGCCGCGCTGCAGCCTCCACACCGTCGCAAGGCTCAGGTCCAGCACCGCATCGGCCAGCGCCGAGAGCTGGTCGGCCAGCGCCTCCACGGTGAGCAGCCCGTTCACGTCGCCCATCAAGAGCCGAAACACCTGCGCGTGGTGCGCATCGCGCAGCAGGTTCATCAGCCGCTCGCTGTCCTGGTCCGGCTCGAGCTGTCGTCCGACCTGCGCGGCCCAGCGCGGAACGAAATCCCCGTCCGGCGGGTGCGCCGCCAGCCGATCGTCCAGCAGCTCGTCCAGCACGACCGGATGGCGCGTCAGGTAGTCGGCGGCCCAGCGGCCGGCAGCGAGCAGACGCGCCACGCGCGCCACGGCCTGCGTGTATTCGTCGAGCAATGCGATGTAGGTGCTGCGGCCCGCAATCACTTCGAGCAGCCGCAGCCAGCGCACGAAGATCTCCTGCACCGGCGCGCCGCCCCGCGCCTCGGCCCGGCGTGCTTCCTCGGCGATGGCCGGCAGCGCGCCACGGACCAGATGGGCCACCCGCTTTCGATTCGCTTCCGAAGTCGCGCTCACGCGGGGCGCATCGAGCAGCGCCGCAACCCGCTCGGCCATCGCGCCCGGATCGGGAAATTCCAGGGCCGCCAGCGCAGAGGTCAGATCGACTGCAGGCAGGTCGGCGCCAGCACGCGCCGGCGCCGCGAAGATGCGGTCAAACAGCGCCGCAACCGGCGCCGTGTGCGCGCGATACCGCGCGATCAGCTCGTCGCCGTCGGCCAGCCCGAGCAGGCGCGCAACGCGATCGCGCTGAGGGCCGGCCGGGGCGATCTCGTGCGTCTGCGCATCGTCCACGTACTGCAGCGCGTGCTCCAGGCGGCGCAGAAACTCGTAGGCGTCCGCGAGCGCGCGGCATTCTTCAATGGACAACAGCGCCAGCTCGCCGAGCGTTGCGAGCGTGGCCAGCGTCGAGCGCGAGCGCAGCCGCGGCTCGCGACCGCCGCGCATCACCTGGAACGTCTGCACGATGAACTCGATTTCCCGAATGCCCCCGCGCCCGAGCTTCACGTGGTCGCCCGCTCCGCTGCGACTGCGGGCGAGTCGCTCGGCCTGGCGCCGGATCTTCGCGTGCAGCTCGCGCAGCGCTCCGATCGCATTGAAATCCAGGTAACGGCGGTACACGAACGGCCGCACGCAGGCATCGAGCGAAGCCACCTGCCTCGCGAAGGACGCGCCGTCCGCCAGCACCGGCTCCGAGATCACGCGGCCCTTGAGCCAGGCAAAGCGCTCCCACTCGCGCCCCTGCCGCGTCAGGTACTCCTCCAGCATCGAGCACGACACCGCCACCGGCCCGGCCTCGCCATTGGGGCGCAGCCGCATGTCGACCCGAAACACGAACCCGTCGGCCGACGCCTCGGACAGCGCCGCGATCAGCAAGCGTCCCAGCCGCTCGAAAAACTCCTGGTTGGCGATCGGGCTCACCGTCACGCCCGCGGCAGGACGCGTGCTGCCTTCGGCGTCGTACACGAAGACCAGGTCCAGGTCCGAGGAAACGTTCAATTCGCCCGCCCCGCCCTTTCCCATCGCAACGACCAGCAGGTCCTGGGCGCTGCCCGAGTAGGAATCGGCCGGGACACCGTGTCGCGCCGCCAGATCGGTCGCCAGCACCCGCATCGCATGCCGTACCGAGCACTCGGCCAGCGCCGTCATCGACTGGGTGACTTCGCCCAGGTCCGCCCGCCGGGCCACATCGCGCACGATGATGCCGAGCAGCAGCCGGCGGCGCAGCCGACGCAGTGCCCCCGGCAGCCAGGCACCCGGCTCCAGGTCGGCGCGCGCCGCCCGATCAGCCGCCAGCTGCGCTTCGAGCCGGGTGTAGTCCCAGGGCTGCACCGCGTTGTCGACCAGCCATGCGAGCTGCGCTTCGCCATCGGCGCCGGGGCCCAGCTCGGCCGTCAGTGCGCGCGTGACGAAACGGCTGCACTGCACGGCCGTCTCCGCGGCCCGCCGCAGCGATTGATCTTCGCGAGAATCGGTATCGGCCAAAATGCGGGTCGGTGGCGCGGTGCACGCGGCATGCTCGCGCGGTCGCCTGTGCTAGCGTCCGAGTACTGTTTTACGTGCGCCGCGCATCGGCTCGCCATTGTACGCAGGCGATGCTCGGATTCGGATCGAACGCAATGACCCAAAGGCAGGCAAACGCCCCGACCGGGCCGAGCGGTTCGCATCCAGGCGGCCACGCGGCCGAGATCGTCCGTTCGGTAGAAGGCATTGTCGAGCACGCGGTCGAGGCCGCCGAGCAGTCGCTGGGGCAGCGGCTGGGCGAAGGCGGGATGCGCTTGCTGCTGTGGGGCATCAGCGCGCTCGGATGGCTACTGCTCGCCGCCTACTTCGTCTTTTGCATTTCGCTGATCAGCCTGCGCGTGTGGTGGATGCCGCACATCGACCAGTGGCGCGGCCAGATCGAGGCACGCGCCTCGGCCGTGCTGAAGCAGCAGGTCACGATCGGGCACATCGAATCGAGCTGGCAAGGCTTCAATCCGCGCTTGCAGCTGACCGACGTGCGGCTGCACGACGCCAGTGGCGCCGTTTCGCTGACGCTTCCCCAGATCGACGCCGTGATGTCGTGGACCAGCGTTCCGACGCTGCAGCCGCGCGTGAAGTCGCTGACCGTGCTGGCGCCCGAGATCGAGGTGCGCCGCATCTCCGACTCCAGGCTGAGAATCGCCGGCATGCTGATCGATCTGGAAGCGACCGAATCGAACGCAACGGCCATGAGCTGGGTATTGGAGCAGCGGCACGTCGCCATCAGCCATGCGGTGGTCCATTACTACGACGACGCGGCCAGCGCGACCCAGAGCACCGCGACGGCGACCCCGGTCGACATGACCGATGTCGACATCCTGTTGTTGCACCGGTTCGGAACCCACTATTTCGCGCTGCGGGCCCGGCCGCCGCCGGACATCGCGGACCTGATCGACATACGCGGATGGTTCGACCACCCGTGGTCGGTGCCGGTGTCCAACCCGAGCGGCTGGTCGGGGCGACTGTATGCGCAGTTGAGCTTCGTCGACCTGGCGCGGGTCGAATCGTTCGCGCGGCAGATGCCGGCGCCGTTTCGAGTATGGCGCGGCAGCGGCGCGATTCGCGCCTGGGTCGATTTCGACGGCCCGACGGTGCAACGCGCGCGCGCGGACGTTGCGTTCACCGACGTCGAGCTGCAGCTGCGCTCCGATGCTGCCCCGCTGCGCTTGTCCAGCCTGCAGGGGCGTATCACGCAGCAGGCCTGGAGAACCGGCTCGGCCCAGGGGCAGGACATCGCGCTCACCCATCTGAGCCTGCAGGGACCGGGCCGCCTGCACCTGCCGCCCACCGACCTGACGTACCGCGTCTCGCGGCCGCTGGCGCCGGCGAACGCGCCAGCGCACACCGAAGTCGGCGTCAACGCGCTGTCGCTGGAGGACCTGGGGCTGCTGGCGAGCCAGCTGCCGCTGCCGGCCCAGGTCCAGGATCTGCTCACCCGTTATTCGATGCGGGGCAACCTGACCGATCTGCACGCGGCGTGGAACGGGGAGCCGGACCATGTGTCCGAGGTCGCGCTGCGAACACGTTTCGAACGGTTTGCGGCTGCGGCTCAACCGGC
This sequence comes from Betaproteobacteria bacterium, assembly GCA_005882215.1. Lineage (GTDB taxonomy): Bacteria > Pseudomonadota > Gammaproteobacteria > Burkholderiales > Burkholderiaceae_F > VBCK01. Next base: position 18,219 of record VBCK01000128.1, on the reverse strand, counting down.
CGAACCGGCCTTCGACGCGGACGGACGCCCGGTTCCGGGGCAGCCCGGCTTCGAAAACCTGTCCGGCTCGATCGACCTGAATCCAAGCGGCGGAACCCTGGCGCTGGCAAGCTCGGATGCGCGCCTTTTCTTCCCGGGGCTGTTCGAGGAGCCCGAGATCCCGGTCGACCGCCTGGATGCGCGCGTGCACTGGAACACCGCTCCCGCACTGGAGGTCGCGGTGGACGCGTTCGCGTTCAGCAACGACGACCTGGAGCTGAGCGCGGCCGGCACCTATCGGATCGACGAAGCCGGCGCCGCCTGGGCCGATGTCAACGCGAGCCTTGCGCGCGCCGACGCGGCGGCGGTGCACCGTTACGTGCCGCTCGGAGCCGGCAGCGGTGCGCGCGAATGGCTGCGGGCCGCGCTGCGCGAAGGCCGGCTATCGGCCGGCGTCGTGAAGCTGCGCGGCAGGCTGGATGCTTTCCCGTTCGTCGCGCGCGGCAGCGGCGAGTTCCAGGCCTCGCTGCATGTCTCCGGCGCCACGCTCGACTATGCGCCGACGACGCCGCACCATCTCCGCACTCGGCCCTGGCCGCTGATGACTGGCGTGGAAGCCGATTTGAACGTCAAGGGCAACCAGATCGAGATCCTGGCGGGCCGCTCCTCGGTGTACGGGGTACAACTGATCAATGTGTCGGGCCGCATTTCGCAGCTCGGGACGCAGGATCCGCACCTGACCATCTCGGGACAGGGCAGCGGTCAGCTGGCGTATCTGATCGGCTACGTGAACGCCAGCCCGGTTTCGCAGATGATCGGCGGGTTCCTCGAAACCGCAAAGGCGACCGGACCGGGCCGCCTGCAGATCAAACTGGACATCCCGCTGAATCGCGCGGCCGACACCGACGTGGACGGATCCGTTTTCTTCCAGGGCAACGACGTCGTGTTGCGCAACGATATGTCGCCGTTGATCGCCGCTACCGGGCGGCTCGATTTCAATCAGCATGGAATCCGGATCCCGGGCATCAATGCCGGTTTCGTCGGCGGGCAGGCGCACATCGATGGCGACACGACCGACGGCACCGTCGTGATTCGAGTGGCGGGGAGTGCGACCCCGCAAGGCTTGAGGAGGCAGCTCGACTCCGCGGTGGTTCGCCGCATCCTGGACAGCTCGCACGGCACGGCCCGCTACGCGATGGCGCTCACGGTGCGCAGCCACGGCATGGAGGTGCACGCCTCCTCCGATCTGACCGGCCTTGCGATCGACCTGCCGGAGCCCTTGAGCAAGGCAGCCTCCGATTCACTCCCGCTGCGGGTCGATCTGGTGCCGGGCCCGGACGCCACGCCAGTGCGCGACACCGTGCACGTGTCCGCAGGCAGCCTGGTCGAAGTGCAGCTGGAGCGGGTGGCCGATACCGCGCCGGAGGGGCCGATGCACATCGAGCGCGGCGTGATCAGCATCGGCTCACCCGGGGCGCTGCCCGAGACCGGACTGCTGGTGCATCTGACACTGCCACGGCTGGACACCGACCGCTGGCTGCCCTTGATCGAGTCCGCGCCGGAGGATCCGGCCGCCGCGGGTGCAGCCGCCGCCGGCGGGCCCGACCTGGTGGCGGCGCACGTGGACGAGCTGTGGATTTCCGGCAAGCGCCTGAACAACGTGGTGCTCGGGGCCAGCCGCGCCAACGACGGCGGCTGGAACGTCAACATCGAGGCCGATCAGACCTCCGGCTCGCTGCACTGGACTTCCGGAACGCGTTCGGCACCGGGGCATCTGACCGCGCGGCTGGCCCGGCTGATCATCCCGGAAGGCGCACGCGAGGGCGTGACCGAGGTGCTGGACGCCCCGCTGCGCGAGCTGCCGGAGCTCGATGTGGTGGCCGAGGACTTCGTGCTCGGGTCGAGCCACCTGGGGCACCTGGAGCTGAATGCGCAGAATTCCCGCGGCGGCCGCACCAACACCTGGCAGCTCAAACGGCTGCAGATCGACAACCCGGACGGGCATATATCCGGCGGCGGGCAGTGGCAGCGCGAGCCCGGATCGCAGAAGCGACGAATGACGCTGTCGATCGCGCTGGACATCGTCGACGCCGGCAACCTGCTCGGTCGCTTCGGCCTGGCGGGCGCGATCAAGAACGGCAAGGGCAAGCTCACCGGGACCCTGTCGTGGCTCGGGTCGCCCTTCTCGATCGACTATCCGACCCTGTCGGGCGAGCTGCAATTGAACGCCGAGAAGGGGCAGTTCCTCAAGGTCGACCCGGGTGCCGGACGCCTGCTCGGCGTGATGTCGCTGCAGTCGCTGCCGCGTCGGATCTCGCTCGATTTCCGCGACATCTTCGCCAAGGGTTTCGCGTTCGACACGATCAAGGCTACCGCGAAGATTTCCAATGGCGTGCTCAGCACCCACGACTTCACGATGATCGGCGCCAACGCCAGCGTGCTGATCGAGGGCGAGACCAACCTGCAGACCGAATCGCAGAATCTGCACGTGGTGGTGCTCCCGGAGATCAACGCGGGTTCGGCCTCGGTGCTGTATGCTTTTATCGCGAACCCGGCGATCGGGATCGGAACTTTCCTGGCCCAGTGGCTTCTCAGACATCCGCTGTCGAAGATCTTTTCCTATGAGTACGACGTCACCGGGTCGTGGACCGAGCCGCAGGTAAAGCGGCACGAGCGCACGAAACCCGAGACCCCCGAGGAAAAGACCGGCTGACGCACGCATCCGGCTCGTCGATGTCCAACTCCAAGCTGCGGGTGGCGGCGATCCAGATGGTGTCGCGCACCACGGTCGCGCCGAACCTGGCGGAGGCGGCCGAGCTGATCGCCTCGGCCGCCCGCGAGGGCGCGCGGCTGATCGGGCTGCCCGAGTATTTCTGCCTGATGGGAGTGCACGACAGCGACAAGCTGGCCGTGCGCGAGGAAGACGGCCGCGGTCCGCTGCAGGAGTTCCTTGCCGCGCAGGCGGCCAAGCACCGGATCTGGCTGGTCGGCGGCACCGTTCCACTCGCTTCGCCGGCCGATGACCGGGTCCTGAACACCGCGCTGGTGTATGACCCCGAGGGCCGGCGCGCGGCGCGCTACGACAAGATCCACCTGTTCTCGTTTCAGCGCGACGGCGAGTCCTACGACGAAGCGCGCACGATCTGGCCTGGCCGCTCGCCTTGCACGTTCGAGCTGACCGACGGCGCGTTGCGGCTGAAGGTGGGTTTGTCGGTGTGTTACGACCTGCGCTTTCCGGAGCTGTATCGCGCGATGGATGCGCCGGACCTGATCCTGGTGCCGTCGGCCTTCACCGCCACCACCGGCCGCGCTCACTGGGAAACCTTGCTGCGCGCCCGGGCGGTCGAGAACCTGTGCTACGTTCTGGCTCCAGCCCAGGGCGGACGACATGAAAACGGACGCCGCACCTACGGGCATTCGATGCTGATCGACCCGTGGGGCAGCGTGCTGGTGCAGCGCGAGGAAGGCGCCGGCCTCGTGGTGGGCGATATCGATCCGGCACGGATCCAGGAGTGTAGGCAGTCACTGCCGGCCCTAGCGCACCGGGTGCTGGGATAGCTGGCCGGGCGGCGAATTTGTAACAAACCGCTCGCCGCGGGGACAGATCCACTTGAAAAGTCCGCAAGCTGCCGCGACCTAAGTAGCCGGTTTTTCTGGAAAAATTGCATCATGAAACCGACTGACCCCTCGCTCGAACGGCTCGCGGCCGCGCGCACTCTGCTGCTTCAACCCTTTGGGCTGGAGGAGGCGAACCTGCAGCGCGCCCTGGCATCGGTGTTCGAGCACCGCACCGACTACGCGGACCTGTACTTCCAGTACACGCGCAGCGAGTCGTATTCCCTCGAAGAGGGAATTGTGAAGTCCGGCTCCTTCGGGATCGACCAGGGCGTGGGCGTGCGCGCCGTGGTGGACGACAAGACCGCCTTCTCGTACTCGGACGACATCTCCGAGGAAGCGCTGCTGCAGGCCGCGCACACCGTGCGATCGATTGCGCGCAGCGGCTCGGCCGGACGGATCCGGGTGGCCCCGCAACTGGCGCCGCGTTCGCACCGCCCGCTGTATGGCACCGATGACCCGGTCGCCTCGCTGGGCGCGGCGGCCAAGGTGCAACTGCTCGAGCGGCTGGAGCGGATGGCGCGCGCGCGCGATCCGCGCGTGCGCCAGGTGATGGCGACGCTGGCTTCCGAGTACGACGTGATCCTGGTGGCGCGCAGCGACGGGCTGATCGCCTCGGACGTGCGCCCCCTGGTGCGCGTGTCGCTGACGGTGATCGCAGAGCAGGCCGGGCGGCGCGAGCAAGGCTTCTCGGGCGGAGGCGGGCGCGACGACCTCGCCTTCTTCAACGATGAACGGCTGCAGGAATACGCGCGCCAGGCGGTCGACATGGCGCTGGTGAACCTGCAGGCCCGCTCGGCTCCGGCCGGGCAGACGACCGTCGTGCTCGGCCCCGGCTGGCCGGGCATTTTGCTGCACGAGGCGATCGGTCACGGTCTGGAGGGCGATTTCAACCGCAAGGGGTCCAGCGCGTTCGCCGGCCGCATCGGCAAGCGCGTGGCCGCCCGCGGCGTCACGGTCGTCGACGACGGCACCGTGCCGGGCCGGCGCGGCTCGCTCGCGATCGACGACGAGGGCAACCCCACCTCGCGCACCGTGCTGATCGAAGACGGCATTCTGCGCGGCTACATGCAGGATTCGCTCAACGCGCGTCTGATGAAAACCTCGCTGACCGGCAACGCCCGGCGCGAGTCCTTCGCCAGCCTGCCGATGCCTCGGATGACGAACACGTGCATGCTGTCCGGCGACGCGGACCCCGACGAGATCATTCGCTCGGTCAAGAAAGGCGTGTACGCGACCAACTTTGGCGGCGGGCAGGTCGACATCACGAACGGCAAGTTCGTGTTCTCGATGGCCGAGGCCTACCTGATCGAAAACGGCCAGATCGGCGCACCAATCAAGGGCGCCACCTTGATCGGCAACGGGCCCGATGCGCTGACCCGCGTATCGATGATCGGCAACGACCTGCGGATGGACGCCGGGATCGGAACCTGCGGCAAGGACGGCCAGAGCGTTCCGGTCGGGGTCGGCCAGCCGACCCTTCGCATCGAGGGACTGACGGTCGGCGGCACCGCCGGCTGACGGTGGCGGGCTTGCCTGCCGCCTGCCCTTCATTCGCGGTTCACGCTTCGGTCACTTGGGCGCAACGTCCCCCGGCCGGTTTGCAGTTTTCGCCACACTGAAACGAACGGGTACAAACTCCGTCTTGGCAATTAGCGCGATTTGGAGTGCAATGTGGCCTGTCCCATGCCCGTGAAGCCGACGCAAGGCCCGCGTATGCGTTGGTCGTTGACCGTGCCTCCCGCCCTAGCGCTGTGTGCGCTGCTGGGGTTCATGTCGCCTGCGTCGGCCGACGGCCTTTCCTGGCCCGAGCGCGCGACGGCCGAGGGACCCGCCTTCGAAACCCTGAATCAGTGGTCGATCGTGCCCTCGTCAGGGGCACGCCTGGAGGGGCAGGCCCGCCTGGATACGCGCCAGGAATTCAAGCTGAGCACCGTATCGACCGGGCGCTACGGCCTGTACGGGGTGAACGAGGTGGGGCCTGGCGGGCTGCGCCTCGACAACACGGTCGGGCTGGACCAGCCGCGCGCGACCTATCGGTACACCTGGCTTTCGATGCGGGAGCTGGATCTTAAGGTCGGGCTGACGTCGAACCTGTCGCAGTTCGGGCCCTCGCTTCGCTCGGGCTTCACAGCGCCGCTGCGCTTCGGCAGCCTGCCCCAGATGCACCTTTCGGGCGTGGGGCGCCTGACCAACAACTGGCGCATCGCGCTGGACGCCGACGGACTGTGGACCGCGCGCGGCCGCTCGCTGGACCTGGGGTTGAATATCGACTACAGCTTGAATCGCAGCATGCAGCTGTTCGGGGGCTACCGGCTGACCGACTTCACGGGCGATGCCGAAGACTTCTACGGCAGCGGAACGACCAACACGGCCAACGTAGGGCTGCGCGTGCGGTTCTGAGCGCGGGTCGCCTGCTTGCACAGCGTGCCGGAAATTCGGTAAATTGGCTCCGTTCACGGCCAGAACCTGACGCACGATGTCCACCTTTTCATTTTTCTGGTACTTCGCGTTTCCGAATGCCCTGGCGGCGGGAGTCGGATGACAGGTTCTGCAAGCGCAACCCGACACGAAACCGCCAGGCCAACGACCTGGCGGTTTTTTTTTCACCAATGGATGCGATCATGGAAAACGGACGGAGCCAGAGCGTGAGATACATGACCGACGATCTCCGGATCAAGGAGATCAAGGAGCTGTCGCCCCCGTCCCACCTGATCCGCGAGTTCCCGTGCACCGACAGGGCCTCGCAGACCGTGCATGACGCGCGCAACGCCGTGCACCGGATCCTGCACGGCATGGATGACCGGCTGGTGGTGGTGATCGGGCCCTGCTCGATCCATGACCCGGCGGCTGCGCGCGAGTATGCGCGGCGCCTGGCCGGTGAACATGCGCGCCTCGCGGGCGAGCTGGAAATCGTGATGCGCGTGTATTTCGAAAAGCCGCGCACCACCGTTGGATGGAAGGGTCTGATCAACGACCCGGACCTGGACGGCAGCTTCCGGATCAATCACGGACTGCGGCTGGCCCGTGAACTGCTGCTGGAGATCAACGAACTGGGTCTTCCCGCCGGCTGCGAGTACCTGGACATGATCACCCCGCAGTACATCGCCGACCTGGTGAGCTGGGGCGCCATCGGGGCTCGCACGACCGAATCGCAGGTGCACCGCGAGCTCGCCTCGGGGCTGTCGTGCCCGGTCGGATTCAAGAACGGCACCGACGGCAACGTGCAGATCGCGGCCGACGCGATCAAGGCCGCCCAGCAGCCGCACCACTTCCTGTCGGTGACCAAGGGTGGCCATTCGGCGATCGTGTCCACGCGCGGCAACGAGGACTGCCACATCATCCTGCGCGGCGGCAACCAGCCGAACTTCGACGCCGCCAGCGTCGAAGCGGTGGCTCAGGAGCTGGCCCGCCGCGGCCTGGCCCAGCGGCTGATGATCGACGCCAGCCACGCCAATGCGTTGAAGAGATTCGAGAACCAGCTGCCGGTGTGCCGCAACGTGTCGAGCCAGCTCGCATCCGGTGAAGAGCGCATCTTCGGCGCGATGGTGGAAAGTCATCTGGTGGGTGGCCGCCAGGACCTGATGCCGGGCCGTCCGCTGACCTACGGTCAGTCGATCACGGATGCCTGCCTGGGCTGGGACGACAGCGTGGCCGCGCTGGAGATCCTGGCCGAGGGGGTGCGGCAGCGGCGCGTCGCCAGCGTGCGGACCGGAAAATAAGGGGCAAATAGACTGCCGCGGACCTGGAAACGAACGCTCGGCTGGCGCGCCGAATCCCACCCGGCGCGCTGAGCCCCCGAACCTCAGCGGCCGGCGCGGTCGTGCCGCCACAACACGTCGTCGATACCGCCTGCGCGATTCAGAACGCGCGCCAGCACAAACAGCAGATCCGACAGCCGGTTCATGTACTGGCGCGCAGCCGTTCCGACCGCATTCGCGCCGCCGGCCTGCGCCAGCGCGACCAGCGCGCGCTCGGCGCGCCGGCAAACGGTGCGGCACGTGTGCGCCAGCGCCGCCGAGCGGGCCCCGCCCGGCAGGATGAATTCGGCCAGCCGCGGCAGATCGGCGTTGTAGTGCGCGAGGCGCTCATCGAGCCGCGCGACCTGCGCCTCGGCGATGATCCGATGGCCCGGGATCGACAGTTCGCCTCCGAGATCGAACAGATCGTGCTGGATGTCGAGCAGATCCGCGCGAACCGGATCCGGCAGCGGCTCGGCCAGCAGCACGCCCAGCGTGGCGTTCAGCTCGTCGACCTCGCCGATCACTTCGATCCGGGCGTCGTCCTTGCGCGTACGCGTGCCGTCGCCCAGCCCCGTCGTGCCGTCGTCTCCGGTGCGGGTTGCGATCGTCGAAAGCCGGTTCGCCATGCCTGCTCCTGTGCAATAGAATCGGATCGCGAAGTCGAGCTGACCACTTCGAGGTGGGCATTATGGGACACAGCGGATGTTCGTGAATCGATCGAGCGTGGCGCCGCGGTCAGCGTGACCGACCGCGCCATTCCTGTGAGAGACCTTTCCGTGCTCGGCGACTTGCAATGACGACCACCGCGCCCTCGGCGCACGCTGCGCTGGCACCGGAAGGCATCGGCCCGATCGATCGGCAGCGCCAGCTCGAGGTACTGCAGGCGCTGCGCGCGCACCTGCCCGGGGACTGCCTGCTGGTGCACGCCGAGGACACGCGCCCGTACGAGTGCGACGCGCTGACGATGTTTCGTCAGGTGCCGATGCTGGTCGCGCTGCCGCGCACCGAGCAGCAGGTGGTGGCGATCCTGCGCACCTGTCACCGGATGCAGGTTCCGGTGGTGCCGCGCGGGGCCGGGACGTCGCTGTCGGGCGGTGCGCTGCCCCACGCGCGGGGCGTTCTGTTGTCGATGGCGCGCTTCGACCGGATCGTTTCGATCGATCCGCTGGCGCGGATCGCGGTCGTTCAGCCGGGCGTGCGCAACCTGGCGATCTCGGAGCAGGCGGCCCGTCATGGCCTTTTTTACGCGCCCGATCCGTCCAGCCAGATCGCCTGCACCATAGGCGGCAACGTGGCCGAGAACTCCGGCGGCGTTCACTGCGTGAAATACGGACTGACCATTCACAACGTGATGCGCGCGCGCGCGGTGCTGTCTGACGGCTCGATTGCCCTGTTCGGCTCCGAAGCGCTCGACAGCCCGGGGCTGGACCTGCTGTCGGTGCTGATCGGCTCCGAGGGCATGCTGGCCGTGGTCACCGAGGTCAGCGTGCGCCTTTTGCCCAAGCCGCAGCTGGCGCGCTGCGTGATGGCGAGCTTCGACGACGTGGAAGCGGCCGGCAACGCGGTGGCCGCGCTGATCGGGGCCGGCATCATCCCGGCGGGCCTGGAGATGATGGACCGGGCGGCGGTGGCGATGGTCGAGCCGTTCGCGCAGGCCGGCTACGACCTGGCGGCGGCGGCGATCCTGCTGTGCGAAAGCGACGGCACGCCGGAGGAGGTCGCCGACGAGGTCGAGCGGATGGAGCAGGTGCTGCGGCAGGCGGGCGCGACCGCCCTGAGCGTTTCGCGCGACGAGGCCGAACGCCTCAAGTTCTGGGCCGGCCGCAAGAACGCGTTCCCGGCCGCCGGGCGCGTGTCGCCCGATTACTACTGCACGGACGGCACGATTCCGCGCAAGCGCCTGGGCGAAGTGCTGAAGGCGATCGCCGCGATGGAGTCGAAGTACGGCCTGCGCTGTCCGAACGTGTTTCACGCCGGCGACGGCAACCTGCATCCGCTGGTGCTGTACGACGCCAGCGACCCGGATTCGCTGGCCCGTGCGGAGGCGTTCGGCGCCGAGATCCTGGAGCTGTGCGTGCGCGTCGGGGGCACCGTCACCGGCGAGCACGGAGTCGGCGTCGAAAAGCTCGACACGATGTGCGCCCAGTTCGATGCCGCCACGATGCAGGCCTTTTTCGGGGTGAGGAAGGCGTTCGATCCGGCCGGGATCCTGAACCCGGGCAAGGCGATCTGGTGACGGCCCGCTGCGGCACTGCGCTGGCCGAGCTCGAAGCGGAACTGGACGCGCACGGCCAGATGCTGCCGTTCGAGCCGCCCCACTTCGGAAGCGGCGCCACCGTGGGCGGCTGCGTGGCGGCCGGGCTTTCCGGCCCGCGCCGCGCAACGGCCGGTGCCGTGCGCGATTTCGTGCTGGGCGCGGTGCTGCTGGACGGCACCGCGCAGGTGCTGCGCTTTGGCGGCACCGTGATGAAGAACGTGGCGGGCTACGACGTCGCCCGGCTGCTGGCAGGCTCGATGGGCACGCTCGGGGTGATCCTGCAGGCCTCGATCAAGGTGCTGCCCGTGCCGGTACAGGAGCTGACGCTGCAGCTTGAAATGGACGAACCCGGGGCGCTGGCCCGGATGAATGCCTGGGCAGCGCAACCGATGCCGATCTCGGCAACCTGCTGGTACGGGGGGCGCCTGGCGGTGCGGCTTTCGGGCTCGGGCGCCGCGGTGCGCGCGGCGCGCGAACGAATCGGCGGCGAGCCGCTCGAGGCCGAGGCGGCGGCGCAGCTGTGGAGCGGCGTACGGGAACAGACCGCGCCGTTCTTCCAGGGGCCGGCGCCGCTGTGGAGGTTCAGCGTGCCGTCGACGGCGCCGGCGCTGAAGGCAGCGGGCGAGCGGCTGGTCGAATGGGGAGGCGCGCTGCGCTGGCTGCGCAGCTCGGAGCCGGCCGGCGCGCTGCGCGAGCGCACCGCCGCGCTGGGCGGCCATGCGACGCTTTTTCGGGGGGGCGAGCCAAGCGCCGCCGCGTTCACGCCGCTTGCGCCCGCGATCGCCACCATCCACCGGCGGCTGAAGGCCCAGTTCGACCCGGACTCGATTCTGAACCCCGGACGCATGTTCGAGGACCTGTAGTCTTGCAAACGCAGCTGGCCGAGCGTTACCGCAACTCCTCGTTCGGGGAGGAAGCCCAACAGATCGTGGGCAAGTGCGTGCATTGCGGCTTCTGCAACGCCACCTGCCCGACCTACCAGCTGCTGGGCGACGAACTGGACGGGCCGCGCGGCCGCATTTACCTGATCAAGCAGGTGCTGGAAGGCAAGATCGCGACCGAGCGCACGCAGCTGCATCTGGACCGGTGCCTGACGTGCCGCAACTGCGAAACCACCTGTCCGTCGGGCGTGCAGTTCGGGCGCCTGGTCGATATCGGCCGCCACCTGGTCGAGCAGCAGGTTGCGCGGCGGCCGGCCGACCGTACGCTGCGGGCTACCTTGCGCGAGGGGCTGACCGGCTCGTGGTTCGCACCGACCCTGAAGCTGGGCCAGGCTTTTCGCAACTGGCTGCCGCAGCCGATCCGCAACTCGGTGCCGCAGCCGCTCGATGCGGGCCCCTGGCCGATGCGCAGGCGCGAGCGGCGAATGTTGCTGATGACCGGATGCGTGCAGCCGGCGCTTCGGCCCACGATCGATTCGGCCACCGCCCGCGTGTTCGACGCCGCCGGCATCGAGATCAGAGTCGCTCCCGCCCGCGCGTGCTGCGGGGCGATCCGGCACCATCTGGCCGACGCGCAGGGCGCGCTGCGCGAGGCCCGCGCCAACATCGACGCCTGGTGGCCCGCGATCGAATCGGGCGAATGCGAGGCGCTGGTCGTGAACGCGAGCGGCTGCGCCGCGATGGTGCTCGAATACGGATACCTGCTGCGCGAGGACCCGCTCTACGCCGAGCGCGCCCGCAAGCTGTCCGAGCGCACGCGCGACGTCTCGCAGGTGCTGGCCGGGTGTGCGCCCGAACTTCGCGAGCAGGTGAAGCCCGCCGGAGCCGCCCAGCGCGTCGCCTTTCATCCGCCCTGCACGCTGCAGAACGCGCTGAAGCTCGCCGGAGCGACCGAGCAGCTACTGACCTCGTTCGGCGCCAGTCTGGTTCCGTTCGAGGAACCACACTTGTGCTGCGGCTCGGCCGGCACCTACTCGGTGCTGCAACCGCAGCTGGCGCGCACGCTGCGCGAGCGCAAACTCGAGCGCATCGGCGCCGCAAAGCCCGACGTGATCCTGTCGTCGAACATCGGCTGCATCCAGCACCTGCAGGGTGGAACTGCGGTGCCGGTGATGCACTGGATCGAGTGGCTGGACGGCCAGCTGCAAGTCCGATGAGAAACTGCCGAGCGGGCCGTTTCAGCGCGACGGAAACGAGCGCTGCGCCAGCGCCAGCGTCCACGACAGCGTCAGCATCTGAAGCACGATGCCGGCCACGTCCGACAGCGGAGCCAGTTCCGCGCCCTGGGTCCGCAGCCAGATCAGCACGCTATCGGCCAGGGCGGTAAAACCGGTCAGCGCCAGCACCCAGCGCCAGTTCACCCAGCAAGCGAGCAGGTTGGCCGCCATGGAGCGGGAGCCCGACCAGCGATACAGCGCCCACACGGGCGCCACGAACGTGAACGGCATGCTGAGCAGGTAGTCGGCAGAGCGCAGACTGAGCTCCATCGCGGGCGACGGATGGCCCTCCGGACGATACCGCTCGACCAGGAACTGCGAGGTTTCGTTCACGCCCCACACGCCGCATAGCAACAGCACCGAGATCAGGATCGGCAGCAGGCCCGACAGCATCAGCAGGACGAGCTTGTCGCGCCCGAAGCGCACCACCACGGCCAGATGTTTGAAGTCGGGCGGCTCCGACCGGGATGCGGCATCCAGCGCGGATGTATAGGCGGTGAATGCAACGGCCGCCGCGATGTCGCTCAAGAACGGTCCCAGCGTCTGCACGAGCGCCACGGCCACGATCGGAATCCACAGCAGCAGGAACATTCCGGTCAGGCGCAGCGGGGCCGCGCGAAACGGGGCCACTGATGCGGCGAGCAGCTGCCCCGCTTCGCGGAAGGCGACCCGGCGCAGCGGGAATCGCCAGCCCAGCGAGGACTCCGGATCCATCGGAGCGCCGTTGTCGATCCGATCCATCGCTCTCAGATTCCTCCCGTCGGGTGCCGGCGGACTACTCGATCGCCTTCACGATGTCTTCGACGACCTTCTTGGCGTCGCCGAACACCATCATCGTCTTATCCATGTAAAAGAGCTCGTTATCGAGCCCGGCATAGCCGGATGCCATCGAGCGCTTGTTCACGATCACCTGGCGCGCCTTGTACGCCTCCAGGATCGGCATTCCGGCGATCGGCGACTTCGGGTCCTTGGCGGCCGGGTTCACCACGTCGTTGGCACCGAGTATCAGGGCCACGTCGGTCTCGGCGAACTCCGAGTTGATGCCTTCCATCTCGAATACCTGGTCGTACGGCACCTCGGCCTCGGCCAGCAGCACGTTCATATGACCCGGCATCCGGCCGGCCACCGGGTGGATCGCGTAGCGCACCTGCACGCCCTTCTTCAACAGCTTGTCGGACAACTCCTTCAGCGGGTGCTGCGCGCGCGCCACCGCCAATCCGTAGCCCGGAACGATGATCACCGACTCGGCGTTGCCCAGCAGGAAGGCGGCGTCCTCCGCCGCGCCGGACTTCACGCTGCGTTGCGCGGCGCCGGCCACGGCGCCGGCAGCCACTTCGCCCCCGAACCCTCCCAGGATCACGTTGAAGAACGAGCGGTTCATCGCCCGGCACATGATGTAGGACAGGATCGCGCCACTGGAGCCGACCAGGCTTCCCGCGATGATCAGCATCGGATTGTTCAGCGAAAACCCGATCCCGGCCGCCGCCCAGCCCGAGTAGCTGTTCAGCATCGAGACCACCACCGGCATGTCGGCACCACCGATCGGGATGATGATCAGCACACCGAGCACGAACGCAGTGGCCAGCATCACGATGAACGGCGTCCAGGATTGCGAAGCCACAAACAGCAGGCCCGCGGCGATCATCAACAGGCCCAGCGCCGCGTTCAGCGGATGCTGGCCCTTGAACACGACGGGTGCGCCCTGGAACAGGCGGAACTTGTAGCGGCCCGCCAGTTTGCCGAACGCGATCACGCTGCCGGAAAACGTGATCGCGCCCACGAACGAGCCGATGAAGAGCTCGAACCGGTTGCCGGTCGGAATCGGCGCGCCCGCCTCGACGATACCGAACGCCGCCGGCTCGGCCACTGCCGCGATCGCGATGAACACCGCCGCCAACCCGATCATCGAGTGCATGAAGGCGACCATCTCGGGCATCTTGGTCATCGGCACCCGGCGCGCGATCGTGGTTCCCACGGAGCCACCCACCACCAGGCCGAGCAACACCCAGGCCAGCCCCACGCCGCCGGTTTCCGGGTGGATTTTCATCACCAGGGCTACGGTGGTGACACAGGCGATCGCCATGCCGACCATCCCGAACGCGTTGCCGATCCGCGAGGTGGCCGGATGCGACAGCCCTTTCAGCGCCTGGATGAAGCACACCGAGGCGACCAGGTACAGCAGCACCACCAGGCTCAAACTGAAATTCATCGATTGCTCCCCTGCTCCAGGCCGCTACTTCCGGGCGCTGCCGTCGCCCGCCTTGGGCTCTTTTTTCTTGAACATCTCCAGCATCCGCTGCGTGACCAGGAAGCCTCCGAACACGTTGACCGCCGCCAGCGCCACCGCCAGCACGCCCATCGTCCGGCCGAGCGCGGTTTCGGTCAGCGCCGCCGCCAGCATCGCGCCCACGATGATGATCGCGGAGATCGCATTGGTAACCGACATCAGCGGGGTGTGCAGCGCGGGCGTGACGTTCCACACCACGTGGTAGCCGACGTAGATCGCCAGCACGAAGATGATCAGGTGATTCACTAGTTCCATGGCAGGCTCCGGTTCCGGGTCCGGTTGATCAGGACTTGCGCACGATTTCGCCGTTGTGGCACATCAGGCAGGCGGCCACGATGTCGTCGTCGCGGTTCAGCACGAAACCTCCCTCCTTGTCGAACAGCAGCTTCAGGAAATCCAGGATGTTGCGTGCGTAAAGCGCCGAGCTGTCGGCAGCCGCCAGCGCCGGCAGGTTGGTCAGTCCGATGATCTGGACGTTGTGGCGCGCGACGGTCGAACCGGGTTCGGTCAGCTCGCAGTTGCCGCCCTGCTCGGCCGCCATGTCGACGATCACCGAGCCCGGCTTCATCGCGCGCACCATGTCCTCGGTCACCAGTCGAGGCGCCGGCCGGCCGGGGATCAGGGCGGTCGTGATCACGATGTCGGCCTGCGCGATCCGCTTGGCCACTTCGGCCTTCTGCCGCTGCAGCCACGCGGGCGGCATCGGGCGTGCATAGCCGCCCACGCCCTTGGCGATCTCGCGCTCCTCGTCGGTTTCGAACGGCACGTCGATGAACTTGGCGCCCAGCGATTCGATCTGCTCTTTCACCGCGGGCCGCACGTCGGAGGCCTCGATCACCGCACCCAGGCGCTTGCTGGTGGCGATCGCTTGAAGCCCCGCCACGCCCGCTCCCAGGATCACCACGCGCGCCGCCTTGATCGTGCCGGCCGCGGTCATCATCATCGGCATCAGCCGCTGGTAGGCGTTGGCCGCCAGCAGCACCGCCTTGTAGCCGGCGATGTTGGCCTGCGAGGACAGCACGTCCATGCTTTGCGCACGCGTGGTGCGCGGGGCCGCCTCCAGCGCGAAGGCGGTCAGCCCGGCCGCGTTCATCGCCGCGATACCCTCGGCATTGAACGGCTCCAGCATGCCGACCAGCACCGCGCCGCGCGACATCGAGGCGAGCTCGCCGCCCGAAGGGCGCCGCACACGAAGCACCATGGCAGCGCCCAGCGCCTCCTTCGGCGAGACGATGGTCGCGCCGGCCGCGACGTAGGCCTCGTCCGGCTGGCTCGACGCCAATCCGGCGCCGGTCTGCACCAGCAGCGCGTGCTTCTGGCCGACCAGCTTCTTGACCGTTTCGGGTGTGCCGGCAACACGAGTTTCTCCCGGCCCGGTCTCGGCCGGAATACCGATTCGCATCAGGGGCTCCTCAGGGATTCTTGTCGACGTCGGCCGTGCGGCCTCGACCGGTAGAATTTAACATTCTCGCACCGAGGCAAGAATGTCCCGCGTTTGGAAACCGTCCGTCACCGTGGCTGCCGTCGTGGAGCGCGACGGCCGCTTCCTGCTGGTCGAAGAACGCATGGAGGACGGGTTGCGAATCAATCAGCCGGCCGGGCACCTGGAGCCCGGTGAAACACTGCAGCAGGCGGTGATGCGCGAGACGTTGGAAGAAACCGCGCATCCGTTCACGCCGACCGCGCTGCTCGGCATTTACCTGTGGCGCAGGCCAGGGCCGGCCGACGCGACCACGTACTTGCGATTCGCCTTCACCGGCGAGCTGCAGGAGCGCATCGCGGGAAGGCCACTGGACCGCGTTATCGTGCAAACCGTGTGGCTCTCGCGGCAGGAGCTCGCGCAGCGCAGCGGCGAGTGGCGCAGCCCGCTGGTTGCGCGCTGCATCGACGATTACCTGAGCGGGCAGCGCTACCCGCTCGATGTGCTGTATGCCCACCCGGCCGCGTTCGCGCCGGCCACTGGATATGCTTAGGTCCGCAAAGATCTGAACATGAAATCGGAGCGCCGCATCGTCGTCGGGATGTCGGGCGGAGTCGACTCGTCGGTCGCCGCCTGGCTGCTGAAGCAGCAGGGCTACGAAGTCATCGGGCTTTTCATGAAGAACTGGGAGGACGATGACGACGACGAGTACTGCTCGTCGCGCCAGGACTGGCTCGATGCCGCCAGCGTGGCCGACCGGATCGGAATCGACATCGAGGCGGTGAACTTCGCCGCAGAGTACCGCGAGCGGGTGTTCGCCGAGTTCCTGCGCGAGTACTCGGCCGGACGTACGCCCAATCCGGACGTGCTGTGCAACGCCGAGATCAAGTTCAAGGCGTTCCTCGATCATGCGCTGGCACTCGGCGCGCACCGGATCGCGACGGGCCATTACGCACGCATTCGCACGGCTGACGGGAGTCACCGGTTGCTGCGCGCGGTCGACGGCACCAAGGATCAGAGCTATTTCCTGCATCGCCTGACCCAGGCGCAGCTTGCGCGCACGCTCTTTCCGCTGGGCGAGCTGCGCAAGACCGAGGTGCGCGAGCTGGCGCGCCGGATCGGACTTGCCAACGCGGCCAAGCGGGACTCCACCGGCATCTGCTTCATCGGCGAGCGCCCGTTCCGCGCGTTCCTCGCCCGCTACCTGCCGACCCGTCCAGGCCCGATCCGCGCGGCGGACGGCCGCGTGCTGGGCGAGCACGTGGGGCTGAGCTTTTACACGCTCGGGCAGCGCAAGGGCATCGGCGTCGGAGGACGGCAGGACGGCAGCGGGCAGCCCTGGTTCGTCGCGCGCAAGGATCTGTCCGACAACACGCTGTGGGTCGTGCAGGGCCATGACCACCCGTGGCTGCTGACCGACCGGCTCGTTGCCACCTCGGCGGCGTGGGTCGCAGCCGCGCCCGAGGCGGGCCGGCACCTGTCGGCGAAGACGCGTTACCGGCAGGCCGATGCAGCGTGCACAGTGCTGGACGCGGTCAATGGCCGGATCGAGCTGGGTTTCGAGGAACCCCAGTGGGCGGTGACGCCCGGGCAATCGGCGGTGTTGTACGAGGGCGAGGTGTGCCTGGGCGGCGCGGTCATCGACGCCGCCGATACGACCTCGGCAATGCACGAACCGGGTCGTCGCGTCGCTTCAGCGGCACTGATCTGATGAATCTTCGGATCGGCTCGCGCTTTTCCGCGCTGTACATCTGCGCCACGCTGACGCTGGCCGGCTTCGCGATGCTGGCGAGCGGCATGCCGCACGTCGAATGGATCGCCTGGCCGGCGCTGGCACTGACGCTGCTCGGCGTGCGCGACCTTCTGCAGACGCGCCACTCGATCCGCAGAAACTATCCGATCCTGGGACACCTGCGCTTCTTTTTCGAGTTCATCCGGCCCGAGCTGCGCCAGTACATCGTCGAAAGCGACACCGAGGCGCGACCGTTTTCGCGCAACCAGCGCAGCGTCGTGTACCAGCGCGCCAAGGGGGAGCTGGACAAGGTTCCGTTCGGCACGCAGCTGGACCTGTACGAGGCCGGCAACGAGTGGATCACCCATTCGATGGCGCCGGCGCCGGTCCAGCCGCACGATTTCCGGGTGCCGGTCGGCGGCCCGGCCTGCAGCCTGCCCTACCCGGCCTCGGTGTTCAACATCTCGGCGCTCAGCTTCGGAGCGCTGTCGGCCAACGCGATCCTGGCACTGAACCGCGGAGCGCACGACGGCCGCTTCGCGCACGACACCGGCGAAGGCGGCATCAGTCGCTACCACCGGCAAAACGGCGGAGACCTGATCTGGGAGGTCGGCAGCGGCTATTTCGGCTGCCGCACACCCGAGGGCCGCTTCGATGCGCAGCGTTTCGCCGAGGAGGCGCGCCGGCCGCAGGTCAAGATGGTCGAGATCAAGCTGTCGCAGGGTGCCAAGCCCGGGCATGGCGGCGTGCTGCCGGGGGCCAAGGTGTCGCCCGAAATCGCCAGGGCGCGCGGCGTGCCGGCGCGCGTGGACTGCATATCACCGGCCGTCCACAGCGAGTTCTCGACGCCGGTCGGCCTGCTCGAATTCGTCGCGCGGCTGCGCGAGCTCTCGGGCGGCAAGCCGGTAGGCTTCAAGCTGTGTGTCGGGCACCCGTGGGAGCTGTTCGCGATCACGAAGGCGATGCTCGCCACCGGCATCACGCCGGATTTCATCGTGATCGACGGCGCCGAGGGCGGCACGGGAGCG
>VBCK01000127.1 GCA_005882215.1 Betaproteobacteria bacterium | reverse complement strand
TCACCTGGGCGGCCCGTTCGGGTCCCGGGTCCGGCAGACCGAGGTCGGCCGCCGCGCCGCGGATCGCGCCCGCGATGGCCGCGGTCGAGTCGAGCAGCGTGCCGTCCCAGTCGAACACGATCGCGTCGAACCGCTCAAGCACCACGCAGGGCCTCGAGCAAGGCTCGGCACTCCGGCGGGAGCGGCGACGTGAATGCGATCGGCTCACCGCTGACCGGATGCGGCAGGCGCAGATGGCAGGCATGCAGAAACATGCGCCCCAGCCGGGCGCCGTATTCGCCGCGGGTCAGCCTGCGGTTCAACTCGAAGTCTCCGTATTTGCCGTCGCCCACGATCGGAAAGCCGATGTGCGCCAGGTGCACCCGGATCTGGTGCGTTCGCCCGGTGCGCAGCTCGGCGTCCAGCAGCGCAAACTGCTTGAACCGCTCGCGCAGCTCGAACACGCTGTGCGACGCCGCCCCGCCCTCCGGGTCGACCCGCACCTTGCCGGCCGCACCGGCCGCGCCCCGGGACAGTGCGAGCTTCACGTGCTGCCGATCATTGAGCCAATGGCCGGCCACCAGCGCCAGGTAGTGCTTCTCGACCTGGCCCTGCCGCAGCATCGCGTGCATCTGCAGCAGCGCCCGGCGGGACTTTCCCAGCAGCAGCAGCCCCGATGTGTCCCGATCGAGCCGGTGCGCCAGTTCCAGAAACGGCTGATCGGGACGCGCCGCCCGGATTCGCTCGATCACTCCAAATGAGATCCCGCTGCCGCCGTGGGCCGCCATCCCGGCCGGCTTATCCACGACCAGAAGATGCTCGTCCTCGAATACCACCGGCAGCATCGATGCCGCAGCCGGCGGCGGTGCGCCGGTGCGGCCGCTGATCCGCATCGGCGGAATCCGGATCTGGTCGCCGGCCGAGAGGCGCTGATCGGCCGCCGCCCGCCCGCTGTTGATGCGGACTTGCCCGCTGCGAACCACCTGGTAGATGTGGCTCTTGGGCACGCCCTTGCTGAGCCTGATCAGAAAATTGTCCAGTCGCTGACCCGCGGATTCGGCGCCCACGGTGACGTATCGGACACCAGCCGGACGGGCGGACACCGCTTTGCGTTCGACCCTCATGTTGCCTATACTTAATCAGTCTGTAACGAACTGCGGCCGATTTCACGCACCGGGTGCCGTCGTGCGCTTGCACGGGGCGGCGGAGCCTGATCGGGCGCGGGTCGCGCGGCGGCTGCGGGCGCGTCCGCTGCGGTGCAGTCGTGGGCTGCAATTCTAAGCGGCGCCAACACGTCGAGTCTGGCGGACTGCGCCTGGTGGTCGGATTGTGCAGCCAAAGGGTGCGTGGTACGCCGACGTGTGCCACGCGTAGGAACGGAAGGGCCGACGTCGCGGCGGCGTGCGCCGCGTGACCGGCTCTTCTGTAATTGTCGGCGCCGCGGCCAGGATGCCCGGCGCCAGCCGAATTCGGATCGTGCGCTGGGCCGCGTGACCGACGATGTCAACCGACCGTCGCAATCGACGATCGGTGTCGACAGGTTGCGAGGCAAGCCTGCGCCAGGCATTTGACAGGTAGTGTGCATTGCGAGTGGACGGACTGACTGTGAGCGACAACGACGCAAAACCGCGGGCAGGTGGCCATTGGCGCCGCGCGCGTGGGCGTGCGCTGCATCCGGTCGTGCGTCTCCGCGACGCCTTTGCAGCGGCCCGCGCGGACGCTGACGCCTGAGCCGGGATCCGGATCGGCACACAAGCGCCCTGAAGGGCGCAGGGAGTGCTGATGAAACGGATGCTGTTCAACGCGACTCACGCGGAGCAGCTGCGCGTTGCAATCGTGGACGGCCAGAAGCTGCTTGATCTGGACATCGAGACAGCAGGCCGCGAGCAGCGCAAGTCCAACATCTACAAGGGCCTCGTCACCCGGGTCGAACCGAGCCTGGAGGCCTGTTTTGTCGATTACGGAGAAGAACGCCACGGTTTCCTGCCGTTCAAGGAAATCTCGCGGCAGTATTTCAAGCCGGGCGTGGACGTGGCGCGGGCCCGGATCTCCGATGCGATCTCCGAAGGGCAGGAACTGATCGTCCAGGTCGAGAAAGAGGAGCGCGGCAACAAAGGGGCCGCGCTGACCACTTTCGTTTCGCTGGCCGGCCGGTACCTGGTGCTGATGCCGAACAATCCGCGCGGCGGCGGTGTTTCGCGCCGCGTCGAAGGCGAAGATCGGCAGGAGCTGCGCGAGGCCATCGACCAGCTGGACGTTCCGGCGGGTATGAGCGTGATTGCGCGCACGGCCGGTCTGGGCCGGGCGCTCGAAGAGCTGCAGTGGGACCTGAAATACCTGCTGCAGCTATGGAAGGCGATCACGGACGCGGTCCAGCAGGTCAAGGCGCCGGAGCTGATCTACCTGGAGTCCAGCCTCGTGATACGGGCCATCCGGGACTATTTCCATCCGGAAATCGGCGAGATCCTGATCGATACCGAAGACGTCCACGAGCAGGCCAGGACGTTCGTCGACCTGGTGATGCCGGACGTGTCGGCCCGCGTCAAGCGCTACCGGGACGACGTGCCCCTGTTTTCACGCTTTCAAATCGAGCACCAGATCGAGACCGCGCATTCCCGGCAGGTGCCCCTGCCCTCGGGTGGCGCGGTCGTCATCGATCACACCGAGGCCCTGGTGGCCATCGACGTGAACTCGGCACAGTCCACGCGCGGCTCCGACATCGAGGAGACCGCGCTGCGGACCAACCTGGAAGCGGCCGACGAAGTCGCGCGGCAGCTTCGGCTGCGGGACCTGGGCGGTCTGATCGTGATCGACTTCATCGATATGGAGGACGCCCGCAACCAGCGCGCGGTCGAACAGCGGCTGAAGGAGGCACTTCACCACGACCGTGCCCGCGTCCAGATGGGGAAGATCTCGCGTTTCGGCATGATGGAGCTGTCGCGTCAGCGTCTGCGTCCGGCCCTGAGCGAGGGCAGCCACATAACCTGCCCGCGCTGCAACGGAGTCGGCCAGGTGCGCGACACGGAGAGCTCGGCGCTGCACATCCTGCGCATCCTGCAGGAAGAGGCGATGAAGGAGAACACGGCCGCCGTGCACGCGCAGGTTCCGGTCGACGTGGCAACTTATCTGCTGAACGAGAAGCGCCCGGATCTGGCCAAGCTGGAGGCCCGGCTGAAGGTCTCGGTCGTACTGATTCCGAACAAATTCCTCGAGACGCCGCATTACAGCATCGAGCGCCTGAAGCACGATGATGAGCGGCTGGACCAGGTCAAGCCGAGTTATGACCGTGTCAGCGCGCCCAGCGAGGAGCAGCCCTATTCGCCTGCGCGCGCCGACGAGGCGCGCGTGCGGCGCCAGGAGGCCGTGGTCAAGGGGGTGCTGCCCGAGACGCCGGCACCGGTCATTCCCGCGACCATCGTGCCGGCGGCGACCGTGCCAGCCGGCCCGACGTTGTGGTCGCGCTTCGTCAGCTGGTTCGCTGCCGGTGCGCAACCCGAACCGGCGCCAGTCCCCGCAGCCCCGGCAGCCGCTGCGCCCGCCCGCGGGCGGCCCGAGCGCGGACGCGGGCGCGGCGAGCGCAGGCCTGAACGGCGCGAAGGGCGCGAAGGGCGCCCCGAGAGGACCCCAGCGGGCCAGGGACGCGGCGAGCGGACCGAACGCGGCCGGGACCAGGCACCGCGCCGGGAGCGACCGGCCGCTGCACCACGATCCGAACATGCGGACGAACGCCCGAAGCGCGGGGCTCGGCCCGGCGAAGGAGGTGGGCGGCCGGCACGGGAAGGTCGTGGGCAGGCCGCGGGGGGTCCCAGTGAAGCGCGGGCCGCGATCGAGGCACTGGCACCCACGCCAACCCCGGCGGGCGGTCCAGCCGCGACGGGCACCGCCACGGCCGCGGAGACGGCCATGCCCGCCGGAGCGCGCAGCGCGGAGGCGGGTGCCGCCGCAGAAGAGAAGCGCGGACGTCGTCGTCGGCGTCGTGGGCGCGGCGCGGAGCGGGGCGATCGCGCCTCCGGCGGAACGTCGGCCGAGACACCGGGCGGCGCCGATGGCGACAGGGAGGACCTCGACACACCAGCCGAAACGCCCGCCATGGAGCGAGCCGCCGAAGCAGCGCCTGCACCAGCCTCGGCGCCGCGCGCTCCGGCGGGCATGCAGGTTTCCGCGATCGAGCCGGTCAAGGCCGCCAAGGCCGCGGTCGAGCCGGCCCCCGAGCGGCCGTCAGCGGGCGGATCGGTCAGTGCGAAGGCCAGCGACGCACCGCCACCGCGTCCGCGCGCGGTCGAAGCCGCCCCGATGGCGGTGGCGGATCTGCTGCCGATGGTCGAGTCGTCCGGACTGAAGCTCGCGCAGACCGACCCGCAGAAGTTGGCTGCCGCCCAGGCCCGTGCCGCCGCGATGCAGCCGCCTTCGGAGCATATCGGGCGCGAACGCCCGGTGGTGCCGCCGATCGAAGAGGCCCCGCTGACGCAGGTCGAAACGCGCGCTCAACCCTGAAAGGCCACCGAACACCTGCGGCTGCGAATTCCCTCGTTTGCCCGCGACCCTCGCGGGCACGCAGGTCGCGTA
Organism: Betaproteobacteria bacterium; assembly: GCA_005882215.1. Classification (GTDB taxonomy): domain Bacteria; phylum Pseudomonadota; class Gammaproteobacteria; order Burkholderiales; family Burkholderiaceae_F; genus VBCK01. The sequence continues at coordinate 35,174 of VBCK01000127.1, read as the reverse complement.
GGATGCTCTCGAACACTGAAATCTCCTACCGGCATTGGCGGGTTAGCCGAACCAGATGTCCGAACGCTTCGTGCCTTTGCTCGACGCCCGCGTGCGCAGCGTGGCGCTGCCCCCGTCCGCGCAGATCCGTCCGGCGCTGGGCCACATCGCTGATCGGCTGCAGCGCCCGCTGCGCGATCTGCGTATTTCGGTCACCGACCGTTGCAACTTCCGCTGCACCTACTGCATGCCCAAGGAGGTGTTCAACCGGGAGCACCGCTTCCTGCCGCACTCGGAACTGCTCAGTTTCGAGGAGATCACGCGTCTGGCGCACGTGTTCGTCGCGCATGGCGTCGAAAAGATCCGAATCACGGGTGGAGAACCGCTGCTGCGAAAGGACGTGACCCACCTGATCGGGATGCTGGCCGAACTGTCGACGCCCGATGGCGGCAGCGTCGACCTGGCGCTGACGACCAATGCCTCGCTGCTCAGGCGTCATGCGGCAGGCCTGGTAAGGGCCGGATTGAAGCGTGTCACCGTGTCGCTCGATGCGCTGGACGACGACGTGTTCCGGCGCATGAACGATGTCGGCTTTCCTGTGGCCGACGTGCTCGACGGCATCGACGCGGCCGCGGCGGCCGGGCTGCCGGTCAAAGTCAACATGGTCGTGCAGCGCGGCACCAACGAACAGCAGATCCTGCCGATGGCGCGCTTCTTCAAGGAGCGGGCTCATGTGCTGCGGATGATCGAATACATGGATGTCGGTACGACGAACGGCTGGCGCCTGGACCAGGTCGTGCCGGCGTCGGAGATCGTGGCGCGCATCGACTCCGAAATGCCGCTGGAGCCGATGGAACCGAACTATCCCGGCGAAGTCGCACGGCGCTGGCGCTACCGCGACGGTCGGGGGGAGATCGGCGTCGTGGCGAGCGTCACCCAGGCGTTTTGCCGCTCCTGCACGCGCGCCCGCCTGTCGATCGATGGGCGCCTGTACCTGTGCCTGTTCGCTTCGCAGGGCCACGACCTGCGCTCCTTGTTGCGCAGCGGCGCCAGCGACGCACAGCTGTCGACGGCCATCGGCCAGATCTGGGGCGCCCGCGCCGACCGCTATTCGGAGCTGCGCGGCCAGGCTCAGGCCGATGCCTCCGCCAAGGTCGAGATGTCCTATATCGGCGGCTGAATCCGCGGTTATTTCGCGGGCACCTGAAATTCGCTCGCGATGAATGCCTTGACGCCCTCCTCGCCGGTCAGTCGCAAACACAGCCGACGGCCCGCGCGTTCGAGGTCGATGTGGAAGTCGAAGAAGGGGCAGCACTTGCTCTCGGCTGCGACCCAGCTCGCCAACTCCGCAAGGGAAACCTTCGCAGGGTCGAACTGGAACTCATAGCCCGTGTCGGTTTCAACGACCTTGCTGTGCAGGGCGATCAGCTTGCCGGTCAGCCTCAGGTGCATGGCCCGTCCGGCAAATCCGAGCGCATCGACCCTGCAGTAGAACTTGCCGGCTGTCGTTGTGATGGGTTTGTCCACAGAGGTTCTTGACGAGAGCTCTTGAGGCTGCGGCTGCGCGGCCGCGGTCCCGCACAACGCGGGTACCAGGCCCCGCAGCATCCACTTCCGGATTCCTGCAAGCGCTTTCCTGTCAACGATCATAATTGCTCCATCGGAATTGCGATGCCAGAGCGCCCAATGCTATTCATTGAAGTCGGCTTTAAGTCAACGGGTGTTTTTGAACCGGACCCGGAAAGGGCGAAATGAAGATTGGAGAACTTGGCCGCCACACGGGGCTCGCGCCCTCGGCCATCCGCTACTACGAACGGCTCGGCCTTCTGCCCGCCCCCGATCGCACGAGCGGGCAACGCCGCTATTCCGATGACGCGTACCACCGCGTCCTTTTGGTTCGATTCGCCAGCGATATGGGCTTCAGCCTCGGCGAAATCAAGCTTTTTCTGAACGGCTTGCGGGACGAGGCTCCGATCGGAGCGCGATGGAAGGCGCTCGCCAACAGCAAGATCAAGGAGGTCGAAGCTACGATCCGACGCGCACGTCGTCTGAAGTCGCTGCTCGAGCACCTGCTCGAATGCCGATGCCTCTCACTTCGGATCTGCGTCCAGCGGCTGAGCCTCAGTCCAGATATGCGTCTCGTCGGTCAGCGCCAACCGGCGCAGGATCGCGCTCGGCGAACGAACCGGGGCAGGCCAGTGCGAACCAGCTCAGAACGCCGAGGACGCTAGCCCACCCAGCGGCGCGCGTTCCTGAATATCCGCATCCAGGGCGAATCCTCGCCCAGCCCGGGCGGCTGCCACGACATCTGAACGGTACGGCGAACCCGCTCGGGGTGCGGCATCAGGATCGTGAAGCGGCCCTCGCGCGTGGTCAGCCCGGTGATGCCGCCTGGCGACCCATTGGGATTTTCCGGATACTGCTCGGTGGCGCCTCCGATCGCGTCCACGTAGCGCAACGCGACAATCGCCTGGCCGCGCGAGTCCGCGCTTTCGAAGGCGGCGCGGCCCTCCCCGTGTGCGTTGACGATGGGCATCCTGCTGCCCGCCATCCGGTCAAAGAAAATCGACGGCGATTCGACCACCTCCACCATCGTCAGCCTGGCCTCGAACTGGCCCGAGGCGTTGGACAGGAAGCGCGGCCAGTGCTGCGCCCCCGGAATCATCGACCTCAACTGGCTCATCATCTGACAGCCGTTGCACACGCCCAGCGCGAACGTATCGGCGCGGGCAAAAAAAGCCGCGAACTCGTCCGACAACCTCGGATGAAACAGGATCGTCTTGGCCCACCCGCCCCCACCGCCCAGCACGTCTCCGTACGAGAATCCCCCGCAGGCGGCCATCCCTTTGAAATTCGCCAGCGACACGCGTCCGGCGAGTAGGTCCGACATGTGCACGTCGACCGCGGTAAAACCGGCCCGATCGAAAGCGGCCGCCATTTCATGCTGACTGTTGACGCCCTGCTCCCGCAGTATCGCGATCCGGGGGCGGACCCCGCGCGCGATCAGCGGCGCCGCCACGTCCTCGTCGGCAGCAAAGCTCAGGGACATCGACAGCGGGCCACGGTGGCCGAGGCCCTGGTACTCGGAATCGACGCAGTCCGGATCGTCGCGTAAGCGCGCGATGCGCCAGGACACCTCGCCCCATGCCTGCAGTAGCGCCTGGCGCGCATGGGACACGACCGGCTTAGCGTCGTACCAGGCCTCGATCTGGTCCGTCTGATTCGGGGACCCGACGACGTGGCTGCAGGGGCCCAGCCCGGCCGCGCGCAGCGCGTCCATCAACAGTGCGCGCTCGGAGCGGCGGACCTGGATCAGGCACCCGGGTTCCTCGCTGAACAGCGCCTTCAAGACTGCGTCGTTGCGGCGCGAGCTCAGCTGCTCGGCGCGGATCCGGTAGTCGCCTGCATCCAGAGCCAGCGGGTCGACCGCAACCACATCGATATTCAGCGTAACTCCGCAGCCCGCGGCGAAGGCCATCTCGGCGGCGCAGGCCCACAGGCCCCCATCGGACCGATCGTGATAGGCCAGGATGCGCCCGGCAGCGGCCTGCTCGCGGATCAGCGACAGCAGCGCGCTGAGGCGCGCGGGATCGTCCACGTCCGGAACCTCGCGTCCGAACTGCCGGACGATCTGCGCCAGTATCGATCCGGCCAGACGCAACCGGCCGGCCGACAGGTCGATCAGTATCAGGTCCGTCGGGCCGGCGTCCAGTCGCAGCTGGGGCGTCAGGCTGCGTCGCACGTCGCCCACGGCCGCGGCCGCGCTGACGATCAGCGAAACCGGCGCGCGCACCCGTTTCTCCGTGCCGCCGTCGCGCCACCGGGTCGACATCGACAGGGAATCCTTGCCGACCGGAATTCCGATTCCCAGCGCCCGGCAAAACGACGCGGCGGCCTGTACCGCCCCGTATAGCGCCGCATCCTGCCCGGGCTCCCCACACGCGGCCATCCAGTTGGCCGACAGCTTCACGCGGGCGAAATCGACGTCGGCCGCGGCCAGGTTCAACAGCGCTTCGGCGATCGCGACACGCGATGCCGCCGCCGCGTTCTCGATCGCCAGCGGCGTGCGCTCTCCCATCGCGAACGCATCGCCCGCATATCCCTCGTAATCGGCCAGCGTCACCGCGCAATCGGCCACCGGCATTTGCCACGGTCCGACCATCTGGTCGCGGCTGCACAAGCCCCCGACGGACCGGTCGCCGATCGTGATCAGGAACGACTTGCTGGCCACGGTCGGGTGTCGCAGTACTTGAACGGCCGCTTGGGACGGATCGACTCCCGACGCCTGCAGCGACGGCGGCTGCACCGGCACCGACCGCGCATCGCGCTGCGCAGGCGGCACCCGGCCCAGCAGCGTGCTGACCGGCATGTCCACCGCCGCGCGCTCCCCGTCGCGCCCGACGACCAGCCGGTCCTCCGCAGTTGCTGCTCCGAGCACCGCGTACGGACAACGCTCGCGTTCGCACAGAGCCGCAAACTCGTCCAGGCGATCCGGCTCGATCGCCAGCACGTATCTTTCCTGCGACTCGTTGCACCAGATCTCGAGCGGACTCATCGAGCTGTCGAGCACGGGAATCGCGGCCAGGTCGATGCGCGCTCCCCGACCGGCGCCATGCACCAGTTCCGGCAGCGCGTTCGACAGCCCCCCGGCTCCGACATCGTGCACCGCCAGGATCGGATTGTTCGCGCCCAGCGCGGCGCACGCGTCGATCACCTCCTGCGCCCGCCGCTGCATTTCCGCGTTGCCACGCTGCACCGAGTCGAAGTCGAGCTGCTCGGCATTGGCGCCGCCGCCGACGCTCGACGCGGCTCCGCCCCCGAGGCCGATCCGCATTCCCGGCCCGCCCAGCTGCACCAGCAGCGCCCCGACCGGCAACGGCTGCTTGTCGACCTGCTCGGCGCGGATGCTGCCGATGCCGCCCGCGATCATGATCGGTTTGTGGTAGCCGACCCGCTCGCCTGCCACGTTTTGCTGGAAGGCGCGGAAGTAGCCCAGCAGATTGGGCCGCCCGAACTCGTTGTTGAACGCGGCTGCCCCGATCGGCCCTTCCAGCATGATCTGGCACGCGTCGCTGATTCGGGCCGGAAAGCCATAATCGGCGCCGTCGCCGTCCGCGTCGATCCGCGTCACGTCGCGGTCCGATTCCCACGGTGCGCTCATTCCCGGCAGCCCCAGATTCGAGACGCTGAAGCCGCACAGCCCAGCCTTCGGGCGGGCCCCGCGGCCAGTGGCCGACTCATCGCGGATTTCGCCGCCGGAGCCGGTCGCTGCGCCGGGAAACGGCGCAATGGCGGTCGGATGATTATGGGTCTCGACCTTGAACACGATGTGCTCGATCTGGTCGGCGGGCCGGTACAGCGCGGCCGCATCGTCGGCCGAGCGGCGCGGCGTCAGGCGGCGCGTCGCGCGTCCCTGCAGCACCGCGGCGTTGTCGCGGTAGGCGACCAGCGTTCCCTCGGGTGCCGCCGCGTGCGTGGAGCGGATCAGGTCGAACAGCGAATCGCCCCGGGGCTGGCCGTCGATCGTCCAGCGGGCGTTGAAGATCTTGTGACGGCAGTGCTCGGAGTTGACCTGCGCGAACATCATCAACTCCACGTCGGTCGGGTCGCGACCCGCGCGGGAAAACGCCCCCGCCAGGTAGTCGATCTCCTCGGCCGACAGGGCCAATCCGAACTGGACGTTGGCACGTTCCAGGGCGCCTCGTGCATCGCCGCCCAGTTCCAGGCTCGACAGTGCCTTGCGCTGAGCCGCTTCGAACAGCCGCCGCACGGCGCCTTTCGGCTCGATGACCGATTCGGTCATCCGGTCGTGCAGATGGACCAGCAGCGCTTCGCTGGGCCGCTGCGCCGCGGAGCCGGACGCCTCATTGAAGCGCAGCAGCACCCGCGTGCCGCGCTCGACGCGCACGACCCAGTCGAATCCGCAGTTGCGGGCGATGTCGGTGGCCTTGCTTGACCACGGCGAGACGGTTCCGGGCCTGGGCACCACCAGCGCTTCGCGCGACCCGGCCCAGGCCGACGCCTCGAACGGCTCGCCGTAATCGAGCAGTCGGGCCAGGCGCGCCACCTCGGACGGCTCGGGTGTGCGATCAAACTGAACGAAGTGCCGATAGTGCGCGCCGACCGCGACCAGGGAAGGTTCGACCGACCGCAACCGGATCGCGAGCTGCGTGCTGCGCGCGTTCGTCAGCGCGGCCGGACCGTCGAGGAAGAAACCGTTGGGTTGGCTGGACATGGCCCGAGCTGCGTGCACATTATAGTGCGCGCGCGTCGGGCCGGAGGTGACGGATCAGATCTCGGCGTCGAGCAGCTCGGCCGAGGTCATCGATTTCAGCAGCGCCTGGTTGCAGGCGCCCACCGGGAGCGCCAGCTGGTCGGCCTGCTTGCGGATCGCGATCGGGTCGCTGCGTTCGATGGCCTCGATCAGATTAAGGTACGGCGCGTAGGGACCGCTGCGGCGCACGATCGCGTCGACGATGCTCTCCGACAACGAGATCAGTTCGAACAGGTGCGCGAATGGCGCTCCGGTGATCCGATCCAGCAGCGAAAAGGCGCCGGTGATGAACAGCTCGTCGCGAATCTCGGTCTGGCGCTCGTCGGCACCGATAATTTCCAAAAACATCCCGCGCCGGATCGAAGCGTGCATCAGCGGGAACGTGTTGGTGTCCTTGGAGGCCGTGGCCAGCAGCAGCGAGAGCCAGCGCATCAGTTTCTTGTAGCCGAGCATCATCACCGCGTGCTGGAACGAGGTGATCTGCACCGGCAGGCCGAAGGCGGCGGAGTTGACCAGTCGAAGCAGCTTGAAGGCCAGCGCCGGGTCGCGCTTGAGCGTGGAGTCGATCTTCGCGATATCGGCGTCGTCGCGCACCAGGCGCAGCAGCTCCATCACGACCGCCTGGCCCGGCTGCAGCGGCCGCGCCGACTTTTGCGACACGTCGTCCAGCGGCCAGCCCACGCTGGCGGCCGCTCCGCGCTCGTAGGCCGCGTCCACGTCGGACACGGTCTGTACGCCCGTAATGATGAACGGGATGCGACGCGAGACGCCGGCCGGAGGCGTGTAGTCGGCCCCGCGGCGGCGGTCATCGCTGATGTGGATCAGCGAATATTCGAAGCACGAGAGCAGGGCCGGCGGCAGGGCGACGTCGGGTCGGCCTCTGAGCGCCAGCCGCTTGCCGTCGCGGAACATCGACTGGGTGACCGTCTGCGTTCGCGGATCGCGCAAGGCGGTCGTCGGAATCTCCAGGATCGCGTTGCTCGGCGGGTCCCAGTCCAACGCCGACTCATCGAAAATCGCATCGAGCGGGGCCACCAGCACCGCAGCGTCCGATTCGGGCCAGACCGTATTCAGCGCCTCCAGCACCCGGCCGATCGGCGGGCGGTCGTTCGGATTGCTGGCCAGCATCGTCAAACGCGTGCCGATCGCCTTGCGCTTCTTGTCGATCAACGGGGCGTAGCAAATCGACAGCGTGTCGAGCACGCCGAGCGCGGCGTTTGCAAGTCGTTCGGGCGCGTTCATGGGTTTCTGGCTGAGTAGGCTGACGCAGATTAGCGGGGAGCGGGCGGCTGCCAGTCGGACGAAATATCGGCACGCTTAGGGGGAATTCCGTGCTTAATGTATCGTCTGGCCCGGGTCTGGAGCAGGTCGTTTTGGAGCATTCCGATTGCATCGTCGTAGGCGCCGGGGTGATCGGGCTGGCCTGCGCCCGCGCCCTCGCGATGGCAGGGCTCCAGACCATCGTGCTGGAGGCGGAGTCGCGGATCGGATCCGGGGTCAGTTCGCGCAGCAGCGAGGTCATCCACGCCGGCCTGTATTACGCGCCGGACAGCTTGAAGGCGCGGCTGTGCGTGCAGGGACGCGACCTACTGTACGGCTACCTGGGCGAGCGGGGTCTGCCGCACCGCAGACTGGGCAAGCTGATCGTCGCGACCGAACCGGCGCAGGAGCCCGCGCTAACTGACCTTCGGCGCCGGGGGCTGGCCAACGGGGTCGAGCGCCTCGAGCTGCTCGATGCGGAGCAGGCGCGCCGACTGGAGCCTGCGCTGCGCTGTCACGCAGCCATCCATTCGCCCGATACGGGGATCGTGGACTCCCACGCGCTGATGCTGTCGCTGTCGGGCGACCTTCAATCCCATGATGGCTCGATCGCATTGGGCTCGCCGATGCAATGGGCCGCACGCCACAATGGCGTGTGGGAGCTGACCACCGGGACGGACCAGCCTTATCGGATCAGTTGCGACGTGCTGGTCAACGCCGCCGGCCTGTCGGCCCAGCGTGTTGCGGCGACGATCGAAGGGTATCCGAAGGAGCGCATTCCATCGCTACGGCTGGCTCGAGGCAACTATTTTTCTCTGACGCGGGCGGCGCCGTTTGCGCGCCTGATCTACCCGCTGCCCGTCGACGGGGGAATGGGAGTGCACCTGACGCTGGACCTGGGCGGCGCGGCCCGGTTCGGCCCGGATGTCGAGTGGGTCGATCGGATCGATTTCGACGTCGATGCACGCCGCGCGCAGCTCTTCTACCCGAGCATTCGAGCCTATTGGCCGCAGCTTCCGGACGGCGCGTTGCAGCCCGCGTATGCAGGCATCCGCCCGAAACTGTCCGGGCCCGGAGAGCCGCCGCACGACTTCGTGATCGACGGGCCCGGACAGCACGGTTTGCCGGGGTTGATTCAGCTGTTCGGCTTCGAGTCGCCCGGATTGACGAGCTCGCTCGCGGTCGGTCAGCGGGTGAGCCAGCAGGCCCTGAGCCTCTGAGGCGCCAAGGGCATAACGTGAGTCGACGCCGATGAGCGCGTTGTATCGGACCGAAGAACTGCGCCGCATCGAGCAGGAACATGCGCGCCTGTTGGCGCCCGGCACGCTGATGAGCCGTGCCGGGCATGCGGCCGCCCAGTGGCTCGATCGACATGCGCCCGTGCGGCCCGCGTCCTTTGTCGTGCTGTGCGGGCCGGGCAATAACGGCGGCGATGGCTATGCGTGCGCCCGCGTGCTGCGGGAGCTCGGGCATGCCTGCCTGTGCTGGTCGCCGTCGGCACCGACCTCGGGCGACGCGCAGGACGCTCACGCAGCCTGGGCGAGCGCCGGTGGCGAGTCGACGGCGGAACTGCCCAAGGGCGGCCGCTTCGACCTGATCGTCGACGCAATGTTCGGGATCGGCTTGAGCCGCCCGCTCTCCGGACCGTACCTGGAAGCGTCGGGCTGGGCCAACGAATGCGGCGCACCCGTCGTCGCGCTGGACGTCCCCACCGGCCTGGACGCCGACTCCGGCACCTGGGTCGGCGACGTGCCTGGCGTGCGCGCGCAGGCGACCTTGACCTTCCTCGGAGACAAACCCGGGCTGCACATGAGCGACGGTTGCGATGCAGCCGGCACCGTCCACGTCGACGGCCTCGGAGTCGATGCCGGCGTCGCCGCAGGTCACTTGAACGGGCCCGACCAGTTCACCGCGGTCCTGAAGCCTCGGCAGCGCAATTCGCACAAGGGCCGGTACGGCAGCGTGGCGGTGATCGGGGGCGAGGTCGGGATGATCGGCGCAGCGCTGCTGGCTGGCCGATCGGCACTGAGGCTGGGCGCTGGCCGCGTGTACGTGTGCTGCGTGGGCGCCCCGGACCTTGACGTCGATCCCGTCAGTCCGGAGCTGATGATCCGAACGCTGGACCGGCTGCCGCCGGTCGATGTGGCGGTGATCGGTTGCGGGCTGGGAACCTCGGAGCCGGCGCGGCGCGCGCTGCGGCACGCGCTCCTGCAGGACACGCCGGTCGTGCTGGACGCCGATGCATTGAACCTGATCGCGCTCGACGAACGCCTGCGCCAAGCGCTGGTCGGACGCGAAGCGCCCAGCGTGCTGACGCCGCATCCGGGCGAAGCGGCACGGTTGCTGGCGGGCGTGCCGCCGATCCACGTCAATGCCGACCGCATCGCGGCCGCGATTCTGCTGGCTCAGCAGCTGCGCTCAACCCTCGTGCTAAAGGGCGCGGGCAGCGTGATCGTCGATCGCCCGGCCGAGGGCGAGTCGTACTGGATCAACCCGACGGGGAGCCCCGCGCTTGCGTCGGCAGGCACCGGCGACGTGCTGTCCGGGATGATCGGCGCATTGATCGCGCAGGGTTTCGGCATTCTGACCGGCACGCTGGCTGCGGTCTGGCTGCACGGCCGCGCCGCCGAAGTCTTCGGGGCCGACGTCGGGCTGGTGGCCTCGGAAGTGCCCGAACTGGCGGTGCGCGAACTGGCCCGCCTCAGAAGTGGCGAGCCGAGCCGCCCGCGTGAGCCGCCTCGCTGCCCTGAGCCATGATCCGGCCCGCCCGCAGTTCCACGCGTCGTGAGCATCGTGAGGCGACCTCCGGATCGTGGGTGACGACCACCAGCGTCGATCCGAGCTCGCGATTGAGTTCGAACATCAGATCGATCACCGCAGCTCCGGTCGCCGAGTCGAGGCTGCCGGTCGGTTCGTCGGCAAACAGGATCGCCGGCTGCGTGACGAACGCGCGCGCCAGCGCAACGCGCTGCTGTTCCCCGCCGGACAGCGTCCGTGCCTCGTGTGCGCTGCGGCCGTTCAGTCCGACCCGCTCGAGCAGCTCCAGTGCCCGGGTGCGGGCCGTCCGTCCCCTCTGTGCCGGACCGATTTCGAGCGGCAGCATCACGTTTTCCAGCGCCGTCAGGTGATCAAGCAGGTGAAACGTCTGGAATACGAAGCCGACCTGGCCGGCACGCAATTGCGCCCTGCCGTCCTCATCCAGGGCCGTCAAATCCTGGCCGAACAGCCGCACCGTGCCGCGGGTCGGAACATCCAGCCCGGCCAGAAGGCCGAGCAAGGTCGACTTGCCCGAGCCCGACGCGCCTCGAATCGCGACCGTCTGGCCGGCGCTGACGGCCAGGTTGATATGATCGAGAATCGTCAGGCTGCCGCTCGGATCGGGGACGATCTTGCACAGGTACGTTGCCTCCACGGCAAAGGCAGACGGAAATTGCGCTTGCTTGCCGCCCTCCGCTTCCGATTTCACGTGTGCCTGTCCGCGCTGTGTTTGCCGCTGCTGGTGTCGATCGCGGTGGGTTCGGCGGCCGCGCCGGCTGTGCCGTCGACCCGCACGATCCTGGTGCTCGGCGACAGCCTTTCGGCCGAATACGGGCTGCCTCGCGACACCGGCTGGGTCGGCCGGATGTCGGAACGCCTTTCGAGGCAGAACCGGCAGTATAGCGTCGTCAATGCGAGCATCAGCGGCGACACCACGAGTGGGGGCCGCGCGCGGCTGCCGCCGCTTCTGCAGCGTTGGGAACCCGCCATCGTGGTGATCGAGCTGGGCGCCAACGATGGCCTGCGAGGGCTCGATCTGGACCAGATGCGGAACAATCTTCAGGCCATGATCGACGCGTGCCATCAGGCGCGGGCTCGCGTACTGCTGGTCGGAATCCGGATACCGCCCAATTACGGGCGCGACTACACGGAGCGATTCTTCGAAACGTACGCGCTGCTGGCCCGTCACAACCGGGTCGATCTTGTTCCGTTCCTGCTCGAAGGATTCGCGGATCGCCTGGACCTGTTCCAGCCCGACCGCATTCACCCGAACCAGCAGGCCCAGGGGCTGATGCTCGATAACGTCTGGCCGAGGCTGCAGCCGATGTTGCATCGACCGGCGGCGTGAAGCGTGCTGAAGACGATCGACTGTGATGCCGCGCTGGCGCGCCTCGCGCAGTTCGATACGATCGTCGACGTTCGCAGCGAGTCCGAATTCGCGATCGATCACCTGCCCGGTGCCGTCAATTGCCCGGTGCTGACCGACGCCGAGCGGGTCGAAATCGGAACGCGCTACAAGCAGGTTTCGCCGTTCGAGGCGCGCCGCGCGGGCGCCGCGCTGGTGGCCGGCAACATCGCGCGGCATCTGCGCAGCTGCTTCCCGGAGCGCCCGCGCACATGGTCCCCGCTGGTGTATTGCTGGAGAGGCGGCGAACGCAGCGCATCGATCGTCCACGTGATGGCGCGCATCGGCTGGCGCGTAGTGCAGCTGGAGGGCGGCTACCGCGCCTTCCGGCGCCTGGTGGTCGGCGCACTGGCGACGCTGCCGGCGCAGTTCCGTTATCGCGTGCTGTGCGGGGCCACGGGCAGCGGCAAAAGCCGCCTGCTGAATCATCTGGATCGGGCCGGTGCGCAGGTGCTGGACCTGGAAGCTCTGGCGGCTCATCGTGGGTCGGTGCTGGGGGATCTGCCGGGCCAGCCGCAGCCGAGCCAGAAGCAATTCGAGACCCGCCTCTGGTGGGCGCTGCGGCGCCTCGATCCGGCGCGCCCGGTCTTCGTCGAGTCGGAAAGCCGTAGGATCGGAGACTGCCAGCTGCCCGACGCGCTGCTGGGTGCGATACGCCAGTCTGCCTGCGTCGCGCTGGATGTTCCGGTTGCGCAGCGTATCCGGCTGCTACGCGACGAATACCGCCACTACGAGCGCCACCCTGAGCGGCTGTGCGCGCAGCTCGACTGCCTGGCCGCGTTGCACGGGCTCGCCGCCGTCGAGCGCTGGAAGGCCATGGTGCGAAACGACAGCTGGGACGCGCTGGTCGCCTGCCTGCTCCAGGAGCACTACGACCCGGTGTACTGCCGCTCGATTCAGTCCAACTATCTTCGCGCGGGCGAAGCGGTGCGCGTTTCGATCCCCAGCGCCGACGCCTCGGAGTTCGAACGGGCCGCGCGCCAGTTGGCGCTCGGCGATTAGCCGCGGGCCGCTTTACTCCTGTTCTTCCTTGGCCGCTGCGATCGGCGCGCCTCGCACGACCTTCGCGCCGAACCGCTGCCGCAACCCCTGCACGTAGGTGACCTGATCGGCCGAAGAAAGCGTTCGCAGCCATTGTTCCGACGCGCCGGCTGCGGCGGCGGCGGCGGGGGCATCGGCAGCCTTGATCGACAGCACGTGTACCACCAGGTAGCTACCGTCGCCCGCCTGGACCCCGACAAAAGCCGGCAGGCGGCCCGCTGCCAGCTGCATGATCGAAGTCACCGCCGCCGGCGGCAATTGCTGAGGGTCGTCTCGGCCGACCCAGCGTGGTGCATCGAAGCCATCGTCGCTGGATGATTTCTGAAGCTCGGCCAGGCGCGCCTGACCCGAGGTCCTGGCCATTTCGGCCGCGGCGGCACGCTGCAGCGCGTCCTTGATGGTCGGCTTGACGATCTCCAGCGGAATCGGCGCGGCAGCATGGTAATCGAGCACGCGCACCGACACGAGCGTGTTGTTTCCGATCTCGATCGCCTTCGTGTTCCTGCGCTTTTGCACCGAATCGGGGGCAAAGACGGCCTCGATCACCGGCGCAGTGAACACGCTCGCAGCGTCTGCGGGCGGTGCCCCCCGGCGCGTCAGCCCGTCGACTTCGCGCAACTGCAGCTTGAATTTGTCGGCCGCCGGCTTCAATCCATCGGCCTGCTCGTAGACGAAATTGCTGAACTGTTCCGCGATTTCGGAAAATCGCTTTTCGGCGGCCTGCTGCCGCAGCTCGCCTTCGATCTGAGCCTTGACGTCCTCGAAAGACTTGGTGCGGGCTGGCTCGATCCCGGTGACCCGGATGATGTGAAATCCGAAATCGGACTCCACCAGGCCGCTGGTCTCGCCATCCTTCATCGAGAACGTCGAGTCCTCGAACGGCTTGACCATCATCCCGCGCCCGAACCAGCCAAGGTCGCCGCCTTTCTGCGCGGATCCGGGATCCTTCGAATATTCCTTGGCCAGGCGCACGAAATCGGCCGGGTTCGAACGCAGCTTGGCCAGCACGGATTCGGCCAGCTTGCGCGCCGCGCCCTTGTCCGGCGCCGAGCCATCCGGCCCACCGACCGTGATCAGGATATGGCTGGCCCGCCGACGCTCGGCCTGGCCCCAGCGCTTCGGGTTGTGATCGTAGAACGCCCGCACCTCGTCCGGCGAGACGGTGACCTGAGCGGCGAGGTCGGAGGCGCGCAGCACCACATACTCGGCCCGCGCGGCCTCGGGCGTCAGGTAGCGCGACTTGTTTTTCTCGTAATCGGCCCGGATCGCCTCGTCGCTGATCTCGGTCTTTCCAAGGTAGGCATCGGGCCGGAACGCCAGCTCGCGCACTTCGCGCTTTTCATGCTGCAACTGCCACAGGCGGTCCGACACGGACTTCGGCAGCACGGCCGAACTGGCGACCGCGTCCACCAGCATCTGGCGCGCAAGATCGTCGCGCACCTCGGCCTCGAACAAGTGCTCGTTCATTCCGCGCGCGGCCAGCAGAGCCTTGTAGGTGTCGTAGTCGAAGCGGCCGCTCTGCTGGAACGCGGCGTTCGACCCGATCACTTCCTGCAGCTTGTGGTCGGTGACCAGCAGCCGCGTCCGCTGTGTTTCGAGCTTGAGCGCCCGCTGCGACATCAGCGCATCGAGCATGGCCGCGCGCGCCTGCGGGGTATCCATCGTGCGCACGTCGAAATTCGCGCCGAGCATCTGGCTCATCTGCTCGAGGCGCTCCCGCACCGCCACGTCCAGGTCCTGCTGGCTGATGCGTTCGGAGCCGACCTTGGCGATCGACGTGTCGATCTCAAGGAACTGTTTGTACCCGTAGGCCCCCGTGAGGACGAAGCTCACCACGACCATCATCATCAGGGCAAAGGTGAAGAAGCGGTGTTGGGACCGAATCGAGTCGAACATTTGAGCGCGATCGCTGTTGGCGAAGAAAAAAGGCGAAGCCAGCCTCGCCTCGGTACGATAAATGGCGGAGTGGACGGGACTCGAACCCGCGACCCCCGGCGTGACAGGCCGGTATTCTAACCAGCTGAACTACCACTCCGCGCGTGCCTGCTGTCCGACGCGTCGCCTGTGGTGGGTGCTGAGAGGTTCGAACTCCCGACCTACGCCTTGTAAGGGCGCCGCTCTACCAACTGAGCTAAGCACCCTTCGCGCGCCGAATCTCCTTACCGTGCGCCGCGTGCAAGGGCACCGGAGCAAATCAGTTTACTGCATCCTTCAGGGCCTTGCCAGCCCGGAACTTCGGAACCCTCGCGGCCTTGATCTTGATCGGCTGATTGGTGCGTGGGTTGCGGCCAAGCCGCGCCGCGCGCTTGCCGACCATGAACGTGCCGAAGCCGACCAGCGTGACGGAATTGCCCTTTTTCAGGGACGTACGAATGCCGCCGACGATCGCTTCCAGCGCGCGACCAGCCGCCGCTTTCGAGATATCGGCCTGACGCGCGATATGCTCGATCAGTTCGGTCTTGTTCACTGCCACCCCCTCCCAAGTCGTCTTGTCGACTTTTTCGTTCGAATCGAACACCCGCCTCGCGCCAAACCCGCGATCGTCAGTGCAAGGCCCCGAGATGTGGAAGGCGAGTATTCAACCGCGCCGCTTTCACAGTGTCAAGCGGTCCCGTCGAGTGGCACTACGCACGCGCCGTGAGCAGGCCCGTCAGTGTCTGCGCAGCTGCCCGTTCAGTGCTTGACGAATTCCCCCGGCGCGGCTTCGGGTTTCACCGCTTCGGCCGGCGCCGGCTGGGCGCGCGCCGCCGCGACGACCTCTTCTTCGGTCAGCGCGATCGGCTGGCGCGTCAGCGCGACTTCGAGCAGCTGGTCGATCCATTTGACCGGCACGATTTCGATCCGGTTCTTCACGTTATCCGGAATCTCCGCGAGGTCCTTCACGTTTTCCTCGGGGATCAGAACGGTCTTGATTCCGCCGCGCAATGCCGCCAGCAGCTTTTCCTTCAAGCCGCCGATCGCCAGGATCTCGCCACGCAGCGTGATCTCGCCCGTCATCGCCACATTGGGTCGCACCGGAATGCCGCTCAGCGTCGAGATGACCGAAGTGGTGATCGCAACGCCCGCGCTCGGACCGTCCTTCGGCGTGGCGCCTTCCGGCAGGTGAACGTGAATGTCGCTCTTCTCGAAGGCTTCGTCCTTGATGCCGAGCCGCCGGGCGCGCGCCCGAACCACGGTACGCGCCGCTTCGACCGACTCCTTCATCACGTCGCCCAGCGAGCCGGTCCGGATGATGTTGCCCTTGCCGGGCATGATCGCGCTTTCGATCGTCAGCAGCTCGCCGCCGACTTCGGTCCATGCCAGCCCGGTGACCTGTCCGATCTGCGCCTCCTTCTCGGCCACGCCGAACGTGTAGCGGCGCACGCCCAGGAACTTGCTCAGGTTGCCCGGAAGCACGCGGACCTTGCCGCCGTTTTCCTTGATCAGCGAGTTTTTCACGACCTTGCGGCAGATCTTCGAAATCTCGCGCTCGAGCGCACGCACGCCGGCCTCGCGCGAGTAGTACCGGACGATGTCCCGGATCGCAGCCGAGGTCACCTCCAGCTCCTGCTTGAACACGCCGTTGTTCTTCATCTGCTTGGGCAGCAGATAGCGCATCGCGATGTTGACCTTTTCATCCTCCGTGTAGCCGGACAGACGGATCACCTCCATCCGGTCCAGCAGGGGCGGCGGGATATTCATCGTATTGGCCGTCGCGACGAACATCACGTCCGACAGGTCGTAGTCGACCTCCACGTAGTGATCGACGAAGGTATGGTTCTGCTCGGGATCGAGCACTTCGAGCAGTGCCGACGACGGATCTCCGCGGAAGTCCATCCCCATCTTGTCGACTTCATCGAGCAGGAACAGCGGGTTGCGCACGCCGATCTTGCTCAGGTTCTGCAGGATCTTGCCCGGCATCGACCCGATGTAGGTGCGGCGGTGTCCCCGGATCTCGGCTTCGTCGCGCACGCCACCCAGAGCCATCCGGACGAACTTGCGGTTGGTCGCGCGCGCGATCGATTGCCCTAGCGAGGTCTTGCCCACTCCCGGAGCGCCGACCAGGCACAGTATGGGCGCCTTCAGGCGGTCGACCCGCTGCTGGACCGCCAGGTACTCGACGATGCGCTCCTTGACCTTGTCCAGCCCGTAGTGGTCCTCGTCGAGCACGCGCTGGGCGTTGCCCAGATCGTTGTTGATCTTGCTCTTCTTCTTCCAGGGCAGATTGACCAGCGTGTCGATGTAATTGCGCACGACCGTCGCCTCGGCCGACATCGGCGACATCAGCTTCAGCTTCTTCAACTCGGACTCGGCCTTCTGACGCGCCTGCTTGGGCATCCGGGCCGCCTTGATCTTCTTGTCCAGCTCGTCCAGGTCGGCGCCCTCTTCGCCTTCGCCCAGCTCCTTCTGGATCGCCTTGACCTGCTCGTTCAGGTAGTACTCGCGCTGGCTCTTTTCCATTTGCCGCTTCACGCGGCCACGGATCCGCTTTTCGACCTGCAGGATGTCGATCTCCGTTTCGAGCTGGCCGAGCAGGTGTTCCAGCCGCTCGTTCAGCCCGGACATCTCGAGGATCCGCTGCTTCTGCTCCAGTTTCAGCGGCAGGTGGGCGGCGATCGTGTCGGCCAGACGGCCGACCTCATCGATGCCGGCGATCGACGTCAGGATCTCCGCGGGAATCTTCTTGTTCAGTTTCACGTACTGGTCGAACTGCGCGACGATTGCGCGGCGCAGTGCCTCGAGCTCGGCGTTGCCCCCGGTCTCGGGTGCCATCGGGGTCAGGTCGCACACGAAGTGCGTGGTCAGGTCCTCGATCCGGTGAATCGTCGCGCGCTGCGCTCCCTCGACCAGCACTTTGACGGTGCCGTCCGGCAGCTTCAGCATCTGCAGGATATTGGCCACGCAGCCGATCGCGTAGATGTCATCGGCCGACGGCTCGTCCTTGGCCGCGTTTTTCTGCGCCACCAGCATGATGCTCTTGCCGGCCTCCATGGCCGCTTCGAGCGCCTTGATCGACTTCGGCCTGCCGACGAACAGGGGAATCACCATGTGGGGGAATACAACCACATCGCGCAGCGGCAGAAGCGGCAGTACGGTGGGTTCCAAAGGCAGCAAGGCGGTGGACATTTATCTCATCCTCACGGCGGGATGCCGTGGAAATGGGGACAATCCGCACCAATTCAAGAGGAATCGGACCGGCGCCATGGGCAATTCGACTCTAGCACGGCGCGGAGCCGGCCAGTAGCGAACAGGTGGGGCCTCTTGCCCGTAACCTGCGCGGGTGCAACTACCCGTTAGCGGGGTGCCCCTGCGACTTTCGGCTGATCGGAGTAGATAAGGATCGGTCGGCCTTCTTCGATCGAACTCTCGTCGATGACGACCTTGATCACGTTGGCCATGCTCGGCAGGTCGTACATCACGTCGAGCAGGATGCTTTCGACGATCGAGCGCAGGCCGCGCGCACCGGTACGGCGCTTCAGCGCGCGCTGAGCGATCGCATCCAGAGCTTCGGGACGCACTTCCAGTTCGACGCCCTCCATCGACAGCAGGCGCCGGAACTGCTTGATCAGCGCGTTCTTCGGTTCCACCAGGATCTTCACCAGCGCCCCTTCGCTGAGCTCATCGAGCGTCGCAACGACCGGCAGCCGCCCGACCAGTTCCGGGATCAAGCCGAACTTGATCAGGTCCTCGGGCTGAACGTCCTGCAGCAGGTCGCTGACGGAGTGGTCGCCGGAGGTGGCGATTTCCGCGCCGAAGCCGATTCCGCTGCGCTGCGAGCGGTTCCGGATGATCTTTTCCAGCCCATCGAAGGCGCCGCCGCAGACGAACAGGATGTTGGTCGTGTCGATTTGCACGAAGTCCTGGTTCGGGTGCTTGCGGCCGCCCTGTGGCGGCACGCTGGCGATCGTGCCCTCGATCAGCTTCAGCAGCGCCTGCTGCACGCCTTCGCCCGAGACGTCGCGCGTGATCGACGGGTTGTCGCTCTTGCGCGAGATCTTGTCGATCTCATCGATGTAGACGATGCCGCGCTGCGCCTTCTCGACCTCATAGCTGCAGTTCTGCAGCAGCTTCTGGATGATGTTTTCGACGTCCTCTCCGACGTAGCCGGCTTCGGTCAGCGTGGTGGCGTCGGCGATCACGAACGGCACGTTCAGCAGGCGGGCCAGCGTCTGCGCCAGCAGCGTCTTGCCGGAGCCGGTCGGGCCGATCATCAGGATGTTGCTCTTGCCCAGCTCGACGTCGTCCTTGGTCGCCAGGTGCTTCAGTCGCTTGTAGTGGTTGTAGACCGCGACCGAAAGGATGCGCTTGGCCTTTTCCTGTCCGATCACGTACTGGTCCAGGATCGAGCAGATCTCCTTGGGCGTCGGCAGATCCGACCGCGGACCGCTGCCGCCCGCTTCTCCGGAGCCCTCGTCGCGGATGATGTCGTTGCAAAGGTCGATGCACTCGTCGCAGATGAACACCGACGGGCCCGCAATCAGCTTCTTGACCTCGTGCTGACTCTTGCCGCAAAAGGAGCAGTACAGAAGCTTTTCGCTCGATCCCTTCCGGTCCGTCATCGTGCGTCCGCTCCTCCCCGTCGAAACAAATGGCGGTCAGAACTGCGGCGACCAAGAGCCGCTCATGCGGCATCGCCCCGCTTGACGAAGATCTTGTCGATCAGCCCGTAGCTTACTGCATCGCCCGCCGACATGAAGTTGTCGCGGTCGGTGTCGCGTGCAATGCGGTCGACCGGCTGCCCGGTCCGATCGGACAGGATTTTGTTGATACGCTCCCGCAGGTACAGGATTTCGCGCGCCTGGATCTCGATGTCGGAGGCCTGGCCCTGTGATCCGCCCGAGGGCTGGTGGATCAGTATCCGCGAGTTGGGCAGCGCGTAGCGCTTGCCCTTGGCTCCGCCGGCGAGCAGAAAGGCGCCCATGCTGGCGGCCATCCCGACACAAATGGTGGAGACGTCGGGCTTGATGAACTGCATCGTGTCGTAGATCGCCATCCCCGCGTACACCGAGCCACCGGGAGAGTTGATGTACAGCGCGATCTCCTTGTCCGGGTTTTCCGATTCCAGGAACAGCAACTGCGCCACGACCAGGTTGGCGGTCAGCTCGTTGATCGGGCCGACGATGAATACGACCCGGTCCCTCAACAGGCGCGAGTAGATGTCGTAGGCGCGCTCGCCCCGACCGCTTTGCTCGATCACGATGGGCACCATGCCCAATCCGACCGGTTCCTGCGGCCCCGCTGTCGGGCCCAGGTTGATCGCTGCGCGCTGCTTCACTTGCGTCCTCCCATCAGTTCGTCGAACGGCACGTCCACCTCGCTCACCTTCGCGTGCGCCAGTGCCCAGTTCACCACGTTGTCCTCGGTCAAGCCGGCCTCGATCTCGGCCAGGCGCTCGCGGCTGCCCAGGTACCAATGTATGACCTCGGACGGATTCTCGTAACTCTGGGCGATCGACTCGACCGCCTTGCGCACCTGCTCCGGCCGCGGTTGCAGTGCCTGCCGTGCCACCAGTTCGCCGATCAGCAGCCCGAGCCGCACCCGATGTCGCGCCGCCTGCTGCAGCGCGGCGCCGGCCGGCGCCTCGCCCGCCGCCCCGCCCTTCACGAGGCGCTGCAGTTCCTCGTCGACCAGAGCCTGCGGCACCTCGAAACGCGTCGCCTCGAGCAGCCTGTCGAAAACGTGCTCGCGCGTGCGCGCGCGCAGGCGGCTGGCCACCTCGCGCTCCACATTGGCTCTGAGTTCGGCCCGCATCCGTGACAGGTCGCCGTCCGCGATTCCAAGCGCTCGGGCGAATTCCGCATCGACCGGCGGCAATTCGATCTGCTCGACCCGCTTGACCGTCAAGGCGAACTGCGCCGTGCGACCCGCCGCCTTGCTGGCCGGGTAGTCGGGCGGAAAGCTCACCGTGAATTGCGACTGCCGGCCGGGGCGCGATCCGCGCACCGCCTGCTCGAAGTCCGGCAGCATCCGCCCTTCGCCCAGGTTGAACGAAAAATCCCTCGCCTCGCCGCCTTCGAACTCCTGGCCGTCGATGGTTCCGCGAAAATCGACCGTGACGCGATCGCCGTCAGCGGCTTCGCGCTCCACCGCTGCCCGCTTCGCCCGCTGGCGCCGAACGATCTCGACCGTCTGATCGACGTCCGCCTCGCTGACGCCGCATGTGTAGCGATGCAGCTCGACCCGCGAAAGATCGCCGAGGTCTATCTCCGGATAGACCTCGAACGTCGCGCTGAACGCGATCTGACCCGCATCCTGCGCCGATTGCGGCTCCAGCCTGGGAGCGCCCGCCAGGCGCAGCTTGCTCGCATCGAGGGCGGTCGACAGAGCGCTGCCGAGCTTTTCCCGCATCACCTCGGCCTGAATCTGCGAGCCGTACGAGGCCGCGACGATCTTCATCGGAACCTTGCCGCGGCGAAAGCCCGGCATGCTGCTCTGCCGCGCTATGCGGGCCAGCCGCTGCGAGACCTCTTGCGCGACATCGGTGGCCGCGACGGTCAGGTCGACGCGCCGCTGCAATCCACCGAGATCCTGAATGTCAGCCTGCATCGACAATGCACGATCGGATGGTTCTTACCGTTCCAAAGCCCTTCATCTGCGGTGTCCGTGGTGCGAAGGGGGGGACTCGAACCCCCACGCCGGTGAAGGCGTCAGGACCTAAACCTGGTGCGTCTACCAATTTCGCCACCTTCGCACCGGCAATTGGATTCTAATCGAACGCGATGAGTCCGGACCAATACTGCCGGGATAAGCTCGCCTGCGTCGCATCCAGCGCCCACTACAGCCTGCTGTTCCTGCCGGCCGCGCGCAGGCGCGCAGCCACCGCGCTGTACGCGTTGCGCCGGGAATTGGACGAAGCGATCGAAAACGCCTCCGATCCGGCCGTCGCGCGCGCAGGTCTGGGCTGGTGGGCGCAGGAAATCCAGCACCTGTTCGAGCAAAAGCCCCAGCACCCGGTTACGCGCGCGCTGGCGCCTCATCTGCCCGTCTATGGGCTTTCGTCCGCCCCGTTCGCGCTTTCGCTGCAAGCGCGCCTTCGGTTGCTCGAGCCGGCCCCGTTCGATGATTTCGACGCGCTGGTGCAACACTGTTATCTTGTGGCAGCGCCGTTCGGCGAGATGGCAGCGACGGTGTTCGGGGCGGTGGAGCCGGCCACGCAAGCACACGCGCGCGAGCTCGCGCTCGCGATACAGATGATCCTGATGGTGCGCGATGCGGGCCGGCATGCCCGCCGGGGCCGGATCGTGTTTCCGATGCGGGACCTGCGAGACTTCGACGTGAAACCGGAAGACCTGTCGGCAGCGCGCTATGTGGAGGGTTTCGCCCCGCTGATGGCCCGGCAGGCCGAGCGCGCGCGCGCCGCGCTGCGCTCGGCGGCCGCCCATCTGCCGGCGCCGCAGCGGCGCGCCCAGGCACCCGGCATCATCCTGGGCGCGCTGTACGAGACGCTGCTGGACGAGCTGGAGCGCAGCGACTTCCGCGTGCTGCATCAGCGCATCGCGCTGACCCCGGTCCGCAAACTGCTGATCGCCTGGCGCACCTGGGTGTTCGGGCCGCCGCGCGGCGGTGCCATGGCGCTATGACGGCGCAGTCGAGAAGCTCTGCCCGCTGGCTGGTGATCGGGGCCGGCTGGTCGGGCCTCGCGTGCGCCGTCGAAGCGGCCCGGCTGGGCGCCACGGTCACGCTGGTGGATGCCGCGCCGGCGATCGGCGGCCGGGCCCGGCGCGTCGACCTTCGGATCGGCGATAAGGACTTCGCGGTCGACAACGGACAGCACCTGCTGCTCGGCGCATGCTCCGAAACCATCGCACTGATGCGCCTGCTCGGGGTCGATCCGCATCAGACACTGCTGTCGCTGCCGTTCATGGTCCGGTATCCGGACGGATGGCGGCTCGGAGCGGTCTCCTTGCCGGCCCCGCTGCACCTCGCGTTCGGGCTGGCCCGCGCGCGCCGCGTGCGGTGGCGCGACCGCCTCGCGCTAGCCGCCTGGGTCGCGCGCCAGCGTCGCAGTCGGTGGCAGCTGTCCGTCGATCGGCCGGTGGCGACGCTGCTGGCCACGCAGTCCGACACGATGGTGCGCCGGCTGTGGCGACCGCTTTGCATTGCGGCGATGAACGCCGAGCCCGCACAGGCGTCGTCGCAGATGTTCCTGAACCTGCTGCGTCTGACCCTGGGAGCCGCCGAGGCGGACAGCCGGCTGCTGCTGACACGGCGCGATCTGTCCTCCACGATGCCCGAAGCGGCACGGCGGTACCTCGAGCAGGCCGGCGCCACCGTCCTTCTGCGCCAGCCGGTGATCGCGCTGGCGCGATCTGGCCATGGCTGGAGCGTGCAGCTGCGCGAGCAGCGTTTGCAGGCCGACCGCGTTGTGCTGGCGGTTCCCGCCGAGCCGGCGGCGCGCCTGCTCGAGTCGGCCTCGATCGAGGCGCTGCAGCCGGCGATCAGTGAGCTGCGCAGCCTGCAATACGAGCCGATCGCCACCGTCTATTTGCGCTACCCGAACGGAATCCGCCTGCCCGAACCCGTTTATGCGCTGCTCGACGAGCCGGCCAACGACCGCCCCGGCCAATGGGTGTTCGATCGCGGCCGGATCGATCCGGCCAACCAGGGGATCTTCAGCGTCGTGATCGGCGCTCCGGCGCTGCGGATCGAAAGCGAACGTGGCGCGCTGTGCGCCGCCGCCGACCGCCAGCTCAGCGCGGAATTCGGGCTGCCGCCCTCGATCGCGCAGAACATCGTGATCGAGCGGCGCGCAACACTGCTGCCCGCGATCGGGTTGCGCCGGCCGCCGCCGCAGCTGCCGGCCAACGGCCTGTACCTGGCCGGAGATATCGCCGAAAGCCCGTTTCCGTCGACGCTCGAAGGCTCGGTGCGGTCCGGCCTCGAAGCGGCGCGGCTCGCAGCTTCCAATGCCGGCCCGTGACGGCATTGCCTCGCAGGGCTGACGATGGCAGTCCTCACGTGCACCAGTGCACACCGTACGCCGTGGAAGGCGGTAGTCCTGCTATGGCTTTCCGGAAATGGACTTCGGCTGACGATTCTCGCCGTGCCACCGGTGATCGCGACAATACGCGACGATCTGCACTTGAGCGCCACCGAGGTCGGCCTCCTCGGCAGCATTGCGCCGGCCATGTTCGCAATCGCCGCGCTGGTCGGGTCGCTGCTCGTTCAGCGCCTCGGCGTGGTGGCCGCGCTGGCCGGCAGCCTCGCGCTCGTGGCTGCAGGATCTGCCCTGCGCGGGCTCAGCCCGAACTATGCCGTACTGCTGTTGACGACCGTCGTCATGTCGGCCGGGGTCGCGATCATGCAACCGATCATGCCGACGACAGTCCGGCAGTGGCTGCCCGACCGAATCGGCCTCGGGACTGCCGTGTATACGAACGGCCTTCTGGTCGGAGAGATTCTGGCCGTTCTGCTCACGACTCCCGTGATCCTGCCGCTCGTCGGCGGCAGCTGGCGTCTGTCGCTCGTCGCATGGTCGTTGCCGATAGCCATCATCGCGCTCGTCGTCTACGCGCTCGCGCCCCGAACGCGGATCTCCCACCCCGCGCAGTCGGTGCCGCGGCGCAAATGGCTTCCTGACTGGCGCCTGGGCCTGGTCTGGCGGTTGGGTGGGCTTTTCTGCTGCATCAACGCGATCTACTTCGCCGCCAACGCGTTTGTCCCAATCTATCTGGCGGGCAAAGGCCGCTCGGACCTGATCGCCGGGGCGCTGCTCGCACTGAATCTGGGCCAGCTTCCTGCCTCGTTGCTGTTGCTGGTCGTGGCAGGAAGGCTGGAGCTCCGCGCTTGGCCTTACTTTGCTTCCGGCCTCGCATCGCTCGCCAGCATCGGCGGTATCGTCTTTCTGACCGGGCCCCTGACCATCGTCTGCGCCGGGGTGCTTGGATTTTCCGACGCCGCAGCGTTGATATTGGGACTGACCCTGCCGGCGCACCTGTGCCCGCCGGAGGACGTCGCGCGCACATCGGCGGGCGTATTCACTCTGAGCTACGGTGGCGCGGTCGTCATAGCAGTGATCGGCGGCGTCGCGTGGGATCTGACCGGAATTGCGGCGCTCGCATTCGCTCCGCTCGCGGCGTGCGCAATCGCGCTTGCGGCGTTCTGTGCAGTGATGCGAAACAGGGCAGAACTTCGCTAGGCTGCTGCGCTATCGCAGGCGCAACTCGCCGATAGCCTCGGTCAGCGTTTCCACGGCGATGACTTCCAGTCCCTCGAACGCCTTGCGCGGCGCGTTCGCCTTCGGAATCAGCGCCGTCGAAAAACCGATCTTGGCGGCCTCGCGCATCCGTTCGAGGCCGCGCGCCGCCGGCCGGATCTCGCCGGCCAGCCCGACTTCGCCGAACACCACCATCGCGCGCGGCAGCGGACGGTTCCGGATCGAGGACAGAACCGCCAGCAGCACCGCCAGGTCGGAGGCCGGTTCGTCGATCCGCACGCCGCCCACCGCGTTGACGAACACGTCCTGGTCGTAGGTGGCCACCCCGGCATGCCGACTGAGCACGGCCAGCAGCATCGCCAGCCGTTGCGGATCGACCCCGACGCACAGCCGCCGCGGGTTCGGCACATGCGCCGCATCCACCAGCGCTTGAATCTCCACCAGCATCGGGCGGCTGCCTTCCTGCGTCACCATCACGCAGGAGCCCGGAACCAGCCCTCCTTTGCCGTCGCCTTGCTGCGACAGAAACAGCGCCGACGGATTGCTCACGCCACGCAGTCCGCGGTCGGTCATTGCGAACACGCCGAGTTCATGGATCGCCCCGAAGCGGTTCTTGAACGCCCGAACCAGCCGGTAGGCGGAGTTCGTATCGCCCTCGAAGTACAGCACCGTGTCGACCATGTGCTCCAGCACGCGCGGACCGGCCAGAGCGCCTTCCTTCGTCACGTGGCCGACCAGGACGACGACGGCGCCGCTTCGCTTGGCCAGGCGCGTCAGACTGGCCGCGCATTCGCGCACCTGCGATACGGAACCGGGCGCCGAACTCAGCGCCGGCGTGAACAGCGTCTGAATCGAGTCCACCACGACCACTCGGGGCTTTTCCGCTTCGATCGCGGCGATGACCGTTTCCAACTCGATTTCGGCCAGCACCCTGAGGCGGGGCAAGCGGTCCGCTTCGATTCCCAGCCGTTGGGCACGCAACGCCACCTGGGCCGCCGACTCCTCTCCGCTCACATACAGGACCGCCTCGGACGCCGCCAGCTTCGCCAGCGCCTGCAGCAGCAGCGTCGATTTGCCGATTCCCGGATCGCCCCCGATCAGTACCACGCCCCCGTCGACCAGCCCGCCGCCCAGCACCCGATCGAGCTCCTCGATCCCGGTGAACAGGCGCCGGGGCTCGGCGGCCGTCACCTCGCCGATCGCCACCGCACTGGCTGCCCCCGTGGCCGTGGCGCGCCGCCGCGCCGCGCCCCCTTCGGAGCGGGTCTCGATCAGCGCATTCCAGGCGCCGCAGTGCGGGCACTGGCCCTGCCACTTGACGGCCGAGCCGCCGCAGGCGTTGCAGACAAACTGGGTTCGCGGATTCGACACGTCGCGGGCGTCAGTCCGGATCACTGAGGGCGTCCGTGACCCGCACCCGCGGATTCAAGCCGCACATCAGCTCGTAAGCGACCCGCTCCGAGTGGCGCGCCACCTCGTCGATGCCCACGTGTTCGCCCCACAGCTGAACCGGGCTGCCGACCGCGGCGTCGTCGATCCCCGTCAAATCGACCGACAGCATGTCCATCGAGACCCGTCCGGCCAGCGCCGCGCGCCGGCCCGCCACCCACACCGGCGTGCCGTCCGGCGCGCTGCGCGGATAGCCGTCCGCATACCCGCAGGCCACCACGCCCAGCCGGGTCGGCCGCGCTGCGGTCCAGCGACTGCCATATCCGACCTGGGCACCCGCCGGCACCTTGCGAACCGCGATCAGCGCCGAATTCAAGGCCATCGCAGGACGCAAGCCGAGCGCCGCTGCGGCGGGCGATCCGGCCGGTGACGAACCATACAAAGCGATCCCCGGCCGCACCCAGTGATCGCCCAGATCCGGGTGCAGGAACAGCGCGGCCGAATTGCAAAGGCTCGTCTCCACCCGGATCCCCTTGCACAACCGGTCGAATGCGCGACGCTGGACCTGAACGCTGCACGGCCCCGGGTCCCGGCGGTCGGCGTTGGCCAGATGGCTCATCAGTGCGGCCACCCGAACCCCTGCAACCGCGCCGAGACGCTGCCGCGCCGAGGCGGCATCGACCGGCGCAAAACCCAGGCGAGTCATTCCGCTGTCCAGCTTCAGATACACGTTCAGCGCGGCCGGATCGGGCCGGCGCTCGATCATCTCGATCTGCTCGAAGCAGTGGACCACGCACGTCAGATCGAGCCGCACCGCCTCGTCCAGCTCACGCGGATCGAACACTCCCTCCAGCAGCAGAATGGGCTTGCTCCATCCTCTCTCGCGCGCCCGCTGCGCTTCCTCCACTTCGAGCACCGCCAGCCCGTCGGCATCGGCAAAGGCGCGTACCGCGCGTTCCAGCCCATGGCCGTAGGCGTTGGCCTTCGCCACCGCCCAGATGCGGCGCTGTCCGGCGCGCGCGCGCGCCACCGACAGGTTGTGGCTCAACGCGTGGCCATCGATGCGGGCGATCAGCGGTCTGGGCACGTGCCTGTGCTCGCTACGTGGGGGATTTCCAAAGAATACCGGCTCTCGGTGCAGGTGCCCGTCGGCCTCGTGCTATAAACCGCGCCGCCCAGTCCACCCCGCCGTCTGCCCGTCTGCCATTCTTGGTCCCGACCCCCGCTCCCGCTGCCGTCCTCTCGCGCGGCTTCTTCCTCGTGATGGCAGCTCAGTTCGGCTCGTCGCTGGCCGACAACGCACTGCTGATCGCGTCCATCTCCCTGCTCGGCGAAATGCACGCGCCACAGTGGATGACGCCGATGCTGAAGCTGTTCTTTTTCATTTCGTACGTGCTGCTGGCCGCTTTTGTCGGCGCCTTCGCCGATTCGATGCCCAAGGCGCGCGTGATGCTGATTACGAACGGAGTCAAGCTCGCCGGCGCCCTGCTGATGCTGACCGGAATCCACCCGCTGCTGGCCTACGCGGTGGTCGGCTTCGGCGCGGCCGCCTATTCGCCGGCCAAATACGGGATCGTGACCGAGCTGCTGCCCCCCGAACGGCTGGTGGCGGCCAACGGATGGATCGAAGGCCTGACCGTCGCATCGATCATCCTGGGCTTCGTGGCCGGCGGCGTGCTGGTTTCGCCGACCGTCAGCACGATCGTGCTGGCGCTGGGAGTCCCGTATATCGAGCCCGACCTCGGCAAGGTGGGCAAGGCGGCCATCGCGGTCATCTGCGGCGTCTACGCCGCTGCGGCCGTGATCAACATCTGGGTGCCGGACACCCAGGTTCGCTACCGGAAGCAGGAGCGCACGCTCTGGCGACTGATGGCCGACTTCGGACACTGCATGGTCACTCTGTGGAAGGATCCCCTCGGACAGATTTCGCTTGCCGTCACCACGCTATTCTGGGGCGCGGGTGCGACGCTGCAGTTCATCGTGCTGCGCTGGTCGGCCGACATGCTCGGATTGGATCTTTCTCACGGCGCGGTGCTGCAGGCGCTGGCGGCGGTGGGCATCGCGATCGGTGCAATTGTGGCCGCAGGCCGTGTCTCGCTGCAGCGCTCGCTCAGCGTGCTGCCGGTCGGCGTCGCGATGGGGCTGACCGTGTCGGTGCTGTCGTTGCTGAACTTCGCCCACCTGGCCCATTCCGGGCCGGTCATCTGGGGGCACATGGTGCCGTGGGCTCTGCTGGCAGCAGCCGTGGTGATGGTGCTGATCGGGGCGATGGCCGGCTACTTCGTCGTTCCGATGAATGCGCTGCTGCAGCATCGCGGCTACGTGTTGCTGTCCTCCGGCCATTCGATCGCGGTGCAGAACTTCAACGAGAACCTGGGAATCCTGTTGATGCTGGGCGTTTACTCGCTGCTGATCGTGGCCGGTCTTTCGGCCGCGGTCACGATGTCCCTGATCGGAGCCTTCGTCGCGGTTACGATGATGCTGGTGATCCTGAAGCACCGCGTCAACCAGCGCAAGTTCGACGCCGTCTCGCAGATTGGAGACACCCGCCACGGCTGCTAGTGCGCTCGCGGTTGCGTCCGATCGAAGACTTCCCGCGCCAGGCACATGTCGGCCCAGACCTTGGCCTTGTCGGCCAGGTTACGCAACAGGTAGGCCGGGTGATAGGTGACGATCACCGGCACGCTGGCGCCGGCCACATCGATCCGATGGGCGTGGCCGCGCAGCGATGCAATGCTCGCATCGGTGCCGAGTACCGCCTGAGCAGCCACCCTCCCCATCACGACGATCACGCGCGGCGCAAGCAGCATGATCTGCCGTCGCAGGAACGGTTCGCAGCGGACGACCTCATCGGGCTCCGGATTGCGATTCGCAGGCGGCCTGCACTTCACGACGTTCGCGATATAGACGGCCGAGGCGCCCGTCGCTGCTCGACCCAGTCCGGCGGCGGCCAGGATGCTGTCCAGCAGTCGGCCCGCCTGCCCGACGAAGGGTTCGCCCCGCAGATCTTCCTCGGCGCCGGGCGCCTCTCCGATCAGCATCCATTGCGAGTCACGGCTGCCGACGCCGAATACCGTGTTGGTGCGCGCCTTACACAATCCGCACGCGGTGCAGCCGGCCACCGTACGTTCGAGCTCGTCCCAGCCCATCCGGTCGATCCCACGGTCAAGGGCGACCGGTACTTCCACCGGCAAGCCCGCCGAACCAGCTGGCGCCAAGGCGGGCGCGGACCGCTCGGTCCAGACGGGCCCGAGCCCGAGCCGCTCCCACAGGCGCGCGCGACGCGGGTCCAGGCTGGTCACAGGGGCACCCTCATCACGACCGCATCCTCCCGGCCGCCGACCGCGGGGTAGTAGCCGGGGCGCACGCCGATCCGTTCGAAGCCGTAACGCTTGTACAGCCGTAGTGCCGCGTCGTTACTGGGACGCACCTCCAGCATCAGGCTGCGCGCACCATAGTCGCGCGTGGACTGTGCGACCCACTCCAGCATCTTCCATCCGTACCCCTGCCGCTGAAGCGGGCCCGCCACACTCAGGTTCAGCAGGTGCGCCTCATCGACCGCCAGCATCGCGATCGCGTAGGCAATCATCGACCCCGCGGTGTCGAACATCGCCCAGGCCGTGTAACCGGCACGCAATGCGTCCTCGAAATTGCCGCGCGTCCACGGAAACGGATATACGTCCGCCTCGATCCGCATCACCTGATTCAGGTCCGCCTGCAGCAGCGGCCTGAACATCGGCTCCTCTGGCCTGCGAACGGCGCTCACGGCGCGCTCCCGGCGTCGGCTGACCGCTGTGCCACGGTCAGCGCGACCTGGTCGCGTACGTATTCGGGGGCGGCGTCGCGGGCCGCGACCGTGCGGCCGGCCGCCAGATCGATGCGGGCCAGCTCGGCGGTCATCGACGCGTCGGCAGCCAGATCAGGCAAGCGGGTCGCCTGGTGTTGTGACGGCCAGGCGGCTTCGAACGTGCGCAGCGCGTTTCCGACGATCACTTGTGGCTGCCAGTGCGCTACCAGCCCGGCCATTTGTTCGGGCACGGCCAGCGCCGCCGCAGCGAGCTCGCGTGCGTCCACCCGGTGGTGCTCGTAAACGGCCCAATAAAACTGACCCATCCGGGCATCGATTGCCGCCATTACGCGAAGCGGATCATCGCTCCGCACTTGCTGCCACGCGCCGAACGCGAGCGCCCTGAGGCTCCCGACGGCAATCACGGGACGATCGGCCGCGAACGCGAGCCCCTGTACCAGCGCGCAAGCCACTCGCAGCCCGGTGAAGGCGCCCGGCCCACTGCCAAAGGCGAACGCGTCGATCTGGCTCAGCGTAACGGATTGTTCAGCCAGCAGGTCCGCAACCATCGACAGCGCACGTTCGGCGACCCGCTGGCTGGCTTTCTGCTGCCGCTGCACCACGCCGGCCGGGCGCGCCAACGCGACCGAACACCGCTCGGTCGACGTTTCGATCGCAAGGATTCGCACGGGGTGGCATTGTATTAATAAAGCGCGGCGCGCTCGCGGTCGCGCCGTGCGGGCTTGATCGACTACCGACCCCCCCGACCGCGCCGCAGATCGC
Source organism: Betaproteobacteria bacterium (assembly GCA_005882215.1). Lineage (GTDB taxonomy): Bacteria > Pseudomonadota > Gammaproteobacteria > Burkholderiales > Burkholderiaceae_F > VBCK01. The sequence goes on along the minus strand of VBCK01000127.1, from coordinate 4,363 downwards.
GGTGGGCGTCGCGAATCTCTTCTCGCAGCCGGCGACGCTCCTCCGGGCTCAGTCTCGGGCCAGGTCCCGGAGCGGCGTGCTGCTCGGGTGGCTGACCGGGCCGAATCGACGGGCGCTGCTCGGGAGCAAGGCGTTCACGGATCGCCTGGCGCTGCTCGGGCGGAAGCCGCCGCCAGATCGAGGCGCGCTCATCGGCGGTGAGCTGCTGCCACAGCTGCTTGCGTTGCTCCGGAGTCATGTGGCTCCAGATTTCCGCCGTCGCGTCGGGCGGCGGCGCAGCCGGGGGCGAGTCCACGCGCAGCGCCGGCGGCGCAAACGACGGGCCCATCTGCGCCGAGGCGACGCCCCAGGCCAGACACGCTGCGGCGACCGCGACGATCGGGACTCTCATCGATTCTGTCGAACTCCGTGACACTGATCTTGTCATCCGGCGCCCGCTAGCGCCAGCGCGCCGCTCGAAAAGTCGGCCCGAGGGGGGTAAATTCTGTAACACTTTGTGCCTTGGGCGGGCGCCCTCGGCGCCCGGCGATACGATCGGCGCGGCCCGCGACTCACCGATATGTCCAAAGCGCCCTCCCCGAAGATTCTCGTCGTCGACGACGATCAGCGCTTGCGTGATTTGCTGCGGCGCTACCTGACCGAAAACGGGTTCACCGTCTATACGGCGGACGGTGCCGCAGCCATGAACAAGCTCTGGCTACGCGAGCGTTTCGATCTGCTGATCCTGGACCTGATGATGCCGGGTGAGGACGGTCTGTCGGTACTGCGGCGCCTGCGCGGGGGCAACGACCCGACTCCGGTCCTGATGTTGACCGCGAAGGGCGAAGACGTCGATCGGATCGTCGGCCTGGAGATGGGCGCGGACGATTACCTGCCCAAACCGTTCAATCCGCGCGAATTGCTGGCGCGCATCAACGCGATATTCCGCCGCAAGGCGCCACCCGAGTTGCCGGGCGCCCCTTCGCAGGAGGCCACCAGCGTCGTATTCGGCGATTTCGTGCTGGATCTGGCGACCCGGACGCTGACCCGCTCCGGCGAACCCGTCGCATTGACGACCGGCGAGTTCGCGGTGCTGAAGGTCTTCGCGCGATTTCCGAAGGTTCCGCTGTCGCGCGAGAAGCTGATGGAAATGGCGCGCGGGCGCGAATACGAGGCGTTCGATCGAAGCCTGGACGTGCAGATATCGCGCCTGCGCAAGCTGATCGAACCGGATCCGTCCAAGCCTCGCTTTATTCAGACGGTGTGGGGTCTGGGGTACGTGTTCATACCGGACGGAACCGCTTGAGGCTTCGTTCGCCGCCGCTGTTCTGGCGGACGTTCCTGCTGATCCTGCTCTTGTTTGCGGCCTCCATGGCGGCCTGGTGGCCGACGGTGCAGGTGTTCGAGCGCGAGCCGCGCGCCCGCCAGATCGCTCAGCAGGTCGTTTCCATCGTCAATACGACGCGCAGCGCGCTCGTGTTCTCGGATCCAGGGCGCCGCCGTGACCTGTTGAACGACTTGGCCGATAACGAGGGGATCCGGGTCGTCCCTCTGGAGCCGGGCGATCAGCTCATGCCGCTGCCCGACGATGCGCTGGTGCGTCTGGTCACGCGCAACGTGCGGGCCAAGCTCGGGCCGGCGACGCGGCTCGCCTCCGAAGTGAACGGCGTGCCCGGCATGTGGATCAGTTTCTCGATCGACGACGATGCGTACTGGGCCTTCATCGACCGCGACCTGCTGGCCGGCGACGTCGGCCGCGAGTGGATCGCCTGGGCGGCGCTGGCAGCAATCATCTCGCTGCTGATCGCGGCGGCCATCGCCGGCCTGGTCAATCGACCCCTGGCGGAACTGTCCAGGGCCGCGGCCGAGCTCGGCGCCGGACGCACTCCGCGCAATCTGCCGGATCTGGGACCTCCCGAGATTCGAATGGTGAACCGAAGCTTCAATCGGATGGTCGACAGCCTCGACCGGCTCGAACGGGAGCGGGCGATTTTGCTGGCCGGCGTCTCGCACGACCTGCGCACGCCGCTCACTCGCCTGCGGCTCGAACTGGAAATGAGCGGTCTGCCCGAAGCCGTGCGCGGCGGAATGATCGGAGACCTGGACCAGCTCGAGTTGATCGTCCGCCAGTTTCTCGACTATGCGCGGCCGGTCGGTGCGCGACCGCCGCAGGCCACCGATGTGTCCGCCCTCGCGCTCGACGCCCTGTCGCGCAGCCGTGTCGGCGCCGCCATCGGCTGCCGGGTCGACCAGCAGGTCGAACCCGGGCTGCGCGTGCTCGGACATCCGACCGAGCTGGCGCGGGCGCTCGACAACATGCTGAACAACGCCGTGCAGTACGGGCGCGGCCCAGCGGGTGACCTGAACCTGCGTCTGGAAGTCCACCGGGATGGCTCCGAAGCCATCGTCGCAGTGTCCGATTCAGGACCAGGGATAGCGCCGGATCAAATCGAACGGCTGCTGCGACCGTTCGAGCGCGGCGATGCATCCCGTTCGGGCTCCGGCGGAGCCGGACTCGGGCTGGCGATCGTCGATCGGATCGCCCGCGCCCATCACGGGCGATTGCAACTGTCCGCCAACTCGCCGACCGGCCTGCGCGTCGAGCTCAGGCTCCCCGCGATCGCTCGGGACAATTGACCGGCGGTCAGCTCGAGGATCCGGTCGGAACTTTCAAGGTCCGGCGAGCCTTTTCGGCCTGTTCGAGCGCACGGCCAGCTTCCGGGGGCATGTAGTTCTCGTTGTGCTTGGCCAGCACCTGGGAGGCCCGGAACACCCCGCCCGGTTCGATCCGGCCCTCGGCGACCACGCCTTTGCCCTCGCGGAACAGATCCGGCAGGATGCCGTCGTAGGCCACCGTGATCGTCTGGGCCGTATCGGTTACCCGGAAGGTGACGCGAACGCCTTCGCGCTTGACGCTGCCGGTCTCGACCAGTCCGCCGACCCGAAACGTCTGATTGGCCGGCGCCTTGTTCGCGGCCACGTCGCTCGGCGTGTAGAAGAACACCAGGTTCTGCCGGAAGGCCGACAGCACCAGCGCCGTAGCGACTCCAAGCACCGCGACGCCTGCGACGATCAGCGCCGCACGGCGATGTCTGGGTTTCATTGCGTTTCCTTCTTCGACCAGTCCGAAGTGCGGCGCGCCATTTCGCGCGCACGCCGCACGCGCGCCCGCAGCATCATCACTTCAGTCGCCAGCGCCAGCGCGACCAGACCGTAGGCGCCCCATACGTAGCGCCCGGAGCCGCCCATCGCCCAGAAATCCTGCCAGCTCGCCCAGTGCATCGTCAGCCCTGCGCGACGGCCTGGGCCCAGCTGGAGCGCTTTTCCCGCTCCAGCAGGATCGCACGCGCGCGCGCCAGCGAAGCGGCGATACTGTACATCCAGAAGGCAAGCGTCATTACGAACATCGCCTCCAGCATCGTGACGGCCATCGAGGGTGCGCGCGTCAAGCTGACTGACGCGCCCTGATGCAGGGAGTTCCACCACTGGACCGAAAAATAGATGATCGGCAGGTTCACGACCCCGACCAGCGCCAGCACCCCGGCCGCCCGGTCGGCCCGGCGAGGATCATCGATGGCGCCGTGCAGTGCCATGAAGCCGATGTACAGAAACAGCAGAATCAGCGTCGAGGTCATCCGGCCGTCCCAGGCCCAGTACGCGCCCCAGGTCGGGCGGCCCCACAGCGCGCCGGTCCAAAGCGCCAGGAAGGCCATCAGTGCGCCCGTCGGCGCCATCGCGCACGCCCACATCGAGGACATCCGGGTGTTGAATGCCATCCCGAAACCGGCCCAGAACGCCATTACCGCGTAGATGAACATCGCCATCCAGGCGGCCGGAACGTGGATGAAGATGATCCGGTACACCTCGCCTTGCTGAAAGTCGGTCGGCGCCACGAAAAACCCCAGATACAGGGCGGCTGCGGCCAGCAGCGCGGCGGCCGAACCGAACCACGGGATCAGCCGCCCCGCCAGCCGATAGAACTCCGGGGGCGCGGCGAAGCGGTGCAAGCCGAATTTCAGGGGACGTATCGCTTGGGTCTGCATAGCCCCATTATTTCAAACTATTCGACCGACACCCGGAGCGCGGCGCCGATCGCCCAGGGCGCCAGGGCCGCGGCGCCCAGCGACAGCCCGCCCAGCAGCATCAGATGCGCCCCGGGCGACACCCCGCCGGCCGATGCATCGACCGCCCCGGCCCCGAAAATGAGAACGGGAACGTACAGCGGCAGAACCAGCAGCGTCACCAGCACTCCGGCGCCGCGCAGACCCAAGGTCAGCGCCGCGCCCACCGCTCCGATCAGGCTCAGGGATGGCGTGCCGAGCAGCAGCGAAGCGACCAGCGTGGCGCTCGGGGCGGCCGCCATGTCGAACATCATGGCCAGCAC
>VBCK01000038.1 GCA_005882215.1 Betaproteobacteria bacterium | reverse complement strand
CGGAAAAGGGCGGCGACCGAGCTTCCTGCAAATCATCATCGCGGGTGATCTTTCCGAATTGCGCCCATCGCTGCTCGACCGCGTCAGAATCGGAGCAGCACCCCTAGCGCCGGGCCTTGCGTCACGTCGTGCACGTCCGTGGACCCGATCACGCTCGTGCCCGTGGCCGCGCGAACCTTGTAGTCCTTGGTCGCAACGCTCTGGAAGCGGTAGCCGAGCGTGAATGCGGTCGACGTCACCGCAATCGTCGCAATGCCGGCAGTGGCGTAGGCGAGCCCTATCTCGCCGATCGTGTAATTGGCGTTCAGGCCGCTGTTCACCGGGGAGTTCGGGTCGCCCGCCGGCAGGTCCATCGTGAAGAACCCTACCCCGAGCGCGCCATAGGCGGCGGTCCCCCCGCGGATCGGAACCGTCGCACTGGCACCGATGGTCGGGCCTCTCCAGCGGTAGTTAGAGGCACCAAATGTCTGTGAAAGAGACTTGAACCCGAGCGACACGCCAACACCGGGCAGGACGTAGTAGCCCACATTGGCATCGAACTCCTTGCGGGAGGCATCGATCGAATTCTGGGCTTGCCCGGACAGCGTGTAGGACGTGTTCAGCAGCGTGCTGAAGGATGCATAGAAGTCACGAAAGCGCAGACTCACGACCGGGATCAGCGACACCTTGGTGGAGCTGTCGATCGGCACGACTGCGGCTTGGCCGCCGATCGTGGGGGTGGACCAGCTCGACCACTCGTTCACCCACACCTTGGTTCCGACCGTGACCGAGAACCCTTCGCCCGTGCCCTCGGCTGCGAGAGCGGGCACCTGGAACAGGCCAGACAACACGGCCGCCGCCACCCGCCACAGACCCTTGCTGTTCATTCCTGCCCCTCAGGATCGTGCTTCGTCAAAATGCAGCCGGGATATCCGCCTTCGGTGTCCCGGGAGTGGCCGGCGGAGGTTCCTTGCGCGACTTCTCCTTGCCGGAGTTCGACTGCTCATTGCGACTGGCGATCTGCGCTTCCAGTTGCGCCTTCTCCCGCCTCAGTCGCTCCATTTCCTCTTCCCGGGATTTGAGCTGCGCCGCCGTAGCGGCCGACACCGGAACGGCACACCCCGCAAAGCAGAACTCGCCCGTGAACGATCCATAGCTGAATGGCGTCTGCCGGTGCCCCTCCTCCCGGAAGGTCTCGTCCTGCACGCCGCGGCTGACGTCCTTGATGAGCTGCTCGATGGGAATCCCGGGGCGCCCGATATTGGCGAGCATGTGCTTGGCGAACGGGCTGTTGCGACCGCTGCCGTCGAACGCGCGTTCGTTGGCCGCCGTCGCGTACAGCACGATCGAGCCCGCCGGCGCCTCCGTCAAGGGCGCCAAGCCGCGCGTCATCGCGCGCGTGAAACCGCGAAATGGGTTGTCGCGGCAGGCGTCGAGTACCACGAGGTTGAAATCGCTCTGCCCTTGCTCGAGCGCGTCCATGATGTATCCGAAGCTGACCGTCTGGTCCTCGATATCCTGCTTCTTGACGATGTTTGCCTGGGTCGGGATCAAGTAGTTTTCCCTGCCGACCTGGACACCATGTCCCGCGTAGTAGAAGACGCCGGCCACGCCGCGCCCCAGGCGGACCTGGAAGTCATGTATGTGCTGCATGAACGCCCTGCGGTTCGGCACGTCGTAGTAGCAGAGAACCTCAAATTTCAGGCGTTGGAGCGCGTTGCAGATGTCGGTCGCATCGTTGATGGGATTCGCGAGCGCATTGCCTTTCACGTAATTCGCATTACCGATGACCAGCGCCACACGGCGCATTTCCGCTGGCTTCGCGCCGCCCACATGCTCGCCCGCGCCCGTCTGGGCGGCGGCGTCCATGACGACGGCAGCCGGGGCTGCCGCCAAGAGGATCAGCGCAAGCGCCGCAAACGCAAAGCCCGAACCTCGGCGCTTCCCGCTCCATCGCAACAATTGCCGAGACACAAGATCAACTGTTAGGTGGAAACTCATTCTAAGTTTGCATGTCCGGCAAGTCGATCAGGTGATTACCTGCCCTGATCGAGTCTAACCCACAAGTCGAGCCTTCATCCGATGGGCTTAGTGCACGCACCCGCAGTCAAGTGCAGTTACGGAAAGGAACATCATGGCGGAGGCGGTGAGATTCGAACTCACGAACGGTTGCCCGTTGCCGGTTTTCAAGACCGGTGCCTTAAACCACTCGGCCACACCTCCGTCACCAGGTCTGCGGCTCGCGCCTGTCGGCGCAAGCCGCCGAAAGCACCCCGGCAGATCTGGAACAATACACACCGAGACTCGAGGTTCTCTGGCGCTCTGCGACTGATCAAGCTGGGAATATCTTCGCAGCAGCGCGACCACGACCGTTTGCCCCTGGAAGGGAACGGCGAACTACTACGACATCGTCGTCGGCGACGGCGTCAATCGAGATGCGGTCTGGTATTACGCCACGCCAAGCGCGGCCGCGATACAGATCGAGGGGCGCTGCGCCTTCTGGCACGGGGTGCAGGTCGTGGAGTGATCCGGTTCGACCTGAGGAAGTGCAGTTTCAGTCGTGCTCGCGACGACGCGTCGTGGCCTCCTGCTCCTGCGCGCCCTCGAGGGCTTCCTCGAGCGTGCGGGCCGCGAAGAGCTCTTGGCCCGCCTCCACCGCATCGGCCTGCGCAATCTCGCGCAGCCCGGCCGCCTTGAGCTTCCGGTTCAGAGGCGGCAGCTCCTCGGCTCCCAGAGCTTGAGCGCGTTTCTCGACGTCCGCGAGTTCCCGCTCCAGGACGCTCACGCGCTCGACCTGGTAGACGCCAGGCCGCCCTTCGTATGACAAGAGGCCATCGTAGACGTGAGCGAGGTGCTCACGAAGACGCTCCTCGCCGGTGATCGCGCCTCCCTCGGATGTCGCGACGATGTCCTTGCGAACGGTGTCGGCCTTCTGCGCAAGCGCGTCCAGGTCCCTGCGAAGCGCATCGTCCTGCGCCAGATCCTTGGCCCGAGAGGCCGCGACCACGCGGTAGCCGTTCAGCCGGTCGACGAGTTCGCTCATTCGCGCGAACAGGGCGTGCGCCCTCATCGCCGCCTCGTACTGGGCCTTGCGGTCCTTCAGCGTGAACGGTGCATGCGGATCGAGCGAAACGATGAGCGGCATCTCCAGCACCTGCGAGCCCGTCGTGAGGCGCACCGTGTACGTCCCTGGAAGCACTCGCGGACCCGCCGACGCGCCCGCTGCGGCAGCGGCCGTCGGCACCCGCGGCGGCGTTTCCCGCATCGACCAGATGACCCGGTTGATCCCCTTGCGCTTGCCGGGCGGCGGCGTGTCGATGACGCGTCCCGACGTGTCGAGAATCTCGAGCTTCATGCGTCCAAACGTGTGCCGCGTCTTCAGGTAATACGCGAGGGTGGCGCCGGTCGGCGGGTTCGGTCCCGCGTAGCTCGCGTCGCCCTCCGGCCACCCGCCCGAGCCAAGCGGCTTCTGCCGCACCGGCCGCCCCGGCAAAAGCGCGACCTCCTTTTCGAGGACGTCAGCGGTGAGCGCACGCAGCGGCGTCAGATCGTCCAGGATCCAGATTCCCCGCCCGTGCGTGGCGACGGTCAGGTCCTGCTGGCGCGCCTGAAACGCGAGGTCACGCACCGCGACAGGCGGGAAATTGCCCCCTTTGAAT
>VBCK01000037.1 GCA_005882215.1 Betaproteobacteria bacterium | reverse complement strand
GTTCAATCATGCGAACGCGCGCCTGCCGCAGGCCCTCGACCACCTACTGCGCTGGGTCGTCGTGACGCCGGACATGCATCGTGTGCACCATTCGGTTGTCTACAACGAGACGAACAGCAACTTCGGCTTCAATCTGCCGTGGTGGGATCGAATCTTCGGTACCTACCGCGCGCGGCCGGCGGCGGGTCACGAGGCGATGACGATCGGTGTCGATGCATTCCGCGCGCGTGAGGATCTGCGTCTCGATAGGCTGTTGGTGCAGCCTTTCCGCGAGTCAGCGGGTGGGTATGCCATCAACCGTCGGGCATCCTGAGGCGTCAATGCGGATCGGTAACCCTATGCTTTTCACTGACGCGTGAGTCGACCCCAGCAGCCCGGGCAAAGCGCCGGTGCCAGTCGAAGCGGAAGCCCTCAGCAGCGCAAGCGGAGGACGGCGTCAGCGCGAAGGGTCAAGACGGCGCTCGCTTCACCTCGACGCGTTGAATGCGATCACTCGCCAGCAAGGTGCCGTCCGGGGCTTTGTATTCAATGGCGAAGGCAAACCGCGATCCTTCGACCGAGCGAAAATCATGTCGGTCGATTTCGAGCACTGGTGAGCCTTGCGGATCGAAGATGATCTCCTTGACGATATCGCCGTAGTGGCTGTTGAGCCACAGGATCTGCCGATAGCCATCAGGGCGATCGACCTCGAGCTTCCAGGCGAGCACCCCGGTAAGCTTTTCCATCCCGAGGCGCCGGACGTCGTATCGTTTTCTGTCCCAATCGATCAAGGGCCCATAAAAGTCGAAAGTCTGCAACAGCGCGCGCTCCTGCTCGATCCGAAGTCCTTGCGGCGCGCCATGAACCTGGATGTCATCATCGGACCGCACGCTTTCCACGGTCGAACCATCGCCGGTCTTGATCCAGGTTCTGCTCTGATTCGAGCGGGCTGTGCGAGCTTGAAGGGGATAGTGTTCGCAGTCGACGTAGCGCGTGCCGGTGTAGTCCACGCTGGCGATACCTTTCAAGCGTTCATGTCCGCCCCGCCCCTGCACGTGCTGATCCACGATTTCGGAGATAGCCTGAGCGATCGGCAACGACTGCTGACCGGTGCCAATCGCTTCCTCCTGACTGTTGTCGACCTCATCAGGGGGTACTTCCGACGCATATGCGGCCGAAGGCGTTTCCGGCCCAGCAGCCGGGGTGGCCGTCCGATCCGCCAGGGCAACGGCAGCCGGAATCAGCGTCAGCAGCGGAATGTGAGCACGACGGAGACTTTGTAGTTTAGACATGGTTGCTCTCGGATGCGCCCACAAGGGTCATTGCGGGCGAGCAATCGCGTCGGTCGACTTTCCGCTACCTGCCGCCGTTGGAGCTATGTGGGCCAGCATCTCGTCGACCTTGGCGGCGAACGCTGTGGCGTCCAATTTGTGATCCCGCGGCAGGCCGTCCAGTTGGTGCTGCCAAAACGCCGGAGTAGGCATTCGATCGTCCGACCATAGGGTGCTCGGGTCGTAGATCGTCCAGTAGTCCCACGTGTACTTGCTGAATCCCATCGATTGCTGGATCAGCCGCCCGACGATCCCCGTTTCTTCCCAGTAGTTGGTGGTGTAACGGTTGCTGATCAATTGAGTCGCTTCGGCAACACTGTTTTCTCGCGCGCCCAGGGTAGGGACATGCACCACGAAGGTCACGAGGCGAGGATCGTCGCCCTTTTTGCTGTACAGCGCCTCCTGCAGATCGGACAGGCCGCGCAGGCAGATGCCGCAGGTTGGGCCGACGATGTACAGCATGCGCAGCTTTCCGACATTGGCGTTGAAATCCGCGCGCAGCTGGCTCAGGGTCTTGTCGAGCACCACGTAAGGCTTGCTCGACCCTTCCATCGGTGATGCCGCCAAGGGGCCCAGTGCCAACAGGGCGGCGCAAAGTAGCTGGAATTTGGCAGGTGTGGTCATTGTCCGCTCCAATCAAAGCCTGCTTCAGCGAAAGGCCGGCGGCGTGGCGTCCACCAACAGCGCTTGAAGCTGAGGAGCGAACGCCGCCGCCAGCAGAACGGCTGCCGAGAACCACAGTGCGATATGCATCGCGGGGCCGGCCTTGTTGGCCGTGCAATCTTTCGCCAGGCACATGCGACGGAGCCGATAGGTTCGCCAGAATGCCCAGGCCAGCATGGACCCAGCGGCGATGAGAATGAACGGCCTGAACGATTGCCACCGCGCCATCGCGATGGCGCCGGACACACCCAGCACGGCAACAGTCCACGGTCCGACGCAGCACAAGCCGATCAGCGATGCGAAAAGGCTGAAGCCGACAGCTCCTGCCCCGGAAGCCATGATCTCTTTCCTCTCCTGCACGGTGCTGGTCCTCGCAAAAAGGCAGGGCGCCTGGGTGATAGCTGTAATACGCGCCCAGGCGACCGAGCGTGACCGTTTTTTTGGGAGCCGTGCCTCGCCGCCGGTCAGGCGGGGGCGCGGCGGTAGACGGCGAACGGGGCGGTCGACAGCAAGACACCTGCCGCCATGCTGGCGACTCCGATCGGTCCGAAGAACAGGCACCCGAGCGTTCCACACAGCGTGGCTACCGCACTTGCGCATAGGAGGAAGGCAGTGCGGCGGGCTTCCAACCGCGCGGACTTCAGCCCGAGCAGCAGACCGGCGCCAAGCCCCGTGGCGGTATCGACCATCAACACCGTTTGAAGATCACAAAGATCGCGGAAGTACCAGTGGAATATGACGATCGGGATGGCGAACGCAAGCGCCCCGACTTTGAGTCCCGCATAGGCCGCCCGCGCGCCGATGCGGCCGTACCGGATCAGCCCGGTCACCAGCACAAACAGGGTTGCGCCGATCGTCGCGGACCATCCTGCCCTTTGACATAGCGCCGCCGAAATTGCAGTCAGCAGCAGCGCAGGGGCGCCGTGGAGAACGCCGCGCTTGAACCGCCCCCATTCATATGCGCGTCGCACGCGTCTGACGAAGTCATCCGGCGCAGTCGTCACCGTAGTACCTCTTCCATGCCAGACGGGTCTGCGTGAGTGCTCGCTGAAGGCGCTTGCGGAACGCCGCTGCACTCACCGCGGGGCGCTGACCGTCTGTGATCGCGGCCACAATCGTCTCCCGGTCCTGCGGCCGCAACGAAGCCAGCACGCTTCTGGCCGCCTCGCACAGGTTGTCGCGAATGGCGATTGCTTCCGGGGTGTCGCAGTCGGGAACTTCGGCCAGGGCCGATTCATCGAGCTCGCCCAGCGCGTTGGCCCGCCTTCTGCGGTAGGACTGGTATTCGTTGAAAGCGATCGTCATGCTCCAGGACAGACCGTCGCGGGACGCGTCGAACGTCGATACCTTCGAAAAGATCTTCAGCATGGCCTGCTGCGCCATGTCCTCTGCTATCGCTCGGTCCCCGGAAATGCCGGCGATGAACCGCACCAGCAGAGGCCAAAGCGTGCGATAAACGGGGTCAAAGGCAGCTCGCTCGCCGTCGGCCAGGGCGGCAAGATTACGGTTCAACGCCATCCTTCCGGCATCGTCCATCTGCACTCAGCCTCGCGCCCGCTTCCGGAAGCTACAAGGCGGTGAACCCAGGGAGTGCGGCGCGGGCTTCTTGTGCCCTCGCTGTATATACGACGCCAGGGTCCTTGGCGTGACCACGCCCGGTCAGACCGTGAGCGCCGCGCCGTACCGGGTCTG
>VBCK01000071.1 GCA_005882215.1 Betaproteobacteria bacterium | reverse complement strand
GGAAATGGACATGCGCCCCGCGGCAAGCGGCTGCCGAGCAGCCAAGTCTTGCACCCGCTTTGCACGGAGCTCCTGATGGCGCTGATGTGAAGATGCGCCCTTTTTAGTTGCGGGCATTCCAGCAGAAAACCGGACGACTGGAAACGGGCACTCCCGCATTTGTGCGTCGAGGTACTCGTTTCTTGGCGAACGCCGGACACGCTGCGCCGCCGCACATTCAAGATGACTTCTCCACGTGGGCAGGGAGGAGATGCGCGGCAATTCCGCGCTTGCAAGAATCTGACAAAACCATACAAGACGGTGCCAGTGGGCCTCAAAAATTCACGTAGGCGCGCACGCCGACAACTCGATTTGACCAGATTGTGTTAACCGTTGCGGTGCCTCGATCCGATCGGGACCTAGTGTGCACCGGCTTCGGTTATGTACAGCACCTGCTCGTCGTAGGACACGTATACGTGCAGCGATTCCAGTATGTTCATCCCCACCACAACGTCCGCATGCTCCAGGTCGACACGTGTCGTCGGATCGACTTGCTCCTCATCCCGATGCTTGCGTGAAAACGTGCGCTCGTTGACGTCCGCGTGCACGTAGATCAACGGGTGCAGCACGGTGACGCCCTCGAAAGACAGCGAGTCGAACCGGTACCTGAACCTCAAGGAGCTGTCGGTGGGCATGCCTTGAATCCGCTCGACGCCGGAGGAATCCTGGTTGAGTCCGAATGCTCTCGAGGCGCTCGACTCTCTGATGGACGTCCGCGCGCTGCCCGTGTCGATCAATGCGTTCATGCGCTTGCCGTCCAGCATCACGGGAACGAACAGGTGCCGGCTCCAGGAGAGCTCGAATGGGACGGTCGTGTAGGCGTCCGTCCAGTAGACGACGTTGCCTTTGCAGTGCTTCGGCGACATCAAATTCAGGGTCTTTTTTCCGAAATCAAAATCCAGATCGAAGATGGACAGGATGTCCGCCCCGATCAAGCCGTCGACGCCCGACGGCAGCACCTGGGGCGGCACGAGCAGCAGAGTCAGATCCGTGACCTCGGCATGGTCGAGCCGTATGCTCTTGGCCCTCGCGTATCGATCTATTTCCTTTCCGTTGGTGTACAGCTCGACGCCCGTGATGGGCACGGACGTCAGCCCGAGCTCTTCGGCGACTTGCGGATCGATTGCGGAGAGCGGGGATCCGGTGTCGATGACGAATCTCCGGGCGGAGTCATTGAGCTTGGCCGAAATAACGGGAATTGCGCCGTGGGTCGCTTCGAGCGTGATCGAGGCTACTTTCTTCAGAGTGCAGTCTTGCGCAAAAGCAGGCGATGCGGCGCACAGGGCTAATGTCGCGTTCGACATCAACAGCAAGGCCACGACGCGCGAGCGAGGAGATCCTCCGGGGCCCAAAGAGGGACGCATGGCCCCAACGCTACCCCAAGCCCCACAAGAAGGCTACGCTCGAACGCCGACGGAACGCGCATCGCGCGCCGCCGCGCGCGCGACCGGCCCGGCCGTGAGATCGCCTCGCGTCGTTAAGGTAGTCAGTCGTCCGGTCTGGTGATATCGAACACGAGGTTGTAGCGCGACGGACCGAACGAAGCCCACGGCACCACGGGCCGCTGCTGCACGCCGCGTCGCGACCAGTCGCACACGCCGCCCGGGAAAATGCTCACCAGCCGCGCCCATTCCGCGGAGCTGAAGGCGACCTTGTAGTCGCCTGGATCGAGCGGCTCCAGGTGGCACTTGATGATGTCGGCCGCCAGAGGCCCGCCTGCGATGAAGCGCGGAAAGGCAAACGAGGGGTAAACCGTGTTGCACTGCGAATCGGGCGATCGGCTGAAGGTCTGCGGCTCGGCCACGAACTGCGTCGAGGTCGGCCAGCAGCCGTCAACGGCGCCGGCCGGTTTGTCCCGGATGACCTTCGTGCGCTGATTCGCCTCCGAGCCGTCGTTCCGGACGTTTTCCACCCACTGGATGAACAACTGCCACGCCTGCGCGGTCGGAATCGCGTTGCCGCGCCACATCACGTGGTTGGCGCCGTTGCCGTTGGCTTCGATCATGCGTTGCCGGGTAGCGAAGTGGAACCACTGATAGTGGTAGCCGTGGCTGTCGGTAACGCCGACCAGGCCGCTCAGATCGAACACCGGGATCGACGCCAGTCCGGCACCGCCGTACAGCTGCAAGCCGCTCTCGTAGGTGCGCCGAACCGCCTGCAGGTCCCCACTCGTGCGTGAGGCGATGTAGTTGTCGTCGACATCGTAGCCACCGACGCCTTGATTGAGATCGAGAAACTGCGTGGTGGTGATGGCTCCAGCATTGAGCGCCTGCAGGCCATATTGCACGCCGACGTTGTCGAACGGCCGACGGGCGAATCCCGTCTCGGGATCGAGGCCGTAGGCATTGCGCTGCCAGTCGAACACGGTCGGGCGCGCCCCGGTTGGATTGCTGACCGGGTCGTAGCGCTCGGAAACCGGCACATCCGGACTCCACGGAGCGGAGTTGTAGCCCGGGACGTCGACGCGGCCGGGCACCGGATCGGTGCGTCCTGCCTGGTTGGCGGCGTCGTACCAGGCCTTCACACCTTCATATCCGGAAACGGCAACCTGCTGATCGCTGCTGAAGCCGTTCGGATTGGTCACGGTGAAGTAGTGCGTGAGCAGGTGGCCATCCATCCCCGAAAAGGCGATGCCGTCCGGATCGGGGAAGGTGCATGAAATGAAGACCCCCTGGAACATGCCGGGCAGGTTATCGGCGATTTGCAGACTCGTGTAGGAGCCACCCGAGCACCCCGCACTGACGGTGTACCGGGGTACGCCATGGGTCTTGATGAAGTGCTCCTTGCTCATCATGGCCGTCTCTGCCTGGAGCACCGCGTTGCAGTTGTTCGCGGGGTGCTGGAGCGTGTTTTCAAACGTCGCGTAGCCTTCGCCCAGGCGGGTCAGATCCAGAAGGGTCGCGGCTCCGGGAAGATTGCCTTCGGCCGGCCCCTGTATGTACCACCCGCCCGGGCAGCCAAAGCCTTCGACCGCGAGCAGCCGCCCGTTCCAGCCTTTGGGCGGCGCAAAGGGACTTGGGGTCGGCTCGGAGGACGGGTCATGCAGGATCGCGCTTTGATAGACGCCGCGATTGATCGTGCTCGTCTCGACGCGCACGACAAACGGCACTGTCAATCCGGACAAGGTCGTGGTCTTCGATACGTCGTCCGGCAGCCGACTGGTGCTGGGCATCGGGATCAGCGCGTTTGCGCCAGTCGGCAGATACAGGTACTGGATGACGGTCGGTGCGGAGCAATCGGGATCGAGCGGCGGACCGAGCTTGGTGCCGTCCGGCAGCACGAACTCCTGCGTCTGGCAAATGAACGGCCTGATGTGCGGGCCGGATGTGATGGGACCCGTGATCGGATAGTTGGTGAGCACCAGGCTGTCGGCTTGCACTCCGTGGCCAGACACGTTAAGCGTGTTTTCGCCGATCGTCAGACCGCCGACCAGGCCGATCAGCGCACCGGTTCGCCGATCGCGCCGAAACTCGCCCGTGATGTCGTGCCCGTTAAGGTCGATACTGATCGAGGCGTCCTCGCGCGGCGCATCGACCTGGACCAGCACATCTCCGCCACTGACCAGGCGTGGATCCGACGAAAGTGCATGGATCGCGGCGCCCGCCGAGCGGGGCGCGCCAGCCAGCAGCGCGGCCAGCGCGATCGCCAAGGACCCCCATCGCATCCACGAGACGGTGCTCTCGCCCGGCCTTCTGGACCAGCAACTGACCAACATGAGGGTCTCCTTGGGGAGGTTGCGAGCTCATCGCTCGCTGGATATTTCTGCTGCGCGCAAAAACGCGCGGTCAGCTTAGGCAGCCGCGACCATCCGCGTCTATCGAGATCTTCCGGAATTTGTCCAAAACTTCCGCCCCGATCACGTCCTGTCTTGGAGGACGCCGGAGACGTAGTTGACGGGCGAGTGATCGGCGAAATCCCGCACCCCGGCATTGCCGAAGCGCCAACTCTCGTTGATGAGGTATTCGCGCCTGGCGATGGCGGTGTCTGCCTCGATCAGGGCTTCGGTCGCCTGAGGCTGTACCTTTCCGTTCCGATCGATATACATCATGCCCGGAACGTGGACGTAGCCAAGAAAAGCCGGCGGCAGACGTGTCACCAGGTCGCAGCAATCGACGTAGCGCTTGACGAACCGACCCTCGAATTGCGAGGCAAAGACGTCGTTCCCGACTCGCGGCGACCCGAAGTTGACGAGGCGCGACCCCGGCAGCAAAGCCGCGGCCAGCGTCGCGAGCGCGGCTCCCAGGCTATGACCGGTGACCCAGGTTTCGAGCCCCGTACTTCCCAGCAGCCATTCTGAAATGGGGCCCCACACACTGTGCAGTGCGTCCCGGAAGCCCAGATGCACCTTGCCTTGCGCCTGCCAATCGACCAGAACGGCTTGCGCATCGGTACCGATGTCCGATGGATCGTCGGGCTGAGTCCCTCGGAACACGACGAACGCTCTCGAGCCTTGGGTATCGATCGCCGTGTATGCCTGAGTGCCGGTACCCGGGTCCGAAAAGAACCCCGGCTCGCCGAGCCCAGCGCAGGCGATCGCTTCCGTCAGCGCGGCCTTGTTGCGGTCGTCCGTTTCGAAGCGAACGTACGCGAGCCGGGAACATTCGGCGCACACGCCTTCGATCGACCAGTTCTGGCCCGGGGAGAACAGCGTCGCCTGCCCTTCCGGGTGCAGCAGCGCAGCCCGCGTCGCGTCGTACCGCATCATCGCTCCCGGACGAGTTAGCGACGTCTCTGTAGCGCCTCCAGCTTGCGCTTCAAGGCCTCCAACTTCTGTCCAGCATCGCCCAGCTTTCCCTCCGCCGTGAGTTGCTGATAGTCGGACAGATCCCGAGCCGCGCCGGCGATCAGCGCGTTGACGTCCTCGGGGCCAGCGCGTGGCTTGCTCGCTTGGAGCGATCCGGGCGGGGCCGCCGAGGCTTGGACGCTGACCGAGGACTCCGCTCCAGCGAACAGCGCCGCCATCGCCGATTCGAACGTCGGCCCGTAAGCGAGGCGATCCTGCACGGCGAGCACGACCAATCGCAGCTCCGGCATCGGACTGTGCTCCGCTTGCAGGTAAATTGGCTCCGCATAGAGCAGGGCGCGGCCGATCGGTATGACAATCAAGCTGCCGCGCCGAACGTGCGACCCCTGCTGGTTCCACAGCGTCAGCTGTCCCGACAACTGTGCGTTCTGATCGATGCGCGCTTCGATCTGAAGCGGTCCGTCGATCAGCTTGGATTTTGGAAAATCGTAGACGACCGCTTGACCATAGTGTTCGCCGTCGCTGCGGCCGGCAATCCACCCGATCAGGTTATTGCGATTGGCGGGTGTGAACGGGAGGATCTCTATGAACTCGGTCGCGCGTTCGCCCGGCAACCTCATCAGCACAAAGTTCGGTTCCATGACGTGTTGGCGCTGATCCGTCGACCCTGCTTCCGTGGCAACGCTCCAAAGATCCTCGCGGTTGTAGAACACGTCGGGATTGCTCATGTGATACAGGCCGTAGACGGCGGCCTGTATCCGCAGCATCAGCTCGGGATAGCGCACATGCTTGCGCAATGCAGGTGCCATTGCCGATGCATCTGCGAACAGGGCGGGAAAGACCGCTCGATAGGCGGCGATGATGGGATCCTGGGTGTCAAACACGTAGAACGTCGTCGCGCCCGTAAAAGCGTCGATCAATATCTTGACGCTGTTGCGGATGTAGTTGATCGGCTCATAACCGAGCCGGTAGCGCCGCGCATAGGGGTAGGTGTCGGCCGTTGTGAAGGCATCCATCAGCCAATAGAGGCGGCCGTCCTCGCCCACGACGATGTATGGGTCCTGGTCAAAGGTCAGGAACGGCGCGAGCTCCTGAACGCGTTCGCGCACGTTGCGACGCATCAGTAATCGACTCTCGGAGCCAATGTCATCGCTGAAAGGTACTTTCGCGACATCACCGCGATCGAACGCGATCAGCGTGCGGCGCAGGAGACCGCCGAGGCGGAAGCCACCATCGCCTTCGTACGATGTCAGGCTGTTTGCGTCGCCCTGCGGATAATCGAATTCCTTCTGATGAGTGTTGACGTAGACATCGGTATTGGTCAGCTCGCCGAAGTAGATCTGCGGCCGGATCACCTTGAGACCCGGGATTGTGCTCTGGATCGGCATGTTGCTTAACACGAGAGCCGGCAAACCTTCCGGCGTGAAGCCATTCACTGGATTCATGGTCACGCCGTACCCATGCGTGTAGATGAGCTTTTCGTTGATCCAGTTGCGACTGCTGACCGGCAGCTTGTCGACGTTCAGCTCGCGCGCCGCGAGCATCATCTGGCGGACCGAGCCGCTGACCTCGTATCGGTCGATGTCGATGGAGGGAAACTCGTAATAGGTCCGAATTTCCTGAATCTGCCGCAACGTGTCCTGCAGAGCGCGCACGTCCCACAGACGGATATTTTCGAGCGTCGTCTGATTATTGGCCGCTTCGACCGCCTCAATCCCGGTTTCCGCGGGAAACGCGTGCGGCTCTATGCGGTCGAGCGCAAATGCGCGCCGTGTCATCTCGATGTTGTGCGCAATGAACGGACGCTCTCGCACCAGCTGGTTCGGCCTCACGACGAAGCTACCGACGTACCAGCCCACCACGCCGACAAGAACGGCGCAGACGAGGGCCGGAGCGACGCACGCCGCAAGCCATCGCAGGCGGAGCGCCGAAATGGCCCCGACGCCCGCCATGACCGCGCCGACGAGCAGCGCAATGCACACCAGCAGCGTGCCGGTCAGGGTGACATGAGCGTCGGTGTACGTAACACCGGTGAAGACCGTGCCGTCCTGGAACAGCCGCTCAAAACGTCCCAAGTACACGCGCGCCGCGAGGATCAGGAGCAATGCGCCGACGCTGATCGACAATCCGCGCCAGAGTCGCGTCTGCGCAACGCCAATGCGGCCCTTGGGCAGGACCTGGGCGCCGCCAGCCACGACGACCAAAAGAGCGGCGATCGCGGTAACGAGTGCGGCCAGCGTCAACAACCAGCCGGATATCAGTTGCCAGGCTGGCAGAATGAACAGGTAAAAGCTCAAAGGCCGACCAAAGATGGGGTCGGGCGCCGTTGCGCCACTCGGCGCATGCCAAAACAGGGCCAGCGTCGCCCAGCGAGCCATCATGCCGGCGCCGCTGGCGGCCGCCACCGCGAGGCTCAGCCCGAGCGCGCCCCACTTTATCGCGGTGTCAACGGGCAACTTCACTCGCTGTCCATTGATGAGAATCGTCCCGTCAATCATTTCGGCGACGCGGGCGGGCTTCAGCGCCAACGCCGCGCCAAAGAGCACCAGGAACGTGACCAGAGCGAACGCGCCGAACAAAGCGGCCTGGATGAGGACCCTCGTCCAGAACACGGCGCTGTAACCGAGCGACTCGAACCAGAGTGCATTGACGTAGTACGACACGGCCGCGCGGCCGCCGAGCACGGCGACGGCCAGAATGGCGAATAGGAAGACGCCCGCCAGCCGCCGGCGGGGCCGCAGCGCATCAGCGACGATGCGAGGACGGTCGGGCGGGCGGCCATTCACTTTGTGTGCTCCGCTCTGGGTTCCGGTGCAGCGGATCGATTGGGATGACGAGATGCTGCTTTACGCGGACGCTGGACCATGGATACGCGGCTGCGTCGGGCTCGGAATCGTCGCCCGCAAATGGCACTCAACGCTCACCGGCGATGTAGTGCTCGAGCTGCTGAATGATGAATTTCTGCTCGGAGATTATGTCTTTGACCAGGTCGCCGATGGAAATGAGGCCGATGAGCTTGCCCTGGTCGATGACGGGGAGGTGCCGCAGCCGGTGTTCGGTCATCAGCGCCATGCATTCCTCGCTCGTGTGATTGGGAAGCACATACATCACCGACGTCGTCATGATGTCGCGCACGGCCGTTTCTTTCGATGACCGCGCCAAGAGAACGATTTTCCGTGAGTAATCGCGTTCGGTGATTATTCCGACGATTTTTTCGCCCTCCAGGACCACCAGTGCGCCGATGCTTTTCTCTGCCATCAGCTTGACGGCGTCGAACACCGACGCCGCGGGTGTGATCGTATAGACGGTGTGGTCAGGCTTCGAATTGAGAATGTGGGCCAGGATTGTCATCGCGCTTGGTGCCGACAAGACACCCCTCCATGCACGCTCCAGGCCGACCACTTGCCGAGAGCAGGTCCGATTCGGGAGCCTCGACAGGCGTCTCGAGGTCGCTACGTTGAACAGTACACCCGCCGGGTGCGGCCGAGGCGGGACGGCGGCGGCAGCCGCCAGTCGAGCGGCTCGCCGCACGGCTATGCATTATTGCCTTGCACGATCGTAGTCAACCAGCCCCTGCCGCCCCATCCATTCGCTCGCGCGAGAGTACAGCTGCGCGATCACAGGCTGGTCGCGGGCGCGCACGTGGCGGCCTGGCTGCGTTTCGAAAGTGAGTTGCGCGCCCGACTGACGCAATGCGTCCTGCAACGCCTGGCGCGATCGTTGCGGCACGAACTCGTCGTCCTCGGCGTTGATCATGTAGACGCGCTGGTTCCGCCGCAGCCGCCGCGCCGAGTCCTCCGGTTCGGGCACATCGATCAGCAGCATCGCCGCCCTCTGCGCCAGCCACGCCAGCGCCTCGGCGAAGACTCCGTATCGCTGCCGCCAGCGG
Organism: Betaproteobacteria bacterium; assembly: GCA_005882215.1. Classification (GTDB taxonomy): domain Bacteria; phylum Pseudomonadota; class Gammaproteobacteria; order Burkholderiales; family Burkholderiaceae_F; genus VBCK01. The sequence goes on along the minus strand of VBCK01000071.1, from coordinate 3,358 downwards.
CGGGCGAACTGATGGCGCAGCGTGCGCGGCAGATCTCCGAAGCCGTCGATGATCACAACGCCGCGCCAATCCTGCTCGGCCGCACCGATCACGGCAAACGGTGCGCCCAGACTGACTCCCACGATGGTCAGCCGATCCGGGTCGATATCCGCTCGTCGGGCAAGTAACGCATGCAGGCGCCCTACCGCCTCGATCGTTTCGAGGATGCCCTTTTCGAGCCGGCGCGCCAGCGGCAATGCCTCGGACCAGCGCAACTGTTGCGGCAGCGCGAGCGGGTAGTCGAATCCGACCAGCACGGCATCGGTCGTGCGTGGAATCAGATCGACCACGCCCGATCCGCGCTCAAGGCCGCCGAGCACGACGATCGCCGGCAGCCGAACCGCGCGGTCGGAGGCGCGCAGCAGACGCACGTGGACCTGCGTGCCGGAAGCCAACCGGAGCGCGAGCTGCTCCTCGCCCGCCGCGGCAGCGGCGGGCAGCAGCGACGCTGCCAATAGGATTCGAATCGCTCGGTTCAGATTCCCAGGTATTCCTGCTTGAACAGGGACAGCCCGAAGCTGCGGCGTCTATTCCGCCCGCTGGCGAAAAACAAGGAAGTACTGGTTGGGCAGAAACTTGTGCTCCGACGCGAGCGCATAGCCGGCTCGACTCATTTCCTTCTTGACTTCGTCCGGGGCCACGCGCCCTGCCGCAGGCGGGCCGATCGGCGAATCCGCGGTGAAGTCGATGATCGCAACCGTGCCGGCCGGCTTCAGATGGCCTTTCAGACGCCGGAAGTAGGCTACGCGGTCGCCGATGTGGTGATACGTATCGACCAGCAGCGCCAGATCGACCGGCGCCGGCAGCATCGGATCGCTCGGCTCGGCCAGCAGCGGCGTGACGTTTTGCAGATTTTCGCGGCGGGCCCGCACGGCGAGGTGCTGGATCATGTCGGGCTCGATGTCCACCGCGTAGACACGCCCAGCGGGGGTCATGTGCGCGATCCGAACCGTGAAGTAGCCCGTTCCTGCGCCGATGTCGGCCACCACCGAGTCCGGAGCGAGCGCAAGGGCCTGGATCACCTCATGCGGCCGTTGCCAGCTGTCGCGTGCAGGGTCATCGAACACCTTGGCCCAATGTTCCGCGCCGCTGAAGCTGTGCTCGTGCGTAGAGGGGGCTTGCGCCCAGGCCCCCGCCAGCAACAGGCAGACAAATCCCAGACCGGTTACCAGTGGCTTCGCCATTCCGATGCATCCATGGACATCTAGACGGTTCCGATCACCCGCATCGAGAAATCGACCGCCGCCACGTCCTTGGTCAGCTTGCCGATCGAGATCCGGTCCACGCCGGTGGCCGCAATGTCGCGCACCTGGGCAAGCTCGACTCCGCCGGACACTTCCAGCCGCGCGCGCCCGGCACAGACGGCGACCGCCTCGCGCATCTGCTCCAGCGTGAAGTTGTCGAGCAGTATGTCGGCGGCTCCGGCGGCGATCGCCACCTGCAACTGCGCCACCGTCTCGACCTCGATCTGGATTGCGACGCCGCTTTGCAAAGCGCGCGCCGACCGCAACGCCGCCGCCACTCCGCCGGCGGCTGCGATGTGGTTCTCCTTGATCAGAACGCCGTCGTAGAGCCCCAGCCGATGATTGCTTCCGCCCCCGGTCCGGACCGCGTATTTCTGCGCCAGGCGCAGACCGGGCAGCGTCTTGCGCGTGTCCAGGATCGAGCAGCCGCGCGGATTGCGCGAGGCTCCGGCGATTGCATCCACATGGCGGCGAGTGTTGGTCGCCGTGCCCGAAAGCAACTGCAGGAAGTTCAGCGCCGGCCTCTCGGCCGCCAGCAGAGCGCGGGCCTGCGCCTCGATGTCGCACACGACGGCGCCCGGCGAGGTGAGCGCACCCTCGGCAACGCGCCACTGGATCCGTGCGGCCGCATCGAGCCGGCCAATGCACTCTTCGAACCAGGGCTGCCCGCACAGCACAGCCGCCTCACGCACGATGACGCGTGCCCGCAGCCGCTGCGATTCCGGGATCAGCCGGCCGGTCCAGTCGCCCAGACCGATGTCCTCGGCCAGCGCATCGCGCACGTTGCGCGCGCGCGCATCTTCCAGAGTCTCGTTACGATCAAACATCGGGTTGCCCCGGAACCGGTCCGGCGCGGTGCCGCTCAGGCCGCGCCCAGGTTCGGTACGAAGCCGGTCGCGGGCACCGCGGTCGCATTCGGGTGCCGCGCCGTGAAATCGAGCATCCGCTCGATGCAGGTGCGGGCGGCCCGGATCACGCCCGGATCGAGCTCGATCGGCTGCGCCTGATCGGACAGGCACTGCACCAGCTTGCGCACGCTGTTCATCGCCATCCAGGGGCAGTGCGCACAGCTCTTGCAGGTCGCGCTCGCCCCGGCGGTGGGCGCTTCGAACAGCGCCTTGCCCGGTGCCAACTGGCGCATCCGGTGAAACAGGCCCGCATCGGTGGCCACGATGAATTCATCGGCCTGCATTTCGACCACCGCGCGAAGCAACTGCGTGGTGGATCCGACCAGGTCCGCCTGCTGGATAACGCTCTCGGGCGACTCCGGGTGGACCAGCACCCGGGCGCGCGGGTGCTCCTGCCGCAGCAATTCAAGTTCGATGCCCTTGAATTCGTCGTGCACGACGCAGGTCGCGTCCCACAGCAGCATATCGGCCCCGGTCTGCTGCTGGATGTATCGGCCCAGGTGTCGATCCGGAGCCCACAGCACTTTTTCCCCGCGCTCCTTCAGGTGGTTCACGATCGGCAGCGCGCACGAGCTGGTGACCATCCAGTCGGCACGTGCCTTCACGGCAGCGCTCGTGTTCGCGTACACGACCACCGTGCGGTCCGGATGCGCATCGCACCAGCGCGCGAACGCCTCGGCAGGGCATCCGAGATCGAGCGAGCAGGTCGCCTCCAGATCCGGCATCAGCACGCGCTTTTCGGGAGACAGGATCTTCGCGGTCTCGCCCATGAAGCGCACGCCGGCAACGACCAGCGTGCGCGCCGGGTGATCGCGACCGAAGCGCGCCATCTCGAGCGAGTCGGCCACGCAGCCGCCCGTTTCCAGCGCAAGGTCCTGCAGCTCGCCGTCCACGTAGTAGTGCGCAACCAGCACCGCATCGTGCTGCGCCAGCAGCTCGCGCGCACGGCGCCGCTGCGACTGAAGCGTCCCGGCGTCGCTCGCAGGCGCGGCCGATCGCGCCCGCAACGCTGTTTCCAGATCTGCGCTCATCAGCGAATGATAAATCGTCCGCCGGCCGGGCCCCGCTCAACTCCGAACGGCCATCAAGGCGCCCGCCGGTACTCCGCGACCCCTTCCGGCCCGCCGAGCAACAGCACATCGGCGCCACGCCGCGCAAAGAGGCCTA
>VBCK01000227.1 GCA_005882215.1 Betaproteobacteria bacterium | reverse complement strand
CGGCGTGCAACCTTCCGATACGGCAGCAACGACAGGCGGATCTCCCGATACCCGGGACAGGGCACGGTGGCGAATTGCAGCGGCGTGATCACCTCGCACTCGTGGCCGGCGCGCTGAAGCTCGCGGTGAGTCGCCTCGATGGTCCTCACCACGCCGTTGACCTGCGGGTGCCAGGCATCCGTTACCGTCAGAATCCGCATCGGGCGGCGCGACGGCAAGGGTGCGGGCGCAGCCAACCGGTCGAGCCCGCGGGCGGCAGTCGGCGAGCCGTCCTCCATCACGTGGCCGGTACCGCTATTGACGGCTGCGGTTCCTGTTCGGTTTCCGCGTCATTCCACCGCAACACGCGTTCGCCCGGCGCATGGATGCTGTCCCAGGTCACGATCTTGAGCTCGCCTTCCAGCGTCTCCACCAGTGCGGTCAGACTCTCCACCCAATCGCCGCAGTTGCAATACAGCAGTCCATCGATCGTGTGGATCTGCGCCTTGTGGATGTGCCCGCACACGACGCCGTCGAAACCGCGGCGCCTGCCTTCCCGCACCAGCACATGCTCGAAATCGCTGATGAAGCTGACCGCGTTTTTCACTTTGTGCTTCAGGTACTGCGACAGCGACCAGTAGCCGAAGCCCAGGCGCGCGCGCAGGGCGTTGAAGTGCCGGTTGGTCCACAGCAAGCAGTCGTACAGCGTGTCGCCCAGATGGGCGAGCCATTTGGCGTGGCGGATCACGCCATCGGCCAGATCGCCGTGCACGACCCACAGCCGGCGCCCATCCACCAGCGTGTGGACCGCTTCATCGCAGATCGCGACGTCTCCGAAATTCAAACCGCAGAACTGGCGCGCGACTTCGTCGTGATTGCCCGGCACGTAAGTGACGTGCGTGCCCTTGCGGGCCCTGCGCAGCACTTTCTGGATCACATCATTGTGCGTCTGGTGCCAGAAGAAGCGGCTACGCAGGGCCCAGCCGTCCAGGATGTCCCCCACCAGGTACAGGAAGTCGGAGTCGTGATAACGAAGAAAGTCGAGCAGATGCTCGGCCTTGCACCCCGGTGTTCCCAGGTGCACGTCGGAAATGAAAATGGCTCGAACGCGCGTGGCGGGGTTGTGGGCGACGGGCGGCGCCCGCCTCGGGCCGGCGCTGGCCACCGGATGGTCGCTCGACGAAAACGCGAGGCGGGACGGAGTCAGTTGAACCACGCCGGTACGGGCAATTGACCAGACTGTATGCGACGGTCATGACGAGTGAATGACAACTATTCGTTTTCGTCAGTATCGGCGCGGGTCTCCATGCGCACCCAGGCCAGGTAATCCGGACAGCCACGCTCGACCGGAATGGCCACGATTTCGGGCAGCGCGTACGGGTGCAGCCGGCGGATCAGCGCCTCCAGTTCCGAATACCGCTCGCGAGTCGTCTTGATCAACAGCGCGACCTCGGAGGCTTCCTCGATCGCGCCCTGCCAGCGGTAAGTCGAACGAACCGGGCCCAGCTGATTTGCGCACGCGGCCAGGCGGGCATTGACCACTTCCTGGCGGATCCGGGTGGCCGAGGCTTCGTCCGGACAGTTGGTCAGGACCAGCAGAACGCCGCTCGGCTCGTCCATCCCAGTGGCAACCCCTCTCCCTTTGCCTTCACGTTAGCTGGGGGAGGGTCCCGCGTGATCTTTTCGACCACTATTTACCGGCGGGTGCGCCCGCCTCCGACGCGGCCGCTTCGGGCTGCGGCCGGTCGACCAGTTCCATCAGCGCAAGCGGAGCGTTGTCACCGACCCGAAACCCGAACTTCAGGATCCGCGTGTAGCCGCCGTTGCGCGCCTTGTAGCGCGGGCCCAGCTCCTCGAACAGCTTGACCACGACGTCGCGGTCCCGCAGCCGGTTGAACGCGAGCCGCCGGTTGGCCAGCGTCGGCTCCTTGCCGAGCGTGATCAGCGGTTCGACCACCCGGCGCAGTTCCTTGGCCTTGGGCAAGGTCGTGCGGATCAGTTCGTGCCGCAACAGCGAGTTCGACATGTTGCGCAGCATCGCCAGTCGATGGCTGGTGGTGCGGTTCAGTTTCCTCAGGCCGTGTCCGTGGCGCATGGGCTTTCCCTTGTCACTTCTCCAGACCGACCGGCGGCCAGTTCTCCAGCTTCATCCCGAGAGTCAGTCCCCGCGCCGCCAGGACTTCCTTGATCTCGTTGAGCGACTTGCGGCCCAGGTTCGGCGTCTTCAGCAGCTCGTTTTCGGTGCGCTGGATCAGGTCGCCGATGTAATAGATATTCTCGGCCTTCAGGCAGTTGGCCGACCTCACGGTCAGCTCCAGGTCGTCGACCGGCCGCAGCAGGATCGGATCAACCGACGGGGAGGTGCGCTGCGACAGCACCGGCTCCGCAGTGCCTTCGAGCGCCGCGAACACCGACAGCTGTTCGACCAGGATGCGCGCCGACTGCCGCACCGCTTCCTCCGGTCCGATCGCGCCGTTCGTTTCGATCGTCATCACCAGCTTGTCCAGGTCGGTGCGCTGCTCCACGCGAGCGCTCTCGACCGTGTAGCTGACCCGCCGCACCGGCGAGAACGAGGCGTCCATCACGACCCGCCCGATCGTCTTGCTGTGATCGTCGCCGAAAGCGCGCACGTTGCCCGCCACGTAACCGCGGCCTTTTTCGACCTTCAGCTGGAGCTCCAGCCGCCCGCCCGCGGTCAGGTGAGCGATCAGGTGGTCCGGATTGACGATCTCGACGTCGTGCGGCAGCTCGATGTCCGAGGCCCGCACCAGGCCTTCGCCCTCTTTTTTCAGCGTCAACGTCACTTCGTCCCGGTTGTGCAACTTGAACACGACCCCCTTCAGATTCAGCAGGATGTCGACCACGTCCTCGCGCACGCCGTCGATCGTCGAGTACTCGTGCACGACGCCGGCGATCTGGGCCTCGGTCGGGGCGTATCCGACCATCGAGGACAGCAGGATCCGGCGCAGCGCGTTACCCAGCGTGTGCCCGTACCCGCGCTCGAACGGCTCCATCGTGACGATGGCCGCGTGTGGACCGATCGATTCGACTTCAATGGCCCGTGGTTTAAGCAGACTTGCGTTGTTCATCGACTATTCCTTTCCAATGCCCTCGGTTCGTTACACCGATAAGGCTGGCCAGACCAAACTACGGTTAACGTGAATACAACTCGACCACCAAAGACTCGTTGACGTCCTGCGCGACTTCGCCGCGGTCGGGCACGGACTTGAAGCGCCCTTCGAACTTCCTGGGGTCGACCTCGACCCACGATGGAAAACCGCTCTGCTCGGCCAGCGACAGGGCCTCCTGGATGCGCGGCTGCTTGCGCGCGCGCTCGCGCACGCTGATCGTGTCGCCGGCCGAAACCAGCATCGAGGCCACGCCGGCGATGCGGCCGTTGAGCGCGATGGCCCGGTGCGACACGAGCTGGCGCGCCTCCGATCGGGTCGAGCCGAAGCCCATCCGGTACACGACATTGTCCAGGCGCGACTCCAGCAGCGTGATCAGGTTGGCGCCCGTGTTGCCTTTGCGACGTTCGGCCT
>VBCK01000226.1 GCA_005882215.1 Betaproteobacteria bacterium | reverse complement strand
CGAACCAGTCGTGACGGTTGACGCCTTCGAGATAATCCTTGGTGAGGCGCGAGCCCTTGGCCAGCCGTTTCGGACCACCGTTCGCAGTCTTGCCAAGCAGAAGCTTCTCGATCCGCGCGAACGCGTCGTTCTCGACGATGCGCAGCTGATCGTTCAGGTCCTTGCGGTAGCCCTTGAGCTCGTCGTCGATGATCTGCGCCGCGCGCTTGTCGCGCTCGATGCCTTCGCGCGTGAACACCTGCACGTCGATCACGGTGCCGGTCATGCCGGACGGCACCCGCAGCGAGGTGTCCTTCACGTCGGAGGCTTTCTCGCCGAAGATCGCGCGCAGCAGCTTTTCCTCCGGCGTCAGCTGGGTCTCGCCCTTGGGCGTGACCTTGCCCACCAGCGTGTCGCCGGCCGAGACTTCGGCCCCGATGTAGACGATGCCTGAATCGTCCAGCCGGGCAAGCTGCGATTCCGACAGGTTCGAGATGTCGCGCGTGATTTCCTCCGGGCCGAGCTTGGTGTCGCGCGCCACCACGTTCAGCTCCTCGATGTGGATCGAGGTGTAGCGGTCCTCGGCCACCACCCGCTCGCAGATCAGGATCGAGTCCTCGAAGTTGTAGCCGTTCCACGGCATGAACGCGACCAGCATGTTCTGGCCGAGCGCGAGCTCGCCGAGGTCGGTCGAGGCGCCGTCGGCGATCACATCGCCCTTGGCGATCTGGTCGCCTTTCTTCACGATCGGCCGCTGGTTGATGTTGGTGTTCTGGTTCGAGCGCGTGTACTTGACCAGGTTGTAGATGTCGACACCGACTTCGCCGGTGACGTTCTCGTCCTCGTTCACGCGCACCACGATCCGGTTGGCGTCCACGTGATCGACCACGCCTCCGCGCAGCGCCTGCACCGTGGTTCCGGAGTCCACGGCGACCGTGCGCTCCACGCCGGTGCCGACCAGCGGCTTTTCGGGACGCAGGCAGGGAACCGCCTGGCGCTGCATGTTCGAGCCCATCAGGGCGCGGTTGGCATCGTCATGTTCCAGGAACGGGATCAACGAGGCCGCCACCGACACGATCTGGCTGGGCGCGATGTCCATGAACTCGACCCGGTCCGGCGTGTGCAGCACGAACTCGCCGTTCTGGCGGCACGACACCAGCTCGTCGGTGAAGCGGCCGTCGCGGTCCAGCGCCGCGTTGGCCTGCGCGATCACGTACCGGCCTTCCTCGATCGCCGACAGGTACAGGATTTCGTTGGTCACGACGGAGCCATCGACGCGCCGGTACGGGGTCTCCAGGAACCCGTACTCGTTCAGGCGCGCATACAAGGCCATCGAGTTGATCAAACCGATGTTCGGCCCTTCCGGCGTCTCGATCGGGCACACGCGGCCATAGTGCGTCGGATGCACGTCGCGCACCTCGAAGCCGGCGCGCTCGCGCGTCAGGCCGCCGGGTCCCAATGCCGACACACGCCGCTTGTGCGTGATCTCCGACAGCGGGTTGGTCTGGTCCATGAACTGGGACAGCTGCGAGGACCCGAAGAACTCGCGGATCGAAGCCGAAATCGGCTTGCTGTTGATCAGGTCGTGCGGCATCAGGTTCTCGGTTTCGGCCTGGCCGAGCCGCTCGCGCACGGCCCGTTCGACCCGCACCAGCCCGGCGCGGAACTGGTTCTCCGCCAGCTCGCCCACGCAGCGCACGCGGCGATTGCCCAGGTGGTCGATGTCGTCGATCTCGCCGCGCCCGTTGCGCAGTTCCACCAGGACCTTCATCGTGTCGATGATGTCCTCGTGCGTCAGCACCAGCGGGCCGGTGATTTCGTCGCGGCCCAGGCGGCTGTTCACCTTCATCCGGCCCACGCGCGACAGATCGTAGGTCTCGTCGTCGAAGAACAGGCGCCGGAACAGCGTCTCGACCGCGTCCTCGGTCGGCGGCTCGCCCGGCCGCATCATCCGGTAGATCGCGATGCGTGCCGACAGCTGGTCGGCGGTCTCGTCGATCCGCACCGTGTTCGAGATGAATGCGCCCTGGTCCAGGTCGTTGATATAGATGGTCCGGACCTCGCGCACGCCGGCCGCGCGCAGCTTCTTCAACTCCTCGTCGGTGAGCTCGTCGTTGGCACTGGCCAGAATCTCGCCGGTCTGCGCATCGACCACCGCGGTCGCCAGCACCCGGCCCAGCAGGTAGTCCTCGGACACCTCCACCCGGGTCATACCGGCCGCTTCCATATCGCGGATGTGGCGGGCGTTGATCCGCTTGTCCTTGGCGACGATCACCTTGCCGTGCGGATCGACCAGGTCGAAACGCGCGATCTCGCCGCGCATCCGGTCGGGCACGAGTTCCATGCGCCCGCCGGTCGTGGGCGACAGCTCGAAGCTGTCGAACGCGAAGAAGTGCGCCAGGACCTGCTCGTTGTTCAGACCCAGCGCCTTCAGCAGAATCGTGGCCGGCATCTTGCGGCGCCGGTCGACCCGGAAATACAGGATGTCCTTCGGGTCGAATTCGAAGTCCAGCCAGGAGCCCCGGTAGGGGATCACGCGCGCCGAGAAAAGCAGCTTGCCGGACGAGTGCGTCTTGCCGCGGTCGTGTTCGAAGAACACGCCCGGCGATCGGTGCAACTGAGAGACGATCACGCGCTCGGTGCCGTTGATCACGAAGGAACCGGTGGAGGTCATCAGCGGGATCTCTCCCATGTAGACCTCCTGCTCCTTGACCTCCTTCACGGTCGGCTTGGAGGCCTCGCGGTCCATGATCACCAGCCGCACCTTGGCGCGCAGCGGCGAAGCGTAGGTCAGGCCCCGCTGCTGGCACTCCTTCACGTCGAACGGCGGGTCGCCCAGCGAGTAGCCGACGAATTCGAGCCGGGCCATCCCATTGTGGCTGGAGATCGGAAACACCGACTCGAAGGCCGCCTGCAGGCCGATCACGGACCGCTGCGACAACGCCACGTCCGCCTGCAGAAACTGCGCGTACGACTCGAGCTGGGTCGCCAGCAGGAACGGCACCGACTGCACGGCCGGCCGCTTGGCAAAACTCTTGCGGATACGCTTTTTCTCAGTGAAGGAGTAGGGCATCGACGCTCCTTTAGAAATACCGGGTCAGTCGCCCCGCGCGGCTGGCCGTAAGGACGAGTTCGGCTACGCGGGATGCGATCCCGCGCAGCGCCGATTGCTTCGACGATTCGCTCATCCGGAAATCTTTGGTCCAGGCTCTCAGATCGGAGAGCCGGGACCGAAGCCTTCCGGGCTTCGGTAGTGCCCTACTTCACCTCGACCTTGGCGCCGGCGTCTTCGAGCTTCTTCTTCGCCGCCGCGGCGTCGGCCTTGTTCACCCCTTCCTTGACCGGCTTGGGCGCCCCATCGACCAGGTCCTTGGCCTCCTTCAGCCCCAGGCTGGTCAGCTCGCGCACCGCCTTGATCACGTTGACCTTGTTGGGCCCGGCCTCGGTCAGCACGACGGTGAATTCGGTCTGCTCCTCGACCGGCGCGGCGGCAGCGCCCGCGCCCGCGGACGGCGCCACCGCCACGGCGGCTGCCGCAGCCGAGACGCCGAACTTCTCTTCCATCATCTTGATCAGTTCGCTGATCTCGAGCACGGTCTTGGCGGCGATCGCCTCGAGAATTTCCTGGTTCGAAAGTGCCATTTCACTGACTCCCTGTTCGGTTCGGTTGTGTCGAGACTCGTGGATCAGGCGGCCTGACGGGCATCGCGCACCGCTGCCAGCGTGCGCACCAGCCGAGCCGGAACTTCGTTCAGCGTGCGCACGAACTGCGCCACCGGCGCCTGCATGGTCGCCATCAGCTTCGCCAGCAACTCCTCTCGGCTCGGCATCGTGGCCAGCGCCTTGACCGCTTTGTCGTCCATCACAAAGTCGGCCATCGCGCCCGCCTTCACGACGAGCCTGTCGTTGTCCTTGGCAAAACTCGAAAGGACCTTCGCCACCGCAATCGGATCGGGCCCCATTCCGTACATCAGCGGCCCGACCAGATGGTCGGACAGCCCGGCAAACGGGGTGCCCGTCATGGCGCGGCGCGCCAGCGTGTTCTTCAGCACGCGCAACTGGACACCCTGACCTCGCGCCTGCCGGCGCAGCCGGGTGACCGATTCCACGTTCAGTCCACGGTATT
>VBCK01000070.1 GCA_005882215.1 Betaproteobacteria bacterium | reverse complement strand
GACCCCAACTTCGACAAGAGCATGCCCAACCGCCTGTTCTCCTACCTGGGCTACTTCGTCTCCCCTGCGGACTTCGTGGGCACGATTTACCTCGTACACGAGCCGATCGACCAGGTCAAAGAGTCGCGCAAGGCCTGGATCTACAACGCGGGCCAGCGCCGCGTGCGCCGCGCACCCGACCTCGCGTACGACAACGAGCAGAACGGCTCGGACGGACTCGCCGTGGTTGACCAGTACGACGGCTACAACGGCGCTCCCGACCGTTACGAGTGGACCCTGCTCGGCAAGCGGGAGATCTATGTCGCGTACAACGGCTACCGGATCGGCGACAAGAGGCTGCGTGATGATCAGATCATCCACAAGGGGACCATTAACGCCGACCTGATGCGCTACGAACTGCATCGCGTATGGGTCGTCGAGGCACGGCTCAAGCCTGGACAGTCACACGTCTATGCCCGGCGGGTCTTCTACCTGGACGAAGACAGCTGGTCCGTCCTCTTGAGCGACGCTTACGATTCGCGCGGTGCCTTATGGCGCACCGGGATCCACGCCCTGGTGCAGTACTACGATGCCCTCGTGCCATGGTACCGGGTGGAAGTCTGGCACGACCTGTCCAATGGCGCTTACGTGCTCACCGGGCTCGACAACTCCTACCGGGGCACTTGGAAATTTGGCGCCAAGGGGCGCATGTGCGACTTCCAGGCCGACGCGCTGCGCCGCATGGGGCATTGAGGCGGGCTCCGCCTGCCCTGGAGCGGCGACGCAAGGGGTTCGTTGAGCAACCCTCGGTATTGCACGGTTCCATAAAGTATTCTAGAATACGAATAATGGCAACTCCACCCAAGTCCGCCCTTTCGCCGGGTCGGTGCGGCGCAAACCGGCGCAACGGCGGGCCAGTTCCCGGTTTCGAGAGACTTCGATGATCGAACGCAGACTGTTCCGGCAAGAACACGAGATGTTCCGCGACTCGGTGAAGAAATTCATCGACCGGGAGATCCGGCCGCACCACCACCTTTGGGAGGAGGATGGAATCGTCCCGAGGCAGTTATGGAGCAAGGCCGGCGCCGCGGGAATGCTGTGCTGCACCGTGGAGGAGAAGTACGGCGGCCTGGGCCTGGACTATCTGTTCGACGTGATCGTCTTCGAGGAGATGGCGCGAAGCGGATACTCCGGCCCGGGCTTCCTGATCCACTGCGATCTCGTGGCTACCTATATCAAGTCATTCGGCAGCGAGGAGCAGAAGCGTTACTGGCTGCCGAAGATGGTGACTGGCCAGGCGATCGGTTCGCTCGGCATGACCGAGCCACACGCCGGTTCCGACCTGAAGAACATTCGAACTCGCGCGGTGCGCCATGGCGACGACTACGTCATCAACGGGCAGAAGGTGTTCATCTCCAACGGCCAGCTATGCGACGTCATCGTTCTGGCGACCAAGACCGACGGAGCTGTGGGTGCGAAGGGCATCACCTTGTTTCTGGTGGACACCAGCCTTCCGGGATTCAAGCGCGGCAAGAACCTAAAAAAGCTTGGAATGAAGGGGCAGGACACGTCGGAGCTTTTCTTCGAGGATCTGCGCGTACCCGCCAGCGCGATGCTCGGCGGTGAAGGGCAGGGCTTTTCCCTGATGATGACCAAGCTGGCGCAGGAAAGGTTGGCCCAGGCGATACGCTCCGCGGCGGTCTGTGAGGAGGTGCTTGCGTACACGGTCGACTACACTTCCCAGCGGAAGGCCTTCGGGCAGACCATCGGCGATTTCCAGAACACCCAGTTCAAGCTGGCCGAGTTGAAGACCGAATCGGTCATCGGCCGGGTGTTCACCGACCGGTGCATCGAGTTGTTCATGAACGGCGAACTCGACGCGCTGGACGCCGCCATGGCGAAAATGTGGCTGTCGAACCTGCACTGCAAAGTGGTCGATGAATGCCTGCAGCTCTTCGGAGGCTGGGGCTACATGTGGGAATACCCGATTGCGCGCGCGTACGCCGATGCGCGCATCGTGAAGATTGCCGGTGGGTCGATCGAAATCATGAAGTACATCATCGGCCGCAGCCTGTTTGCCGACAAGAAGGAAGCCGCGCGCATGGCTGTTGCCTGAGGCCATCGAGCGGCCGCAGCGTTGTGGAGGAGAATCCTTGAGCTACCAATCCATCGATGTTCGGGTGCAGGAAGGCATCGCACGAGTGGCGCTGAGCCAGCCCGAGATCGGAAACCCTTTCAACGAAGTCTTCTGCCGCGAATGGGCCCTTGTCGCCGACGAGTTGGCGCTGCGAACTGACGTGCGTGCCGTGCTGATTTGCGCTGAAGGCAGGTACTTCAGTGTCGGCGGTGACATCGGGATGTTCGCGAAAAACCTCGATGAGCTTCCGCTCAAGATCCGCCACTGGACAGCCAATCTGCACATGGGCCTGGCGCGGTTCGCGCGCCTGGATGCGCCGATCGTGGCGGCGGTGCACGCGACGGCGATGGGCGGAGCGGTCGCTTTGGTTGCCGGGTGCGACGTGGTGTATGCGGCGCGCGGGGCCAGGTTCGGATCGGCATATACAAGTATCGGTTACAGCGTTGACGCTGGGGCGTCCTACTCGCTCGCCGCGCGCATGGGTATCGCCCGGGCGCGCCGATATGTGCTGTGCGCCGAGGTTCTCGGGGCGGACGAAGCCGCTGCCGCTGGTCTGGTGGATGTGGTCGTTGACGATGCGACCCTGCTGGCCGAGGCCGAGCGGGCCGCCGCGCGGCTGGCCGGCGGGCCGACCCGTGCCTACGGCGAGATCCGCAGGCTGTTCCGCAAATCGCTCATGCAGCCGTTCGAGGCACAGCTGGAAGACGAGGCGCAGGGTCTGTCGAAGATCGCCGCCACTGCGGACGCGCGCGAGGGGATCGTCTCTTTTGTGCAGAAGCGCAAGGCGGCATTCACCGGCAAATAGACGTCACCGGAAGGGACGCGAGGGAGGGGTTCGATCCATGTGGCTGCATGCCGAAGTGAAGTCTCTGGCGGATATCCCGCGGTACTACGGCCGCACGGCCCCGGAGCGCACTGCGCTGATCAGCGCGGATCAGCGCCGCACCTTCCGCGAACTCGACAGGGCGTCGAACCGCGTGGCCGCCGCGATCCTGCGGACCCGGATCGCGCGCAGTTCGCATATTGCATTTCTCGGGAAGAATTCGATCGAATACTTCGAGCTTCTCTTCGGGGCAAACAAGGCGGCCTGCGCCATGCTGCCGCTGAACTGGCGCCTGACTTCCCGTGAGCTCGCCGCGGTGGTCGAGGATTCACAGACGCCGCTCGTCTTCGTCGATCGGGAGTTCGCGCAACTGCTCGAGCAGGTTCGCGCGCGCACCGGGGCAGGCTTCCGGTCGATCGTGTTCGACTCGACCTCACGCGAGCGCTCGCCCTTTCACGAGTGGATTGGCGACGTTCCGGAGTCGGACCCGAGCTTGCCCATTGAACCGATGGACACGGCGCTGCTCATGTACACGTCCGGGACCACCGGCAAGCCCAAGGGCGTCGAGCTGACGCACGGGGGCCTGGGCCACATGCGCTTGTGCGAGCACCTGGAGCCCGCTTACGATTGGCGGCCCAACGACGTGATGATGCTGATCATGCCCATCTTCCACCTCGTGGGCACGGGTCTTTCCATCCAGGGACTCTACAACGGCGTCCCGGTCACCATCCTGCCGGCGCTGGACGTGCCGCGGGTGCTCGAGACGATCGCTCGCGACCGTCCCACGATCTGCTGCCTGGTGCCGACGGCAATCCAGATGCTGATCGACCATCCTGCCGCTGCGAGCACGGATTTTTCGTCCCTGCGCCTCGTGATGTACGCGGGCTCGGCGATCACGGCAAAGCTGCTCAAGCGCGCCCTGACCGAGATGAAGTGCGACTTCATGCAGTTCTACGGGGCGACCGAGAGCGGCGGCGCGCTGACGTTGCTTCGGCCGGAACAGCAGCGGATCGACGATGAGGTGCGTCTGAAGTCCTGCGGCACGCCTTTACCGCTGATCGACGTGCGCATCGTCGGAACCGATGGCAGCGACGTCCCGGAGGGATCGGTCGGAGAATTCCTGGTGCGCGCGCCTTGCCTGTTCAAGGGCTATTGGCGCCAGCCGGAAGTCACGGCTGCCGCGTTGGTCGACGGGTGGTACCGCACCGGGGACGCCGGCTACCGCGCGCCCGACGGCCTGCTCTACATCGTCGATCGCACCAAAGACATGATCATCTCCGGTGGGGAGAACATCTACTCGAGCGAGGTCGAGCAGGCGTTGATTCGGCACCCGGCCGTCGGGCAGGTCGCGGTGGTCGGCGTGCCCGACGAGCGCTGGGGGGAAAAGGTCGTGGCGGTGGTCGTGCTCGCGAACGGCAAGACCGCGAGCGAGGCCGACCTGATCGCGCATTGCCGCACGCTGATCGCCGGCTACAAGGTGCCCAAGGCCATCACCTTCTCGGACAACCTGCCGATGACCCCGTCGGGCAAGGTACTCAAGACCGCGATCCGTGCCCGCCTCGGAGGCGAAACGGCGGCCTAGGCGTGCGGGTGCGATGGTAGGCACTCAGCCCGAAGAAATTCAGCCGGCTCGCGCAGCGCGCCATTGACAGCAAATCGCGGAAATGATACCTTTGCATAAAGGATGCAAGCATACTTATTTCGGCTGCCAGGACTCGGGCTGAAATTTCACCGCAATTTCCGTACCGGAGGCGCTATGAGACTGGATGGAGACGAGAGGAACTACGCGACCTGGAAGATGCTTGCCTGGTGCGGGCCGATCTTCCTCGCCATTTTCACCGGGTTCTGGGGCGTTCTGGCCGGAAACATGCCGCCCGCAGGAGCTGACCTGACACCGCTGGAAATTGCGGCGCATTACGCCGACAAGCGCATGGCGCTGATCGTCGGCATGTCGGTCTGCATGGTCGGTTCGGCGTTTTACTTCCCCTGGGGCGTTTCGATTGCCCAGGTGATACGGCGCGTCGACGGGCGCGACAGCATCCTCGCCGAGCTCGAGAGCTTGGGGGCAACCATCACCGTCGCTTTTCCCGTTATCGCCTGTGGCATTTGGCTGACCGCAGCACTTGAGGTCGCGATCCTGCCGCCTGAGCTGATCCATATGCTGTACTACCTGGGCTGGATGATCATCGACCTCGCCTACATGGTCACCACCTTCCAGATCGTCGGGGTCAGCATCGCGTTCCTGCGCGACAAGCGGGACGTCCCGCTGGTTCCGGCTTGGGTCTGCTGGTGGGGCTACTTTACTGCCGCGACCTTCTTCCCGGTGAGTCTGATCCCGTTCTTCAAGACCGGTCCCTTTGCCTTTCACGGACTGTTCAACTTCTGGATCGCCTTCTTCGCCTGGTACGTCTGGTGCGGCTCGCTGTCGGCGTACGTTATCCGCGCTGTGAGCCGCTTGCAAAGGGAGGACCTGGCCAGCTCGGCGGAGAAGGGCGCGATCGCGCGCGGCCTGGCGCACGCCGCGGCCTGAGTTGCATTGGCCGCGCTGGATCCGGGGCAAGCCGCCAGGCGCCTTCCGGGCATCGAGGGCGTCTGGGTCTTCGTTGCGGCCGACCTGACCGTATTCGGCCTGTTTTTCGTCTCCTTCGTCCGCGACCGCGGACGCGACGCGGCGCTGTTCGAGCAGGCGCGACAGACGCTCGACGCCGACATCGGCGGCGTCAATACGCTGATCCTGTTGACCAGTTCCTGGTTCGTCGCCCTGGCGGTGCAGGCGGCGCAGGCGGGTGCCGCACGGCGGATTCCGCGGCTGCTCGCCTGGGCGGCGGCCTGTGGGCTCGCGTTCGCAGTGCTGAAGGTCATCGAGTACGCGCACAAGCTGCGCGCCGGCACTTCGATGCTCACGAACGATTTTTACATGTACTACTTCACGCTGACCGGGATCCACCTGCTGCACGTGGCGGCCGGCACGGTCATCCTCCTCATCCTCTGGAGTAAGGCCCGCGCAGGAGCATACGGAAGCGGCAATTGCGCAGGCCTGGAGAGCGGCGCGACTTTCTGGCACATGGTCGACCTGCTGTGGGTCGTGATTTTCCCGCTCCTTTACCTGCTGAAGTGAGCCGTGACCTCGAATCATGTGCGCCGGATGACGTTCGTCTGGCTGATCCTGGTCCTGGCGACCTGCGCCAGCACCTGGTGGCTGTCCTCCGATGGCGGCGCAGTCGTTCTGGCGAGCGTGGCCATCCTGGCCATTGCCGGCATCAAGGTGCGCTTGATCATGATCCATTTCATGGAACTGGGGCGCGCTCCCTGGGGTTGGCGGCTGGTGTTCGAGGTCTGGGTCGTCGTGGTCGTGCTCGCTATCCAGGCGGTCTACCTGCAGTGGGTAGCTGCGTGATCAGCGGTAACACCACGCCTTCGGGGCCGTGCGGTCGAACCTCCTCCGAGAAGGGGAAGAAATTGAACTCGATCGAAGATACGGCAACGCGAGCTTCTCCGGCATTCCGGTGCGGGTCGAACCTGTCAGCAGCGACCGGGCGCCCACCGGGCAAGCGGCGATCGCGCAAGGTGCCTGAAGCGGGCGGCGCTTCCCCCCTCGCAGCCTCGATCGAGAGCTGACATGCTCAAACGGCGCACCGTATACAACGAGGAACACGAGCTGCTGCGCAACACCGTTCGCCGGTTCGTCAAGTCGGAAATCGCTCCGCACTTTGACGCATGGGAGCGGGCCGGCATCGTCGATCGGTCGGTCTGGGACAAGGCGGGTGCAGTCGGTCTGCTGTGCCCGCAGGCCGCGACCGAGTACGGTGGCGCGGGCGGCACGTTCAAGCACAACGCAGTGGTGATCGAGGAGCTTGCGTACGCGGGCGTCGCCGGGCCGCAGACCGACATCTCGGTGCACAACGACGTCTGTGCCGGGTATCTGATTCGCCTCGGAACCGAGGCGCAGAAACGGCGCTGGCTCTGCGGCATGACGAGCGGCAAAACAGTGTGTGCAATCGCGATGACAGAGCCCGGCACTGGTAGCGACCTTCAGTCCATCGCTACGCGGGCGGTCCGCTTGGGCGAGCGCTTGCGTGTTTCGGGCGCCAAGACGTTCATCTCCAACGGCCAGCATTGCGACCTGGTGATCGTCGTCGCACGCACCTCGGACGAGTCGGGGGCGCGCGGCCTGAGCCTTGTGCTGGTCGAGACGGACCGCCCAGGCTTCGCGCGCGGACGCAACCTGGAGAAGCTCGGGCATCTTTCTTCGGATACGTCCGAGCTCTTTTTTGACGGCGTCGAGGTGCCCGTGGAGAACCTGCTCGGTGCGGAGGGCACGGGCTTCGCATCGCTGATGCAGGAGCTGCCGCAGGAACGGCTCACGCTGGGGATCTCGTCGATGGCGGCGGCGCAGAAGGCATTCGACATCACCTGTGAATACACCAGAACGCGCCAGGTGTTCGGGGGCCCAGTGATCGATTTCCAGAACACGCGCTACAAACTCGCCGACCTCAAGGCCGAACTTGAGGTGGGATGGGCCTTCGTCGACCAGTGCCTGGAACGGCACGATCGCGCAGAGCTGACGGCGCAAGACGCCTCGATCGCGAAGCTGTGGTGCACCGAGATGCACGGGCGGCTGGTCGACCAGTGCCTGCAGTTCTTCGGCGGTTATGGCTTCATGCGCGAGTACGAGATCTGCCGCCTCTATGCCGATGCTCGGGTGCAACGGATCTACGGCGGGACGTCCGAAATCATGCGCGAGCTCATCTCGCGCAACCTCTGACAGGGATGCGAGGGCCGCCATGGGCTACCAATCAGTGTTCAAGCCGGGGCTGTTCGAGAGCAAGGTCTTCCTCGTCACTGGGGGAGGCAGCGGCATTGGCCGCTGCACGGCGCATGAGCTCGCGTCGCTCGGAGCCACCGTGGTCATCGCCGGGCGTAACGCGGACAAGCTCGCCGCGGTGCGCGCGGAGATAGAGATCGACGGTGGCAGGGCGAGCACCCAGATCTGCGACATCCGCGAGGAGACCATCGTGACGACGACGATCGATGCCGTGCTTTTGGAGCACGGCCGCATCGACGGGCTCGTGAACAACGCCGGCGGCCAGTATCGGATGGCGCTCGAGGACATCAGCACCAAGGGCTTCGAGGCGGTCGTGCGCAACAACCTGACGGGCGGGTTCATCGTCATGCGCGAGGTGTACAAGCGTTGGATGAAGGAGCATTCCGGCGCGATCGTCAACGTGATCGCCGACATCTGGAACGGCTGGCCGAACTACGCCCACTCTGGCGCGGCCCGCGGGGGCATGTGGACCCTGACCGAAAGCGCCGCCTCCGAATGGGCCTCGGACGGCGTACGGGTGAACGCAGTCGCCCCAGGCGGGGTGGCCAGCAGCGGTTTCGACACCTACGAGCCTGACGCGCAGAAAGAGATCCTGAAGTTTCCGACGCGAATCCCGATGCAGCGGTATGGCAACGTGGCAGAAGTGTCGGCCGCGATCACCTTCCTGCTCTCGCCAGCCGCGGCGTTCATCACGGGCTCGTGTATTCGTGTCGACGGCGGCGCCCCCAATGCCCGGCCTTGCTGGAAGGAGTTGGTCGCGCACGAGAGGTCGCCGACCTTCCGGGGATTCCACCGCGACGTGCCGCCGCGCCTGCTCGTCGAAGGACCCAAAAAGCAGTCGAGCCGCGGGTAACACGCCGCCGGACCCCGCAGGGCCCAAACACCTGATGGTTCAAAAGACCAGGACCGGCTTGACCACCTTGCCCGTTTCCGCCGCGTGCAGGGCTTCGTTGATCTGGTCAAATCGGAACTTCTGGATCAGCCGGTCGAACGGGAAGCGCCCTTGGCGGTGCAGCTCGATCATCTTAGGGATGAAGGTCTGCGGATTGGCGTCACCCTCCGTAATCGGCCGCAAGATCACGCCCTTGATGAGCAGGTCCAGCAGGGTGACAGGAATGGCGGCTTCGGGCGGCGGCACCCCAATCAGTCCAACCGTGCCGCCCGGTATCGTGCTGGCGATGGCCTGGCCGATCACTGCGGGGATGCCGGTGCAGTCCAGGGAATAGTTCACACCGCCGCCGCTGGCCTCCTTGATCGCCGCGACAATGTCGGCCAGTTCGCGCGGATCGAGGACCGCGGTGGCACCCAGCGCCGAAGCGAGCTTGCGCCGCTCCGGGTTGGGCTCGACAACCAGGATGCACTTCGCGCCCGTGGCCACCGCCGCCATCAGTGCGCTAAGCCCGACCGCGCCGCCCCCGAAGATGGCCAGCGAGTCGGTCGCGCGTAGCTGCAGCGAATTCAACACCGCACCAGCGCCCGTCTGTATGCCGCACCCTAGCGGCCCGAGCAGCTCGAGTGGCACGTCGTCGCCCACCTTGACCGTGTTCACGCTGCGCGCAATGGCATAGGTAGCGAAAGAAGACTGACCGAAGAACATGCCATGCACCGGCCTGCCGTCCTGCGCCAGCGGAGTCGAGCCGTCCGTCAAGCGGACGCCAGCAAAGTTGAAAGGCAGGAACTGCGCACAGGTCGCCGGGTGGTCGTGCCCGCAGCTGTGGCAGTGCTCGCAGGAGTTAAAGGAGAGCACGACACGGTCGCCAGGCTTGACGTTGCGCACCTGGGAGCCCACGGCCTCGACGACGCCGGATCCCTCGTGGCCCAGGACGATCGGTCGAGGCACCGGAAAACCGTCGCGGCAGGCGAGGTCGGTGTGGCAGACACCGACCCCGGCCATCCGCACGAGAACCTCGTCGTCGCGCGGCGGGCCGACTTCGATCTGCTCGAGGATGAGTGGGCTGCGCACCTCGCGCAATACGGCGGCCCTGGCGGTGACTGCTTTGGCTACCTGCACGCTCATTTCCTTGCTCTTCAGTCGTCCAGAAGGGCGCAGACCGTCTTGGTCTCGGTGTAGATGCTGATACCTTCCTCCGAAACCTCGCGGCCCCAACCCGATTGCTTGAATCCGCCAAAGGGCAGCGCCGCGTCAACGACGCCGTGGCAGTTGATCCACACCGAGCCGGCCTCAAGCCGGGCGGCGAGCTTGTGTGCCCGTTTGATGTCGCGCGTCCAGATGTTCGCGGCCAGGCCGTAGCTGCTGTCGTTGGCGATGCGCAGCGCCTCGTCCACGTCCATGAACGGGATCGCGCTTACCACCGGCCCGAAGATCTCCTCCTGGAAGATCTTCATCGACGGGTTTGTGTTCGCGAATACGGTTGGTTCGACGAAGTAGCCCTTGTCTCCGCGGCGCTTGCCCCCGGTGACCAGCTTCGCGCCCTGCGCCACGCCCGATTCGCAGTAGGACAGCACCCGGTCCTGCTGCTTCTTGGAGACGAGGGGACCTAGCATCGTGTTGGCGTCTCGGCCGTTGCCCAGCGGCAAGGCCTTGGCCACTCCGGCGACCGCGTCGACGACCTTGTCGTAGACCGACTGTTCGATCAGCAGGCGAGTCGCAGCGAAGCAAATCTGCCCGGAATTGAAGAACACGGCAAGCGCCGCCCCCAGCCCGACTTGGTCGAGGTTGGCATCCGCGAAGACGAGGCTGGGGGATTTGCCGCCCAACTCGAGCGTGACCCGCTTGAGATTGCCCAGGCACGACTGCACGATTTGCTTGCCCACCACGGTCGATCCCGTGAAGGTGATCTTGTTCACGCCCGGGTGTGCGGCCAGGGCCTTGCCGGCCTCGTGGCCGTAGCCCGTGACCACGTTCAGGACTCCTTCGGGCAGGCCCGCCTCCAGGCACAACTCGCCGAGGCGCAGCGTGCTCAGGGGCGTGATCTCGGAGGGCTTGATCACGACGCTGCAGCCGGCGGCAAGGGCGGAGGCGATCTTCCAGGAGCCCAGCGCCAGGGGATAGTTCCAGGGCGTGATGGCCCCGACCACGCCCACGGGCTCGCGCCGTGTGTAGGCGTGGTATTCCCGCCCATCAAAGGAAACTGGCACAGTCTTGCCCGTGAGCTTGGTACACCAGCCGCCCATGTACCGGAACACGTCGACCGTCGAGGGCAGGTCGAGCAGCTTCGCGTGCGCCACCGCCTTACCCGTGTCGACCGACTCGAGCATCGCCAGCTCGTCGGCGTGGTCCTCGATCTTGCGGGCAATGGATTCCAGCAGACTCCCGCGGTCGATCGGGCGCATACGCGACCAGGTCTTCGACTCGAACGCGGCCCGGGCCACCTTCACGGCTCGGTCGATCTCTTCGGCGCCGGACCGTGGCACTGAGGCGATCCGTTCCTCAGTGGCGGGATCCTCCACCGCGATGCGTTCGCCCGAGGCGGCGTCGACCCACTTGCCCCCGATGAGCGATTTGGTTTTCGCCGGGTCGATAAGAATTTCGGCGGTCACGTTGTTCTCCTCCCTATGGGTGTTTGCGCGCAGCTAGATTTGCGCAGCGACGTGGCTTTCGTCGGTGAACTTGTCGTAGTGAATCGACCCCAGACCGGTGCCGAGTCCGGTCAGGACATCGATCGCGGCGTCGACCATTCCAGGAGGACCGCACAGATAGCCCTCAACCTGAGACCAGTCGGCGTCGGGCAGGGCGGAAGCAACGAATTCGGTGACCATGCCGCGGCACCCCGTCCATCCGCTTTGCGCCGGCTCCGCCGACAGGACCGGGATGAACTCGCATCCGCCCAGCCAAGCCGCCTGGATGTCCCGCAGCCGGTCGAGCGCATAGAGGTCGCCCGTGGTTCGTGCCCCGAACAGGACGGCACATCGGCGCCGCACGTTCATGCGCCGTGCGTCTTCAAGGATGCTCAGCAGCGGCGCCAAGCCGCTTCCTCCAGCGACGCAGATCATCGGGTGCGCGCTGGTGCGTAGGAAGAAACTTCCCAAGGGTGCCTCGATCTCGAGCCGGACACCCTCGAGCCGGCCGGAGAACAGGGCGTCGGTGAAGCCGCCCCCGGGAACACGCCGGATCATGAAGTTGACGGCCTTGCGGCCGTTTCGATCCGGTGCGTCAGCGAACGAATAACAGCGAGGCCGTACCACGTTGGGGCTGCGCACGTTCGCGTATTGGCCGGCAACGTAGCGAAGCGGACGGTCGAGCTCGACCGTCACACGCACAATGTCATGCGTCAGCGCCTCGGCGGCCGAGATGTTGCCGGTGAATCGCTCGTGCGCGGGCAGGTCGCGGCCGGTGCTCTCGACTTCGACCACCGTGAGTTCGTCGCGCGGGACCGCCTGGCAGGCCAGGATGTAGCCCGCCTCGAGCTCCTGGCGCGACAGGGTGTAGCCGAAGTCGGTGATCGCCTTGACCCGACCGCAGACGAGCCGCGACTTGCACGATCCGCACGTCCCGACGGTGCAGTTGTGAGGGAAGGGAACGTTGTGTGCGAGCGCGGATTCGAGGACGGTCTGCCCGCTCGGAACATCGAAACAGGCGCCGAAGGGGCGTACCTCGACCCGCCTTGCCGCGGCGCCGCCGAAAAATCCCTTCAGGAAACTGGCCATGCACGGGCTCTCAATCAGGTCGGAAAGGGGGGAGTGTGAAATTGTACGCTACCATACCACTTCAACCGATGGCTGGCAAGCGCCCGTGGCCCTGCTTTCGCGCGATTCCCGCGAACGGATGGATCCGGGGGTGGCCCTAGTTCCCTTCGGCCGCGGCACCTTGCTCCATGCTGGAGAGGGTCTCGCGGATGATCGACAGCAGCCGCATCAGTTCGCGCCGGTCGGTCTCGCTCAGGCCCTCGAGGATCTTCCCGTTAAAAGCCGTCTCCGAGGCAACAAGCTGCTCCAGCAAGCGCAGTGAGGGTTTCGTCAGGAATACGCGCTTCGCGCGCCGGTCGCTCAGTTCCGGTCGGCGCTCGATGAATCCAGTCATCTCCAGCCGGTCAAGCAGGGCTCCGAGGCTGGCCTTGCCGACGTCGAGCACCTCTGCCAGCTGGGTTTGGACCATGCCGTCATGACGCGCAAGGTGCGCGATCACCCACCACTGCGCGCGGGTCATGCCCAGCGGCTTCACGACCTGGTCGAACGCGGTGCGCCGCAGACGGGAAACGTCGTGGATGAGGTAACCCAGCTTCATGTCACGCCGGTGCATCGCGTCCGTGTCCGACCGTGCTGGCTTGGCCGCTTCCGCTTGGGAGAGCTGCGGCGAGGAGTTCCTGACAGACGTCGATCCGACTCGTTTGTCTTCGGGCATGGTGATGATCCTTTGAGGCCAATCGGCCCGTTCAAGCGAGCAATAATCGTTCCAGGCCGGGGAAAACCGCACGTTACCGGCTTGACGTTCCGCTACAGGATTATACGCCAGTATCCTATATGGGACGAGCGCGTGAGTGGGAATCTGGGGTCAGCTCGAGGTCCTGGGGCTGGAATTGAGTGGAGGTTTTGGAATATAATATGCACCGATATCGTCCGTTAGAGACCGCAAATGCAAGGAGGAGCATCCATGCAGGCCCAGAACAAGGACCGGCCGTCCGCGGAGTGGATCGCGTCGATGCGCGGCCAGTTCCAGACCGAGCGAGAGATCGACCGCGTCCTGACCCGTAAGCTCGAACGTCGGGCCGGGCCGGGCTTCGCGCCGCTAGCCCTGTCGACCCTTGTAAGCGGGCTTCAGGCCATGCTGCGTAGCCGCCTCGATAGGCCTTTTAACATCAAAGAGGCGCGTTGGCTCTGTGGCGGCGCGTCGAAACTGCAGATGGCGTTCACGCTCGAGTGGCAGCGCCCGGGAGTGGGCTTCGAACGCACGCCGATGGTCCTTCGAATGGAGCCCGCCGAATCGATCGTCGAGACGAGTCGCCTGCGCGAATTCCAGCTGCTGCGCGCGTTCGAGGGCGTAATCCCGGTCCCGACCACCTTCTGGTGCGACGTGGACGCGGAGTTTCTGCCTTATCCGGCCTTGATCTACGGCTTTTCGGCCGGTGTGACCAAACCCTCTACGGCCAGCAGTGGCGTCACCGGGCTGGGAACCCAGCTGACACCTGCGGTGCGCGCGCAGCTCGCGCCGCAGTTCGTCCAGCACCTGGTCGCCATTCACCGGCACGACTTCACCAAGTCCGAGCTCACCGCGTTTGACATGCCCGCACCCGGAACAACGCAGTGCGCCGAGTGGGGCATTAACTGGTGGGACCGGGTCTGGGAAGAAGACTGCGACGAAGAGGTGCCACTAATGAGAGTCGCTTCGGCCTGGCTTCGCCGCAACATACCCGTCCTCGACCGAGTCTCGGTGGTGCACTCGGACTATCGCCTTGGCAATTTCCTGTTTACCGAACACGACATGCGCATCTCTGCCTGGCTGGATTGGGAGCTCGGCCGGCTCGGCGACCGGCACCAGGACCTCGCGTGGACCACCAGCCGCGCCTTCGGCAGCGTTGACGTCAATGGCGACTTCCTGGTTTGCGGACTGATGCCCGAGAAGGAGTTCCTCGAGGCCTATCAGCGTGCCTCGGGCCTGAGTGTGAACCCGCGCACGATGCACTGGTACAAGGCCTACAACAGCTACTGCATAGGCGTGCTGATCCTAGCCACCAGCTATCGCATCGCACGCAACGGCAAGACACACCAGGACGTCCTAGTGACCTGGCTAATCGGCATCGGCGGCATGATCGTCGATGAGCTGCGCTCCCTCATCGAGCAAGGAAACTGATATGCAGATGCGACCCGAAATCCAGATCGCCAGCGTGATCAAGGCCATGAAAGACGTGGTCATCCCCGCCATCGATCCGGCCAACAAACTGGCCGTCGAGCAGTCGCAGTTGATCATTGGACTGCTCTCGCTGCTTTCGATCCAGCTGCCACTGTGGTACCGCTTCGACCGCGACGAGCTTGCCCGCCTGCTCGACTGCGCCAAGGCCCTGCAGGGCGTGCCCGCGGGCGACGCTGCGACCAAGCCTGCTCTCGAGCGCCTGCGCCATAGCGGTGCGGCCGCGGCGATAGTCCTCGAGCAGTGCCGCGTCGAGCCCGACTCGCTCACGGCAAGTGTGCGCGAGCTGCGCGAGGCGATCGGCGCGCTGGTCAAGGCGGTTGCTGGAACGAAGGATCTGGCTGCGCAGCTCGGCATCGAACGCATCGTGCTGGCGATGTCGAAGGACCAGCTGATCCGCGACCGTTCGTTCGTGAAGATGCAGGGCTGGGAGCCGGATCCGGCCGCGGTCCCGGACATCGCCACCCTGCTGCCGCCGGTTTAAGATCCGAAAGACAGTTCAAAAATACCGCACCCGCGCTCGCTCTGGTACGCCACCTCGACCACGTGGTCGAGTATGCCGAGGGTGATCGGATTCTTGCGCGAATCGGTCGGCTCCCAGCGTTCGCCGGCGACCTTCAACGGACCCTGTTTCATCCCGTGGATGATGCCGTTGTACCCGCCGTAATTGCCCCCGCGCAGGTGGACCGTCGTCGGCAGCCGACGCATCTTTACGTTGAGCACCCGGCCCGACTCGAGATGGACACCCACTTCGACGCTCTGGAAATGCTCGCCGGCACCGAATTCGAAGCGGCGCGAGATTTTGCTCACGGTCTCTTCCGCACCGCCGGCCCCCTCGCTCCAGCGAACCAGGCCCTTGAAGAAGCGCGGCGTGCCGTCCTCGTCCTGGGTCTGGAAATACCAGAGGTAAAACGACTCGACTTGCACACACACCCAGTTGTAGCGCGTGCCCCAGTTGGCTTGACGGAACCAGGCAGACAAGTCCTCGAGCACCGCGACGCCCGGCCGGACACCCCATGAGCGGTCGCGTATGGCCCAGTGCGTCTTCGGAGCGAGCGTGAACTTGCGGTCGCCCATCCGGGCGAAGCCCTCGACCTGACCGACGTGGCTGAAGTGACTCCAGTCCCAGACGCGTCGATCGTCGACCATGGAAATCAGACGTTTGGTCTCCATCGCCTTGAAGTGGGCGGTGTACGTAAAGTCGTAGCTGATTCCGTATTCGTTTTCGTCGAGGCGGAAACGCCACCGCCTCATGGGTTCCAGGATCTCGGCGTGCAACGGCCCGATGTCCATCTCATCGCGGTTGCCGTTAACCAGCTCGCGCGAGGTGCGCACATTAACCTGGGCGTCCGGGGTGGCGACGATCCCGAAGCCGTCCATGACGTGCTGGTTTGGATACACGCCGGTACCGTGAGACAGCGACATGGAACCGTCAAGCGCCTGTACGTTGAAGTAGAACCGATCGAACCAGCGCGCATCGGTTTCGACCACATTGTCGATCGTGCCGTAGCTCTGGTGGATCAACGCATCATCAAGCCGAGCCATGAAGCCTTCTCTCTTTCGTCCGAGCAGTTTATCATATCATTGCATATAGTAATGCAACGAACTGATCATCTCATACGCTCGGAGCCTGCGCTCGACTGCCTCGAAAGATCAGGGCACGTTTTCCGGGGTTGATCTGCAGCGAATCATGCCCGTCGTTTCCAGCTCCGCGATCGACCGACCGTGCTGATTCTTGACGTCCCAATGCCAGCGAAGAATTCCAACACCCGGGCGGCTTCTCGAACGTCTGGTTTCCAGGACCGTTGCTTCGACGGTGATCGTGTCCTCCGCTCGCAGGGGCTGCTTCCAGCGGATCGAGTCGGCTCCAGGTGAGCCGAGTCCCGCACTCTCCAAGATGTGATCGTCACACATCATGCGCATGGCAAGTGCGCAAATGTGCCAGCCACTGGCGATCAGCCCGCCAAATTGAAAGCTTGCGGCCGACTCGGCATCGACATGGAAAGGCTGCGGATCGACCTGCCGCGCAAAGGTCACGATCTCCTTGGCGGTGATGCGTCTGGGACCGATGCGTCGCGCGCAGCCGGCCGGGAAGTCCTCCCAATACAGTTTCGGATTCACTTACGGTCTGGGACCAAAGGCCTGGTGCACCAGAAGGCCCACGGCGAAGAGTGATATGAACACGAAAAGAAGCGCTGGTCCGAGCCCGATGGCGGACAGGAAACTGCTGTGACCAAAGCGATTCGAGGCGAAGCTCAGGGCGCGGTTCGGCGCGAGCAGGGCAGCCCAATAGAAGAGCGTGTTGGCCCAACCGGTTCCAACGATCATCCATTTGATGCGCCCGGCCGCCTGCACCTGAAATCGGAGCAGTGGCAGAGCGAGCGCGACGCCCAGTATCAGAAGCGCGTTCAGAATGCCGCCGGTGTGCGCGCGTACCCATGCGTCTGTACCGCCGAAGATCGAGATCGGTATGACCGTTCCCGGTATTAACTCGATGCCGCCGATGAGACTCACCAGGAGGCCGAACCCCGCGAGCATGCCAATGAAAAGGATCAGGGCCGCGTGCCCGATCATCCTGCGCTGTATGTGATCGATCATAGGATTTCACGCGGCCAGTTCTGGGCGATTTCGGAACTGCTCCAACGCTGCTGGGTTGGCGAGCGCCTCGGTGTTTTTCACAGGCTCGTTGTGCACGACCTGCCGTACGGCGAGTTCGACGATCTTTCCGCTCTTGGTGCGGGGAATGTCGTCCACTTGAACGATGCGTGCGGGCACATGCCGGGGTGTCGTGTTTTCACGAATCATCTGCTTGATCTTGGCGTCAAGCGCCTGGTCCAGGACCGCCCCTTCCCGTAGCTTGACGAACAGAACGACTCTCACGTCGCTCGGCGCTTTGGGCGGCCAATTCTGCCCGATCGTTACGGCTTCCACGACCTCGCTCACCCGGTCGACCTGTCGATAAATCTCCGAGGTCCCGATGCGTACACCGCCTGGGTTGAGTGTCGCGTCCGAGCGTCCGTGAATGATGTAACCACCTTGCTCCGTCATTTCGCAATAGTCGCCGTGACACCAGACATTGTCGAACCGGGCGAAATATGCGCGGTGGTACTTCTCCCGGTCGGGATCACCCCAAAAAAAGAGCGGCTGGGTCGGGAAGGGGCGCGTGCACACCAGCTCGCCCTTTTTCCCACGAGTCGGGAATCCGTCTTCGTCGTAGACGTCGACGGACATGCCGAGCATCTTGCACTGAATTTCGCCGCGCCATACCGGCGCAATCGGGTTCCCGCCTACGAAGGCGCCCAGCAGGTCCGTGCCGCCGGAAATCGATGACACGTGAACGTCGCGCTTGAACGCTTCAAAGACGTAGTCGTAGGCCTCGGGAAGCAGTGGGCTTCCGGTGGAAAAAATGACCTGGACCGATGAAAAATCGTGAGTCCGATTCGGCGCCATCGCCGCCTTCTGGCAGGCTTCGATGAATTTGGCCGAAGTTCCGAAGTGCGTAAATCGCTCGGCCTGCATGTAGTCAAACAAGATGTTTTGATCGGCGGCGAACGGACTACCGTCGTAGAGCATCAGCGCCGCGCCCGAGGCGAGCCCCGACGCCAGCCAGTTCCACATGACCCAGCTGCAGGTTGCGAAATAGAACAACCGACTATCCGGAGTCATCCCTCCGTGGAGCTGGTGTTCCTTCAGATGCAGCAGGAGTGCACCTCCAGCCCGGTGCACGATGCATTTGGGCACGCCCGTCGTACCGGACGAAAAGACGATGTAGAGCGGATGGTCGAACGGGAGCTGTTCGAACCGGATCGAGGATTCAGTCGCGAACGGTGCGACGAAATCGTCCAGTGTCGAAGCGCCTTTGATCTCGCTCAGGTCCGGTTTCGTACCGATATAGGGAGTGACGATCACCCGTTTCAGCGAGGGCAGCGCGGCGGCGATTTCGCGAACCTTCGGCCAGGATTCGTATTGTTTGCCGTTGTAGTAGTAGCCGTCTGCGACGAAGAGCACCACCGGCTCGATCTGCCCAAAGCGGTCGAGAACGCCCTGTGGCCCGAAGTCGGGCGATGCCGAACTGTAGATCGCACCGAGGCTCGCCGATGCAAGCATTGCGACGATCGTTTCCGGCATGTTGGGCATGTAGGCCGCTACCCGATCTCCCTTCTGGATGCCCGCCGCGCGAAGGGCGGCGGCCAAGCGAGCGACCGCAAGATAGAGTTCATCACGGCTGATGCGGCGCTTTACGCGATCCTCCCCCCAAAAAACAAGCGCGTCTTTGTCCCCTCGAAATTTCAGCACGTTCTGCGCGAAATTCAGGCGAGCGTCGGGAAACCAGCAAACCGATTCCATCGATCCGTCATCAACGCTGACTTTGTCGCCGCGCCGTTCCGCCACGACATCGCAAAAGTCCCATACCGACATCCAAAATTCGTCGAGGTGCTCGATCGACCATTTGTGCAGGGCATCGTAGCTGTCGAAAGATCGGCCCCAGCGCTGCTCGGCGGCGAGGCAGAACTTCGCCATTCCGCTCGATTCGATGCGAGAGGGGTTTGGAACCCATGATGCGGTCGAAGGATTCATTTCGCTTGGGAGCGGCATTGAAGCGTGCCTCCGCGGAGGGCCAAAGTGGACGTAAATGACTTGCGTTTCCGTAGATCGTACGCTACCATATAAAAAAGCATCGTGCTTCACCGCCGCGCGAGAATCAAGGGAAATCCGAAAGAGAACCGAACGGGACCGAGCAGAGCGTGACCATCGCGATGCCGGTGCACAGGGGCTGAAGAAGGGAAGACGCGATGGACTACCTGAAGTATTACGTTGCTGTGTTGATCCAACTTGCCGGATACGGCGGCTTCTTGCTCGGAGGCAACTACATCTGGCTAGGCGTCGCAACTTTGCCCATCATGGCGGTCCTCGACAGCATCTTGCCGATTGACCTGGCCAAGCGGCGCATGAGCAGCCGCGCCATCGCCAACATCCCTGTCTGGCTGTGCACGCTCCTGGGACCCGGGTTGTATCTGATGATGGCCTGGTACGTGGGAAGCCATCATCTGAGCGCGATCCAGATCGCCGGTGCGGTACTGAGCTGTGCGTGGCTGTCGGTGCTGCCTCTGGTTCCAGCGTCGCATGAGCTCTACCACCAGCGTAGCGCGCTGGCCCGGTTGGTTGGTCATTACGCGCAGGTCTGCTATCTCGACTGCACCCGCGACATCGGACACGTCGTGCGACATCACCTTGACGTGGGCACTGTGGAGGATTCCGACACGGCTGCTCGAGGTCAGACTCTCTATTCGTTTGCCCCGAAAGCCGTCTTGCTCACGACGATCGATTGCCAGAAGATCGAGTCGGACGCGCTGGAAAAGCGCGGGTACGGTCGATGGTCGATCCGGCACCGACTCTGGAAGGCTATTTTTGCCCAGACGGTCTTCCAGGCGCTCGTCTACGAAATCGGCGGTTGGTCGGCGGTAGGAATCGCGCTCGGAGCCATGATCGTGGCCCGGTTCTGGATCGAAACCTTCAATTACTTTCAGCATTACGGACAAATACGCGTGAAGGGCACCCCGATTGACAGGCGTCACGTTTGGAATCACCTCCGGCCTCTGTCCCGGCTGTCGGCGTTCGAAATCACTAACCACGCCGACCATCACCTCAACTCGTACACACCGTATTACACTCTCACGCCGCATCGCGAGGCGATACCGATGCCGAGCGTATTTGTCTGTTTTTTTGCAGCGCTGATTCCTCAGCTTTGGTTCAAGGCGATCATCCAGCCGGCGCTCAAGCGGTGGGATTTGCAGTTCGCCTCAGCCGCCGAGAAGGAACTGGCCAAGGCACAGAACCGTCGCGCCGGTTGGCCCGATTGGTTCGAGTCTGAGCGAAGACTCGCTGCTTGAGCTAGATGATGTCCAGGTCCGGGGCTGCCAATCGTTCAGCTCCGGACATCCTGCTGCGACCGTTTGAAGCCCCGGTGCGGGGAGGGCGCCGGCGGTGCGCTCCATCGCCAGCAGCGCAAGACAGATTAGAAATTTGCTTGCGATGTTTCGCCCACCGCATTAATATGCTGGCATATTATAATCCGCGCTGCTCACGCCCAAGCGCGGCCAGTCCCGACCCTGGTGCTCTTGTAATGAGACCTTGACCGAGGTGAAACCGTGCTCTTCGATAAGGCATCGCTCGCAGGCAAGCGCGTTCTGATAACAGGGGGTGGCACCGGACTGGGCAAGGGTATCGCCAAGCACCTGGCGGAGCATGGCTCCGAGGTGCACTTATGGGGGCGCCGTCGGGAAATCCTGAACGCAGCGGCAGAAGAGATCAACGCGGCGCGCGGTCGTGTCGCGCACGTCCAGCCCGTGGACGTTCGGCAGTTCGACCAGGTCGATGCGGCGGTGGCCGAGATATGGGAGAAGTTCGGTCCCCTCACTGGCCTTATCAACAACGCCGCAGCGAATTTCATCGCCCCTACGAAGGACCTGAGCCCACGCGCCTACGAGGCTATAGCCTCCACCGTGATGGATGGCGCCTTTTTCACGACGCTGGCCTGCGGCCGTCGCTGGATCAAGGATGGGAGGAAGGGATCTATCGTTTCTATGCTGGTGACCTGGGTGTGGACGGGCTCCCCTTACGTAGTTCCGTCGGCAATGTCGAAGGCGGCCATCGACGCCATGACGAAGTCGCTCGCCGTCGAGTGGGCACAGTACGGCATCCGAGTGAACGCGGTCGCACCCGGGCCGTTTCCGACCGAATACGCGTGGCAGATGTTGAACCCGACGCTCGAAAGCTCGGCTGGGGCAACCCAGGCCGACGGGGTGCCCATGAAGCGTTTCGGGCAGATCGAGGAGCTGGGCAATCTTATTCTGCTTCTCCAATCGGACGGGTGCGATTACATAACCGGGGAAACAATCGCGATCGATGGCGGCCATCATCTGGCGGCCCCCTCGACGTTCGCCTCGCTGAGCAATCTCAGTGATGCTGACTGGAAGGTGATTCGGGAACACAGTCAGGCCGCGAGCGCGAAAAGCAAAGCTCAGCGAAGCGCATAAGCCGGATTTCTTCAGTTGAACTTCAATAGCGGAATCGAAAGGAGCTCGTCGTGCGGTAACGCGGGCTGGGACACACCCATGCCCTTTTTAAAGACGACACCGGAATTCTGGAAGAAGGTCGTGGATATCAATTACTTGGGCCCGATCCATCTGACCCACGCCGTGATTCCGGGAATGACGAAACGCCGCGCCGGCCGCGTCATCTTCATTTCTTCGGATGCGGGCCGGGTCGGTTCATCGGGCGAGGTCGTCTACTCCGGTTGCAAGGGGGCCACGATCGCCTTCGCGAAAGCGCTTGCGCGGGAAGTGTCGCGCGATAACGTGCTGTTGAATTGTGTCTGCCCCGGCCCGACCAACACCCCGGCGATGGATGCATTCGCAGGAGCGGGCGAGCAGGGACAGAAGATTCGCGATGCGCTGATTCGAGCAGTCCCCTTGGGCAGAATCGGGGAGCCGGAGGACTACCCGGGCCTGGTTGCTTTCCTGGCGAGCGAGGACGCGGCTTTCATGACCGGACAGACGATCAGCGTCTCCGGCGGCCTGACGATGCACGGCTGAGCCGGCGGTCTGGCATTCACACGCACTTTCCCCGAAACATCGAAGCGAGGAAATCATGCCCGGCACTTACAAAGATATTCTGTACGAAGTCGGCACCAACGCCGTTCGAATCACGATCAATCGTCCCGAGGTCTACAACGCATTTCGTGTTCAGACCTGCGAGGAGCTGATCGAGGCATTCGTTCGGGCGAACGAAGAGAGGTCGGTGAATGCGGTCGTCCTGACGGGAGCGGGCGAAAAGGCGTTCTGTACGGGCGGCGATCAGAAGTCCCACCTCTCGGAGGACGGGCTGTATGGTCCGCGCGGCACCGTCGGCCTGCCGATCGAAGAGCTGCAGACGGCGATTCGCGACTTGCGGAAGGTTTCGATCGCGCGCGTGCAGGGCTTTGCGATCGGCGGCGGCAACGTGTTTGCGACGCTCTGCGATCTTACGATCGCGTCGGAAAAGGCGATCTTCGGTCAGGTCGGACCCAAAGTCGGGTCGGTGGATCCGGGCTGGGGTACGGCGCTCCTGGCGCGTCACGTGGGCGAGAAGCGGGCGCGTGAAATCTGGTTCCTGTGCCGTCGCTACACGGCTGCGCAGGCCTACGAAATGGGCCTTGTGAACAAAGTCGTTCCGCACGACCAACTGGACTCCGAAGTTGAGACCTGGGTGGCTGAGATCAACGAGCTGAGCCCGACGGCGATTGCCATCGCAAAGCGCTCGTTCAACGCCGATAGCGAGAACATCCGGGGCATCAGCTTCATGGGTGTGCAAGCGGTCAAACACTATTACATGAGTGATGAGTCCAAGGAAGGCGTGCGAGCATTCAACGAAAAGCGCAAACCCGACTTCAAGAAGTATCTGTAGCCTTCCGCCCCGGTTCTTGCAGCCGCCATGAATCAGAACATAAGGAGCGATCTGACCGAATACGGCGTCTTGATTGCCAGGATCGACATGCCTGGGCGCACAATGAACGTCTTCTCTGTCGACATGATGGATTCGCTGGAGCATCTGCTCCGGCGCGTGGAGAGCGATGAAGCGGTCCGTGCCGTCGTGCTGACTTCGGCCAAACAGGCTTTCCTGGCCGGCGCCGACCTCGACATGATCCGGACCTTCACCGAGCGCGCTCGGACGGATGGCCACGAGCAGCTCGACGCACTGTGCGGACGTCTCGGGCGCCTGTTCCGTCGTCTGGAACTCAGCGCCAAGCCCTTCGTCGCGGCGATCAATGGCCTGGCGCTCGGTGGTGGACTCGAAGTCTGTCTGGCCTGCCACGCGCGCCTTGTGGCGGACCAGGAGAATCTCGCTCTGGGGCTGCCCGAAATAAAGCTCGGCCTGCTGCCCGGGGCAGGAGGTACCCAGCGGCTGCCGCGCCTGATAGGAGCGCGCCTTGGCCTGGAGATGCTACTCGCCGGTGAGCCGCTGACACCGGCTCGGGCGCTCGCCTGCGGTCTGGTGGATCAGGTCGTCGCTCCGGAAAATCTGCTTGACGCCGCGATCGCGCGTGCGCGTGCCCTCGTTCTTCAGCCAAGATCTGCTCCGTGGGACCGACCCCGTGCGCATTTCGAGTGCGATCCATTCGACTTTTCGGCCACGGACGCCCACGCGCGGATTGCCGCCGAGTTTGGCCTGGGCGAGGCGCTGCTGAGTCGCTATCCCGCCTACCGCGCGATCGTGGACTGCGTGGTGGATGGTTGGGATCTTCCGATGGACGAGGCTTGCAATTGGGAAATGAGTTGCTTCGTGCGGCTGATCCAGAATCCCGTGGCGGGCAACCTGGTGCGCACGCTGTTTCTTGAGCGGCAGCGCGCGGCGAAGCAGTCGCCGCTGGAGCTCGATGCCAGTGCCACCCGGGTCGCTGTGGTCGGACCCAAGGGGGCCGACCTGGAGCGTCAGCTCGGGCTGGGCAAGGCACCCCTGACCACCGCCAGCGAGCTCACGGACCGGGACATTGTCGTGGTGATGCCGCCGAGGCGGGCAGAGCGGGGCATCGGAGTGGCTTGGCTTGCCGGAGTGGCGGGCGACGCGGCGCAGGCAATTGCGGCATGCGGCGCTCGTGCCGGGGTCTGGCTGGCAGATTCATCAGAGCATGGAATGGGGCTCGAGGTGTTCCTTCCGTTCGACGATCCACAAGCGCGTGACGCTGGTGTCCTGCTGGCGCGCTGGCTGCGCGCCAGCGTTTTGTTGACACGGGGCAAGCGCCCGTTGCTGCCTGCGCTGCATGCCGCCCAGGCGGCGGCGAGAGCTGCCGGCTGCGGCGAAGACGAACAGGCTTTGGCAGTCGCGTTGGCGGCCGCGGACATTTGGAGCGGCGGTGGCATTGACGACCTCGCCCTGGCCGACGTAGCCGCAGTGCTCGCCGGAGTGCACCCGTCCTACACAGGCGGGCCATTCAACTTCCTGCGCCAGCACGGTTTTTCGGAGCTTGCTGCCGGGGCGGCGCTGGCAGCCTCTCGCGATCGCGAGTTGTTCCGGTTGCCGCCATGCCTGCCGACTTTGTGCGGGCAGGTCTCTCGCCCGGAGGCCGCGTGAGCCTGGACAGGAGGAAGATCGGCACCACGTTACCGGAGTTCTCGGTGACCATCGGCACGGACGCTCTGGCCCGCTTCGCCTGCGCTATCGGCGAGCACCACCTTCGCGCAGAATCCGATCCGGTCCCTCCGACCTATCTGAAGGTGATTGAAGGCGTCGGGGGCAGCTCGCGGCGGATTGTCGACGCACTTGGGATTGATCTGCGGCGGATGCTGCATGCCAAGCAGGAGTTCGAATACCTCGCGCCGTTGCGGGTCGGCGCGACCCTTACGGTGGTGCGCACGGTCTCCGATATCTTTCAAAAGAAGGAAGGGGAACTCGAATTCGTCGTCATCGAAACGCGCTTTCGCGACGCCGCCGGAACGCTGGTGGCCTTGTCGCGGCAGACACTGCTGGTGCGCACCCCGGGCCCTGCACATGCCGCGCGCAGTTGACCTGGCCGCGCTCGCGCCTGGTGCGCTGGTCGCACAATTTTCCCCGGAACCCAGCACGCACGAGAGTCTCGCCGCATATGCGGAGGCTTCCGGCGATT
>VBCK01000069.1 GCA_005882215.1 Betaproteobacteria bacterium | reverse complement strand
GCCGTCACCCAACTGCTCACCGGGCTATGGCTGGCGCACTGGGGCGGCTGGCCGATCGCCACGCCCTGGATCGCGTGGTCCCTCTTTCTTTTCGGGTTGGCCGGCGCGTGCTGGCTGCCGGTCGTCTGGCTCCAGTTGCGAATGGCGGCAATAGCACGGCAGGCGCTGCAAAACGCCTCGGCGTTGCCGCCGCTGTACGCGCGTTACGCGCGCCGTTGGGAATGCCTGGGCTTCCCGGCCTTTACAGCCATGCTGTTGGTCTACTACATGATGGTGGCTAAACCCGCGCTTTGAGGGATCGGTTCTGCACGGGCCCAAGCTCAAGGTTCTCGAAGGATCTCCGCGATAAAGAAGTCCCCGTATTCCTCGAGCTTCTTCTGCCCCACGCCGTACACATCGAGGAACTCGGCTCGCGTCTGCGGCCTCCGGGCCGCCATGTCCTGCAGGGCCCGGTCGCTGAAGACGACGAACGCCGGCACGTTTCGTTCGTCTGCCAGCTTCTTCCGCAGCGCGCGCAACCGCTCGAACAGGCGATCGTCGCGGACCGGCTCGGTCCGCTGCCGCGTATCGCCATCCGGTTCGTAAGGCTCCGTATCAAAGCCGTCCCGCGGCCGCGGCGAGCCTTCCGGGGCCAGGCGCTGCTTCTGCCGCTCCCTCTTCCCGGGCGAGCCGCCCGCATGGCGCGCTTCCCCGGCGATGTCGCGCCCCAGGCAGTTTCCACACGACTCGCTGCAGGCCTCGATGGCTTCAGCGAAATGGCCGGCGAGGCGGCGCCACAGGCAGGTGGGGTCGTCGGCGAGATCGAACATGCGGCGCACGGCACGGCGCTGTTGATGGGCAACCTCGGGGTCCTGCACCTCGGAGTTCTCGAGCAGGCGGTCGTGCGACATCACGTCGGCCCACGAGTAGAAAAGGACGCAGTCCGCGGGAGCGCCGTCGCGCCCGGCGCGACCGATTTCCTGGTAGTAGCCCTCGATCGAGCGCGGCATGTCGCGGTGGAGCACGAAGCGGACGTTGGACTTGTCGATCCCCATGCCGAACGCGATTGTGGCGCAGACGACATCGAGTTCGTCCCGGCTGAACCGATCCTGGGTCCTTGCGCGCTGCTCCGATGTGATCCCCGCGTGGTAGGCCGCCGCGCGGATGCCTTTTCGCTCGAGGAAATCGGCGGTCGACTCAGCCGCCTTGCGCGACAGGCAATAGACGATCCCCGACTCGCCGCGTCGTTCGCGCACGAAGCGCAGGATCATGTCGCGCACGCCGTCGCCTTGCCCTTTCTTTACAGCGAACAGTTTGAGATTGGATCGGAAGAACGAGCCGCGAACCTCCAGCGGGTCCTTCAACGCGAGCTGCTCGATGATGTCGTTCTTCACGTGAGGCGTTGCGGTCGCGGTCAGGGCAAGGACGGTGATTCCTCTGAAGCGTTGTTTCAGACCTGCCAGGTTGCGGTAGGACGGGCGAAAGTCGTGCCCCCATTCGCTGATGCAGTGCGCCTCGTCAACCGCAACCAGCCTCAGGTCGAGCGAGTCCAGCAGGCGACCGACCGACGCGTCGATTCCCTCTGGAGCGGCGTAGAGCAGCTCGAGCTCGCCCGCCCGCAGCCGCGCCTCGCGCCGCGACCGCTCGGCCGGTTCGAGGGATGAGTTCAGGAACGTCGCGCGCATCCCGACTTCGCCCATCGCATCGACCTGGTCCTTCATCAGCGAAATCAGCGGCGACACGACCAGCGTCAACCCGCCCATCAGACGTGCCGGAATCTGATACGTCACCGACTTTCCGGCCCCCGTCGGCATCACCCCGAGGCAATCCCG
The DNA here is from genome assembly GCA_005882215.1 of Betaproteobacteria bacterium. Taxonomy (GTDB): domain Bacteria; phylum Pseudomonadota; class Gammaproteobacteria; order Burkholderiales; family Burkholderiaceae_F; genus VBCK01. The sequence goes on along the minus strand of VBCK01000069.1, from coordinate 18,245 downwards.
CCCCGTCATGGCCGCGCGGATGATCTCCAGTTGCCCCGCCCGAAACTTCGGATACCCGAATACTTCCTTCAGCGTCGCCAGCGCGCGTTCCTCGCAGGCACCGGCGCGAGCCTGCTTCGCGCGTTCCCCGGCCTGGCGCAAAAGCTGGAGGGCCTCCGGTGTGAACAGCAATGGCGCCTCGCGATAGCGCGACCGAAGTATCTCCAGTCTCGATTCGACCGCGCCCGCGGGCAGAGCAGCCAACGACTGGGCTTCGGCAAGGACTCCGTCCGGCGTGTTGTATTTCGCCTCTGGCATACCGTGTGCAAACAAGAAAAAGCCCGGCCGCCGAGCACCGACCGGGCTGTATGCGTTCTAAGAGAGGTCTATTTCAGAAAGGAATATCGTCGTCCATGTCGGCAACCCCGCCGGCTCCTCCCGCCGGTTCCTTGGCGGTCTTGGCCGCGGCCGGTTTGGATGCGGCGCGCGGAGCGCGGGGCTCGTCGTCGGTCGGCGCGCCGGCGCCCTGGCGCGAGCCGAGCATCTGCATCACGTCGGCCACGATTTCGGTCGTGTAGCGATCCTGCCCGTCCTTGTCCTGCCATTTGCGGGTGCGCAGGCGGCCCTCGATGTAGACGGGCGAGCCCTTCTTCAGGTACTCGCCGGCGATCTCGGCCAGGCGCCCGAAGAACGCGACCCGATGCCACTCGGTTTCCTCGCGCTTTTCCCCGGTGTTCTTGTCCTTCCACTGCGAAGTGGTCGCGACCGACACGTTCGTGATCGCCGCCCCGTCGGGGCTGTACCGGGTCTCCGGATCACGCCCGAGATTGCCGATCAGAATCACCTTGTTCACCGATGCCATGCTCGATCTCCCTCATCCTCTCCCGGCCGCCCATATGCCTGGCCAATCGATAAACTCCATCATAGTCTCCGTTCCCGTGGCAACCGGCAAATTCACGTGTCAGTAAGTGCCTGACGCGATGCGACAATTCAGCTCCATGCTGTGGCCAGAATCGTGGACACGGTGCCGCTTCGTGCCGATCGATGCACTTTAAGAATAGCGAGCCCTTGATCTTGGAAAACGCTCCCCCGCAATGGTTCACCGACGCCATCTCCTCGCCGTTCCAGCAGCGCACGCTGACGGTGACGGGGTGCCCGATCAACTACCTGGTGTGGGGCGAGCCCGAAAAGCCACCGCTGGTCCTGGTGCACGGCGGCGCCGCCCATGCCATGTGGTGGAGCGTCCTCGCACCACAGCTGTCGCGCCACTACTGCGTCATCGCACCGGATCTTTCCGGTCACGGCGACAGCGGCCGTCGGGATACTTACCCGGTACAGGCGTGGGCCGACGAAGTGATCGCAGTGAGCGACGACGCCGCGAACGGCAGGCCACCGGTTCTGGTCGGCCACAGCATGGGAGGCCTGGTCAGCATCGCGGCCGCCGCAATCTACGGCGACCGGCTCGCCGGAGCGATCATCGTCGATGCGCCGGTCAGGAAACAGGATCCGGAAAGTGATGCAGGCAAAGGCGGCAGGACCTTTCGCGCCCCGAAGACGTATCCCGACCTTCAGACCGCCATGGCTCACTTCAGGCTCATCCCGGAGCAGCCCTGCGAGCATGGCTTCATCCTCGACCACATCGCCCTGCACTCGCTGCGTCGAACCGAGCACGGGTGGACCTGGAAGTTCGATCCGAGCGTGTTCCTGCGGGCCTCTCCCAGGTCACCGCGCGATTATCTTGCCGATGTGCGCTGTCGCGTTGCCTTGATGCGGGGCGAGTTCAGCGCCATCGTTCCGCCCGAGACGGGCGAATACATGTACGAGCTGCTCAACCGGAACTCCCCGCTGGTCGAAATTCCTCAGGCGCACCACCACCTGATGCTGGACCAGCCGCTGGCGTTCATCGCCGCGCTTCGAGCCCTGCTCGCCGATTGGGAGCACTCGGTGCCGCGCCGGCGACCGGATACGCCATGAGCGCCGCCGCCGGCGAGGCGCTGGTCCTGTTCGCTCACGGAGCGCGCGACGCACGCTGGTCGGCATCGCTTTCCGCGCTCGCGCAGGCAATGCGTACCCACGCCGGCGACGCCAGTGTGCGCACCGCGTTTCTCGAACTGCAGACTCCAACGCTGCTCGAAGCGCTCGAGGCGGCGGCCGCCGAGGGAGCCCGGCGCGTTCACGTCGTACCGGTGTTCTGGGCCGCGGCGGGCCACATCGAAAACGATTTACCGCCGATCCTCGCCACGTTCAGTGCCCGACACCCTCAGGTGGCGGTCCGCGTGCTGCCCGTGCTGTCGGAGCTGCCAGGAATGCTGGAGTTCGTCGCGCGAACAGTCGCGCAGTCGATCAATATGTGTGCATGCCCGGATGGGCCGCCGTCACCTTGATGCATTTTTCGGCCCCGGTCGGCGCCCGCTCTTTGTCGACCACCTTGATGCACACGGTGTGATCGCCGAGCGAGAGCTTGTTCAGCGTGTAGCTGCCCTTCAGTGCGTTCAGCACCGCGGCCTCCGTGCCGTCGACGGTCACCACGGCGTGGTCGCCGTTCGGTCCGAGCGCGGCGTCGTAAACGACCTGGGTTCCACTCACCTGGACCTTGGCACCGTCGGACGGCGAGGTGATATTCACGGACTCGCCGCCTGCGAACGCAAGGCTGGGTAGGCCAAGCGCGACCATCAGGGCTGCAGATCTAAGCAAGTTCATCGTCCTCTCCAGTCTGATCTGATCGCGCGAGTCTACCCACGTCGGTGCGTGACGCCGCCCAGAACCTACTTCGGCGGCGGCAAGCCCGCATCGATCGAAAAGATCACGCCAAAGGCCCGGTTTGCCTTGGGCGCCTATCGTTGTTCCCGCGGCGTAATCACCGCATGCAGCAGTTTGCCGCCGCGCACCACCCGAACCGCGCACAGCCGGCCGATCCGCGTGTGGTCGAGCTGGCGGCGCAACTCGCCGATCGATGAAACGGCGACCCCGTCCAGGCCGATGATCCAATCGCCCGGCTCGATGCCGGCGGTCAGCGCCGGGCTGTCGGGCGCCACGTCCCCGACGCGCACGCCGTTGGCCTGCTCCACTCCGATGGCGCGCTGAAGCAGGCGCGGTAACGCGGCGGTCACGCCGGTGAGCCCGATGAAGGCGCGCCGTACGCGCCCGTGGGCCAGCAGTTGCGTGACCACCCAGCGCGCCGTATCGACGCCGACCGCGAAACACAGCCCCTGCGCGCCCGGGATGATCGCGGTGTTCACGCCGATCACCTCGGAAGCCGAATTCACCAGCGGTCCGCCCGAGTTGCCCGGGTTCAGCGCCGCATCCGTCTGGATCAGATCTTCGATCAGGTTGCCGTCACGCGCGGGCAGCGAGCGGCCCAGTGCCGAGATCACGCCCGCCGTCACCGTGTTTTCGAATCCGTAGGGGTTGCCGATCGCGATGGCCAGTTGCCCGACCCGCAGCGTGGCCGAGCGGCCCAGACGGGCCACCGCCAGGCCGCTGCCGCCAACCCGCACCACGGCCAGGTCCGTGGTCGGGTCGTCGCCGATCGGATCGGCGTCGAACTCCGAGCCATCGGGAAAGACCACATGCACCACACTGGCTCCATGCACCACGTGGCTGTTGGTCAGCACGAATCCGTCCGGCGTGAACGCAAATCCGGAGCCCGCGCCGGAGACGTCGTGCTTCCTGCCGGTGCGGTCGGCCAGCCGCCGGCGCACCGAGATCGCGCCTACGGCCGGACCGAGGCTCGCTACGGCATCGACCACCGTCCGCGAGTAGGCGTCCAGGGCAACGCGGTCGTCCGTGTGGGTCCCGCCGGCAGCGACCCCGTGCGCATCTTCCATTCCCGCCAGATGGGTGCGGCGGGCCGTAAATCAACCGCACCCCGGGGACAGCGCACCTCCGTCATGCCGCGCCCGCATATGGACATTGCGATCCGATTGTTCACAGGGCTGGCGCGAGCCAATAGGCTTCGTGGACTATCCAACGCAGGTCGGAGCGTCCGTGCTGTTCGAATACATCGTAGGCGGTGCGCTGGTGGGCACCGTGGTCGGTGCAACCGGGGTCGGTGGCGGTTCGTTGATGACCCCGCTGCTCACCCTCGTCTTCGGGCTGCCCGCCCAGGTCGCGGTCGGCACGGACCTGCTGTTCGCGTCGATCACGAAATTGAGCGGGGCCGTCACACATTGGCGGCGCGGCAACGTGCAGTGGTCGATCACCGGATGGCTCACGCTGGGGTCGGTTCCGGCGGCACTCGGCACGATCGCGGCACTGCAAGGCTGGCACCCGGAGGCGGCCCAGTTCGGAGCGTTCGTGCGCCCGGCGCTCGCTGCGGCCCTGTTGCTGACGGCCGCGGGCCTTTTGTTCCGCTCCCAGATCCAGACCCTTGGCCGCCGCTTCGCTCCGCAGCCGGACAGCGCGCGGGCCGACGTCGCGAACCTGGTTCGGCCGCTGCCCACCGTGGCGGTCGGCCTCGTGATCGGGGTGATGGTGACGCTGACATCGGTCGGCGCCGGTGTGATCGGCGTGGTCGCGCTGCTGTACCTGTACCCGACCTTGACCGCCAAGCGCCTGGTCGCGGTCGACATTGCGCACGCGATTCCGCTCACGCTGGTGGCCGGACTGGGCCACGTGGCGCTGGGCACCGTGAACTGGCCGGTGCTGGGCGCTCTGCTGATCGGTTCGGTGCCGGCGATCTGGCTCGGAGCGCTGCTGGCCGACCGCCTGCCCGAGCGGGCATTGCGCGTTCTTCTGGCAGCGATGTTGACGCTGATCGGAACCCGACTGGTGCTGGTGTGACGATGTACCGCTACACCGAATTCGATCAACGGATGGTGGACGAACGGGTCGCGCAGTATCGCGACCAGGTGGCGCGCTACCTGCGGGGCGAACTGACGGACGATGAATTTCGCCCGCTGCGGCTGCGAAATGGCCTTTACCTCCAGCGCCACGCGCCGATGCTGCGGCTGGCGATTCCGTACGGCTTGCTGTCGGCACGCCAGATGCGGATGCTGGCGCACGTGGCGCGAACCTGGGACCGCGGCTACGGCCACTTCACGACGCGGCAGAACATTCAGTTCAACTGGCCGCGACTGGAAGACTCGCCGGACATCCTGCAGGCGCTGGCGACGGTGGAGATGCACGCGATCCAGACTTCCGGTAACGCCGTGCGCAACATCACGACCGATCCGCTGGCCGGGGTCGCGCCGGACGAGCAGGTCGACCCGCGCCCGTACTGCGAGCTGGTGCGCCAGTGGAGCACCTTTCACCCGGAATTTTCCTACCTGCCGCGCAAGTTCAAGATCGCGCTGACCGGAGCACGCGACGTCGATCGCGCGGCCACCGCGATGCACGACATCGGCTTGTACCTTAAGCGCGACGGCGCGGGTGCGGTGGTCGTGGACGTGCTGGCCGGCGGCGGCATGGGGCGCACCCCGGTGGTCGGCACGATCATCCGGCGCGATCTGCCGTGGCAGCACGTGCTGTCGTACTGCGAGGCGATCCTGCGCCTGTACAACCGCTACGGGCGCCGCGACAACCTGTTCAAGGCGCGCATCAAGATCCTGGTGCGCGCGCTCGGCGTCGAGCAATTCACGCGCGAAGTCGACACCGAATTCGCGCAATTGGAAGGCGGAGCGGCCACCGCCACCGAGGCGGAGCTGGCCCGGATCGCGGCCGGCTTCGAGGCGCCGCCCTACCGGGAGCTGCCGGCCGATTCGCAGCAGCTGCGCGAGCAGCTGGCGACTCATCCGGGCTTTGCGCGCTGGCACGCGCGCAACGTCAGCGCGCACCGCGTACCGGGTCACGCGGCAGTGACCTTGTCGCTGAAGCGTTCCGGGACGGCGCCGGGCGATCTGGATGCCGATCGGATGGATGCAGTGGCGGATCTGGCCGAGCGCTTCAGTTTCGCGGAGCTGCGTGTGACGCACGAGCAGAACCTGGTGCTGGCCGACGTCGCCCAATCCGAGCTGTTCGCACTGTGGAACGAGCTGCGCGCGCTGGGGCTGGCGACGCCGAACATCGGTCTTCTGACCGACATCGTGTGCTGCCCGGGCGGCGACTTCTGCTCGCTCGCCAACGCCAAGTCGCTGCCGATTGCACAGGCGATCCAGGAACGCTTCGACGACGCCGACTACGTGGACGATCTGGGTGATCTGACACTGAACATGTCCGGCTGCATCAATTCGTGCGGGCACCACCACGTCGGCAACATCGGGATTCTGGGTGTCGACAAGAAGGGGGCCGAGTTCTATCAGATAACGCTGGGCGGCGACGTCGGGCCCGATCCGGGCTCCACGCGCGTGGGCAGCGTGATCGGTCCGTCGTTTTCGGCCGAGCAAGTGCCCAGCGTGATCGCCGCGATACTCGACCAGTACGTCGGGCTGCGCCAGCCGGAGGAGCGCTTCGTCGAAACGCTGACACGCGTGGGACTGGCGCCGTTCAAGACCGCCGCTTACACGATCCCGGGCGTGGCCCCGGCCGAATCCGAGAGCCTCGAGCATGCCTGAGCGCCGGATCATCCGGCTGCTCGACGGCCGCGCACGCATCGTCGAGGATGCGTGGACGCTGTTCGAGGACGGCGCGGCCTGGAGCGGCGAGCCGTCCGCTCTGATTCCCGTGGCTACGGCCCTGGCGCAGCGCGAGCGCCTGCCCGCCGCGGCTCCGGCGGGCGTCTGGCTGTCACCGACCGACGAACCGGCTCAGGCCGTGGCGCTATTCGGCGCGATTGAACTGATCGCCGTGCAGTTCCCGGTATTCGGGGACGGCCGCGGCTATTCGACGGCGGCGCTGTTGCGCAACCGCCATGGCTGGCGCGGCGAGTTGCGAGCCATCGGCGACGTGCTGCGCGACCAGCTCTTTTTCATGAAGCGCGTGGGGTTCGACAGTTTCGCACTGCGCGCCGACCGCAATATCGAGGAGGCGGTGGCATCGCTGTCGGACTTCACCGATTCGTACCAGGGGTCGGTCGACCCCGCGCTGCCCGCGTTCCGCCGCATCGATCCAGCCTCGCGTCGGCTGTCATGAGTGTGCACGTCGAATCCGCCCTGGCCCTGCTGCGCGAGGCTGCCGGGCTGCCGCCGGCGGCCTTCTCGACCAGCTTCGGCGCCGAGGACATGGTGGTGCTGGATCTGATTCGACGCCATCACATCGGGATCGACATCTTCACGCTCGATACCGGTCGGCTGCCGGAGGAAACCTACGCGCTGATGCACCAGGTCGACCAGGTTTATGGACGCTGCTACGAGACCTTCCACCCGGACTCGGCAGCGCTGCAGGCGCTCGTGCGCGAGCGCGGCATCAACGGCTTTTATCAGTCGATCGAGAACCGCAAGGCCTGCTGCGGGGTGCGCAAGGTCGAACCTTTGACGCGCGCCTTGTCCGGCCGGCGGACCTGGGTCACAGGTCTGCGGGCCCAGCAGGGTGTGTCGCGCGCGCAGTTGAACGCGCGCAGCCGGGACCAGGCGTTCGGTGTCGAGAAGTTCAACCCGCTGCACGACTGGACCGAACCGCAGGTTTGGGAGTACATCCGGGAAGGCAGCGTGCCCTACAATGCACTGCACGACCGGCACTATCCGAGTATTGGCTGCGCGCCCTGCACGCGGGCGATCGCGGTGGGTGAAGATGTGCGCGCCGGACGCTGGTGGTGGGAAAACGCGGAAAACAAGGAATGCGGGCTTCACGTGCAGCGACCGGCGGCGATCCCGATCCGCGTGAGCGCATGACGCCAGCCGCTATCCGGACCCGAACGCTGCCGCACCTGGACTGGCTGGAGTCCGAGGCGATCCACATCCTGCGCGAGGTCGCCGGGCAGTCGGCCAATCCCGTGCTGCTGTTCTCGGGCGGCAAGGATTCGATCGTGCTGCTGCAGCTGGCGACCAAGGCGTTCCGGCCGGCGCGTTTTCCTTTCCCGCTGATGCACATCGACACCGGGCACAATTTCCCGGAGGTGATCGAGTTTCGCGATCGTCGCGCGGCCGAGCTGGGCGAACGGCTGATCGTGCGCGGCGTCGAGCAGTCGATCGCCTCCGGGCGCGTCGTTCTGCGCTCGCCCGACGAGTCGCGCAACAAGCACCAGTCCGTGACGCTGCAGGATGCAATCGCCGAGTTCGGGTTCGACGCCTGCATCGGCGGGGCCCGGCGCGACGAGGAGAAGGCGCGCGCCAAGGAGCGCGTGTTCAGCTTTCGGGACGGCTGGGGCCAGTGGGATCCGAAGAACCAGCGCCCCGAGCTCTGGAACCTGTACAACGCGCGCGTGGCCCCCGGCGAGCACATGCGGGTGTTTCCAATCAGCAACTGGACCGAGCTCGACGTGTGGCAGTACATCGCGCAGGAAAAGCTCCAGGTCCCGAGCCTGTACTTCGCGCACCGGCGCCCGGTCGTACGGCGGGGCGGCGCGCTCGTTCCGGTGACCGAACTGACGCCCGCACGTCCGGACGAGACGGTCGAGAGCCTGAGCGTGCGATTCCGCACCGTGGGCGACATCTCCTGCACCTGCCCGGTCGCCTCGGACGCCACGACCTATGAGCAGATCGTGGCCGAGACCGTCGATGCGACGCTGACGGAGCGCGGCGCCACCCGGATGGATGACCAGACGTCGGAGGCGTCGATGGAGCAGCGCAAGCGCGAGGGCTACTTCTGATGCACCGGGAAGAGCTTCCCGATTCCACCGGGGCCGCGGCCGACGACCGCGGCGTGCTGCGCTTCCTGACCTGCGGCAGCGTCGACGACGGTAAGAGCACGCTGATAGGGCGCCTGCTGTACGACACCAAGGCGCTGCTGAGCGATACGCTGGCGACGCTGCACAAGCAAGCGCAGCGGCGCGGGCTGTCGGCCCTGGACCTGTCGCTGTTGACCGACGGCCTGGTGGCCGAGCGCGAACAGGGCATCACGATCGACGTGGCGTACCGCTATTTCGCCACCGCCCGCCGCAAGTTCATCATTGCCGACAGCCCGGGGCACGTCCAGTACACCCGCAACATGGTCACCGCCGCCTCGGCCGCCGATGCGGCGGTGCTGCTGGTGGACGCGCGCAAGGGAATCGTGGCCCAGACGCTCCGGCATGCGACGATCGTCGGCTTGCTCGGCGTACGGCACATGATCGTGGCCGTCAACAAGATGGATCTGGTCGAATATTCGCAGGCCGCATTCGACTCGATTGCGTCGGATTTCCGCACCTGGCTGGAGCAGCACCCTTCACTGCACGTGCGGACCGACACCATTCCGATCTCGGCGCTGGAAGGAGCCAACGTGGTCGAGCGCGACGAGCGCCTCGCATGGCATGCGGGTCCGACGCTGATCGAGCTGCTCGAGCAGGCGCCCGCGCACGAGGCCGACGCACAGGCGCCGCTGCGACTGCCGGTGCAGTGGGTCTGCCGGCCGTCGCAGTCGGATTTCCGCGGCTACGCCGGGCGCGTCGAAAGCGGCACCCTGGCGGTGGGCGACGCGGTCGTGGTGCTGCCGTCCGGTCGCACCAGCCGCGTCGCGGCGATCCGGATCGGCGAGCGCGATCTCGAGCACGCGGTGGCCGGAGAGTCGGTGCTGGTGCAGCTTGCGGACGAAATCGACATCTCGCGCGGCGACCTGATCGCCCGGGCCGACGACCGCGCTCCCGAGCCGCGCTCGGCGTTCGACGTGATCGTCTGCTGGCTGGGCCAGCGTCCGCTCGAGTCCCGCCGCGAGTACCTGATGCGCCAGGGCACGCGTGAAACCAGGGCGCGTGTGCGGCAGATCACCGCTCACCTGGACATCGAAACGCTGGCATGGCGCGCCGGAGCCGATGCGGTCGAGCCCAACGGCATCGCGCAGCTCGCGATCTCGACCCAGCACCCGGTGGCCGCCGATACGTACGAGTCGCTGCGGGCGACCGGCAGCTTCATCCTGATCGATCCGGCGAATTTCGATACGGTCGCGGCCGGTATGATTCGCTAGGCGAGCCGGGGTGAACCCGGGCCGCTCGTTCGGGGCCCGTAATGAAGCTTGAATCGATCGCTGGCCTGCGCTGTCTCGCCGCAGCGGGCGCGTTGCTGACAGGCGCCTGGGCGCCGTGCGCCGGTCAGGCGATCGGTTCGGCCGACACGGCGCAGCTGGACGAATGAAGCTTGAATCGATCGCTGGCCTGCGCTGGCCGGCCACTCCGACCGAGCGCCACGGCGACATCAAGGTACAGCTGAGCACGAGCACCGACGGTCGGACGCTGCTCGTCTGCGACGCCAGCGACTGAGCAGCGGCCCGGCCTTCCTTCAGCCCTTCTACGAAGGACAATCAGCCTTCCCTCTCCCTTTAGGCAGAGGGGCCGGGGGTGAGGGTCCCCCATGATTTTTTGTGCCTAACTTCCCACCTAACAATATTTCGCCGCGCCGAACGTCTTCCCTGTCATGGATGCGGCCCCGCCCCTGGATCGGGTGATGACTGACCAGGACAGGAAGATCGCCGAGGTGATCGCTCGCGAGCGCAAGCGGCTTGGGAGCTTTATCCGGCGCCGCGTGCCGGATCCGGGCGACGCCGAAGACATCCTGCAGGATGTGTTCAGCGAACTGGTCGAATCCGTCAGGATGCTGCGGCCGATCGAGCAAGTCGGTGCCTGGCTGTTTCAGGTGGCACGCAATCGGATCATCGACCGGTTCCGGCGCCGGTCGTTCGAGCCGGTGCCGGTCGCGGCCGATCCGGACAGCGAGGACGGGCTGGCGGCGCTTGACGAATTGCTGCCGTCGCCACAGGCCGGGCCGCAGGCCCGGTACGCGCGCCGCCTGCTGCTGGAGGAACTCGACGCGGCGCTGGAAGAGCTGCCCGCCGAACAGCGCGACGTCTTCATCGCGCACGAGCTCGAAGGCAGGAGCTTTCGCGAGCTGGCGGCGCAAACCGGGCTGAACGTCAACACGCTGTTGTCCCGGAAGCGCTACGCGGTCCGGCACCTTCGGGACCGGCTGCGGCAGATCTACCGGGAATTCGAACCGTGGGAAGGAAACGAATGATCAGGACGAATCACCTCCGATGGGGCTTGAAGGTTGTTGCGCTAATCCTTCTGGCTGTGGCCGGGTTCGGCCTGGCCGTGATGGGTCTGTGGAACTGGCTCGCGCCGGACCTGTTCGGCTGGCACCCGCTCAGCTTCGTGCAGGCGGTCGGGTTGCTGCTGCTGTGCCGGCTGCTGTTCGGCGGCTTCCGCGGCGCCAGGGCCGGCGCGCACCTGCACTGGCGTGCCCGGCTGGCCGAACGCCTGGAGAAAATGACCCCCGAGGAGCGCGAGAAGTTCCGAGCCGGACTGCACGCGCGCTGCGGGTGGCACTCCGCCCCGGATGCCGACTCGAAGGGCCACGGCGCCGACACATAGCGCGCGTACGATCGACAGCCCGGGACTTTCAACTGGAGATCCGCCATGGCAAACCCCTTCGTGCATGTGGAGCTCAACACCACGGATGTCGGCAAGGCGAAGACGTTCTACGGCAAGCTGTTCGACTGGAAGCTGGAGGATGTTCCAATGGGAACCGAAACCTACACGATGATCCGTGTCGGCGACGGAATCGGAGGAGGCATCATGAAGCATCCGATGCCCGGTGCGCCCCCGATGTGGCTGGCGTACGTGCTGGTGGACGATATCGCCGCCGCCACCAAAAAGGCCAAGTCGCTCGGGGCGACGGTCGTGAAGGACGTCACCGAAGTGATGGGGGCCGGCCACTTCAGCATCATCAGTGATCCGACCGGTGCCGTGTTCGGACTGTGGAAGCCGAAGACGGCGTGAGAAAGAGCCCTGCGGACCGCTCGGCCGGCCGTCTTAACGACGACGCGCCCGGCCGTAGCGGATCATCAGGTAGCCGCCCAGCATGCCGCCCAGGTGGGCGAAGTGGGCGACGTCGCGCTCGATCCCCTTGACGCCGAACCAGAGCTCTAGCGCGCCGTACACCGTCACGAACAGCCAGGCCGGCATCGGAATGGGCGGGAAGATCAGCAGGATCGTGCGATGCGGGAACATCATCCCGAACGCCAGCAGCACGCCGAATACTCCGCCGGAGGCGCCGATCGTTTCTGCCAGCGATCCGGTCAAGTAGGTGAACAGAACCTGCGTCAAGCCGGCCGACAGCACACAGACGAAGTAAAAGGTCAGGAAGCGGTCGCGGCCCCAGACCCGTTCGACATCGCCGCCGAACATCGCTAGCGCCAGCATGTTGAACAGCAAGTGCACCAGGTTGCCGTGCAGAAAGCTGTACGTCAGCAATTGCCAGGGCTCGAAACCGGTGGCGAGCGGCCACAACGCGAAGTACGCGAGCAGGAAGTCCTCACCGCCGAGGTTCTGAAGCGCAAATACGGCGACGTTGACCAGCAGCAGCAGCAGAGTTCCGGCAGGAAGGTTGAGCATCGAGGCGGGGATGGCTGGCGGCGACCGTGCAAACCCGCCATGTTACTGAGCTTTGGGCACGGCGCGCCCGGTTCTTTACACTGGCGGTTGCCTCGTTTCGACTGCCGCGATGGACACCAAGGAGCGACCCCGCCTGGCCTGGGCCGGCGTAAGGGTGTGAGCGCATGCCGGAGCACATCGTTTTTTTGACCGGCACGCTGGCCGAGCGCAATCTGCGGGCCGTGCTCGAACCGTTGGCACCGGAAGCGTTCACCTATCAGGTGGTACGCCTTCCAATCCACGTGGCCGGCCTGATGACGGCCGACTTCATCGGGCGGCATTTTCCGCGCGGCGACGCCGCCGACCGGGTGATCGTTCCGGGCCGCTGCCGGGGCGATCTGGACGCGCTCGGCCAGGCGCTCGGGCTGCGGATCGAGCGTGGCCCCGATGAGCTGCGCGATCTGCCGGAGCACTTCGGCCGTCAGCGCAAAGGCGTTGACCTGTCGATGCACGATGTGCAGATCTTCGCCGAGATCGTCGATGCCCCTCACCTGAGCCTGGAGCAGATCGTGGCGCGCGCGCAGGCCTACCGGCACGACGGGGCCGACGTGATCGATCTGGGCTGTCTGCCGGAAACGCCCTTTCCGCACCTGGCCGAGGCCGTACACGCGCTGCGCGGGGCCGGCTTGCGCGTCAGCGTCGACTCGCTGGAACGCGAAGACCTGCTGATCGCGGGGCGGGCCGGCGCCGATTACCTGCTGAGCCTGAAAGCCGACTCGATCGACATCGTGGACCAGGTCGACTCCACGCCGGTGCTGATTCCGGCCGAGCCGGGCGACCTGGCGTCGCTGCGGCACGCGATCGAACTCGTGCGCCGGCGCGGCCGGCCGTTCCTGGCCGATCCGATCCTGGAGCCAATCCAGTTCGGCTTCACCGCTTCGCTGCTGCGCTATCGGAGCCTGCGCGAGCTCGAGCCCGAGGTGCCGATCCTGATGGGCACCGGCAACGTCACTGAGCTCACCGATGCCGACTCCAGCGGCGTCACGGCCGTGCTGCTGGGCGTGGCCGTCGAGTTGAAGTTGAACGCGATCCTGACGACCGAGGTCAGCCCGCACTGCCGGCGCGCGGTGCGCGAAGCCGACTGGGCGAGGCGCATGATGTATGCGGCGCGCCAGTCGCAGTCGCTGCCGCGCGATCTGACCGACGCGCTGCTCACGGTGCACGCGCGGCGGCCGTTTCCCTACTCGAGCGAGGAGATCGCGCAAATGGCGGCCGACGTGCGCGATCCGAATTTCCGGATCCAGGTGAGCGAGCGCGGCATCCACGTTTTCAATCGCGACGGACTGGCGGTGGCTGCTGACCCGTACGAGCTGTACCAGGGCCTGGACGTCGAGCAGGACGGCGCGCACGCGTTCTACCTCGGTGTAGAGCTGGCGCGCGCGCAGATCGCCTGGCAGCTGGGCAAGCGCTACTCGCAGGACGAGGAGCTCGACTGGGGCTGCGCCACCGAGCGGCCGCCCGAGGATCGGCTCGTTCACCGGGCACCGGGGCCGACGCTGGCAGCGCGCCGCAAGCGGGCCGAACGCAAGTGAGACGGATGTGAACTACATCTTCGAAACGATCGTCACCGTGCGCGGCGACGCCGGTCGCACGCAGGTCACGCCACTGGGCGTGCGCCAGCAGGGTGATTGGGTGGTGCTGGCGCCGTTCAAACCCTCGCTGACGCTGGACCTGCTGCTGCAGTCGCGCGCGGCCGTGATCAACTGCACCGACGACGTGCGCGTGTTCGCCGGCTGCATCGTGGGTCGGCGCGATTGGCCGCTGGTGCCTGCCACGCGGGTCGACGGCGTCCGGCTCGCTTCGTGCCTGGCGCACGAGGAGATCGAGCTCGCCGAGTTCATCGACCACGCGCAGCGTCCGCAGCTGCGCTGCCGCTCGGTTCACCGCGAGACGCATGCGCCGTTTCGGGGTTTCAACCGGGCTCAGGCCGCCGTGATCGAAGCGGCCATACTCGTCAGCCGCCTGTCGATACTGCCCGCGGGCAAGCTCGAGGCCGAGCTCGAATACCTGAAGATCGCGATCGACAAGACCGCGGGCGAGTCGGAATTGCAGGCCTGGGGCTGGCTGATGGAGGCGATCGCCGCCCACCGCGACAGTGGCGGTCCGACACGATGAATCGATCACCCAGGGTGCGAATGCTGGCCAGCGTGCGCTCGCCCGAGGAGGCGCTGTTCGCGCTGCGGGCGGGAGCCGATCTGATCGATGCGAAGGAGCCGTCCGATGGCACCCTCGGTGCGGTTGACCCCGAAACGCTGCGCGCGATCGTTGCCGCGGTCGGGCGGCGGCGGCCGGTCAGCGCCACCGTGGGCGACCTGCCGCCGGATCCGGAGCGGCTGCGCCGCGCCGCGCGGCGCAACGCCGACTGCGGGGCGGACTTCATCAAGATCGGCATGTTCGATCAGCCGATCGACCTGTCAAGATTTCAAGCGCTGCCGCACGCGCTGGCCGGTGTGCCGCTGATCGCGGTGCTGTTCGCGGACCGCTCGCCGCCGCTCGAGGCCACCGCCGAACTGGCGGCGGCCGGCTGGCACGGCGTGATGCTCGATACGGCGAACAAGGACGCGGGCGGCCTGCGCGATTGGACCGACCGGGACTGGCTGGCCGACTTCGTGCACCGGGCGCGCGCAGCGGGGCTGCTGGTGGGCCTGGCGGGCTCGCTGCGCGAGGACGACGTGCGGCCGCTGGCGGCGCTCGGGCCGGACTACCTGGGCTTTCGAGGGGCTCTGTGCGCCGAGACCGATCGCGAAGAGTGCCTGGATCCTGCCCGAGTGCGAGTGATTCGCGCGCTGCTCGATCGCGCTTCGAATTGA
Organism: Betaproteobacteria bacterium; assembly: GCA_005882215.1. Taxonomy (GTDB): domain Bacteria; phylum Pseudomonadota; class Gammaproteobacteria; order Burkholderiales; family Burkholderiaceae_F; genus VBCK01. Next base: position 3,083 of record VBCK01000069.1, on the reverse strand, counting down.
CCCGCTCTGCCCCTCACTCCTCGCGACGCCTGTCGGGCACCGCGAGAAAGGCGTGGGCGACGCCGGCGGCGTCCAGGTAGTAGCCGACGATGACGCGCGCCCGCTCCGCCGATTCCGAGTGTCTTAAGTCACTAGCCCGACCGCGCGACCTCTGCAACTATCTCGCCAACTCCGACGCGCGGGGCGAAGTCCCGCCGACGGTCCTGGGGTCCGGATCCTCTATCACGTTCCGGTTCTTTCGAAGATTCTCTTTTTCGGGAGTTGGCCAGATGAAAGTCCCATCCAAAGCTTTGCAACCGCAGTCCGGGGCAGTATCCGCTTTCCTGATCGGGCTCACCGGCCTGGCCGGGTTCGCCGCAGGCGCATTGCTGGTCGGTACGGTCACGTTGACGCCTCGCCCGACTCCGACCGGCGACTTGCTCGGAATTGCTGTGGCGAGCAGTTCGTCGCATGACGTGGCTCGCGTCGAGGCGGTTTCGACCTACGCGCCCGATCGGCTGGCTGTCGCGGGGCCGTGGCCCTTCGAGTCCACAAGCCCCGCCGCTTCGGCGGGCGCCCCGGGCAAAACGCGGCCCGACCGGCTCAGCGCGCCGGAAGGCTGGACTTACGAGGCGACAGCGCAGACCGAATAGGATCTGCCGTCACTGCCAGCCGAAGCGGCGCAGGTACCAGGTCTTGACCACCTGGGTCAGCATGATGTAGCCGACGAGCATCGCGATCCACCATGGAAAATAGGCGAGCGGCAGCGGCGAGAATTTGAACACGTGGGCCAGCGGTCCGACCGCGATCAGCATCCCGAAGGCGACGATCGCGATCGTCGTCAGCAACAGCGGCAAGGCCGGGCGGCTCTGGATGAAGGGCAGCTTCTGGGTGCGAATCATGTGGACGATCAGCGTCTGCGTGGCCAGCCCCTCGATGAACCACCCAGCCTGGAACAGCGGCGACAGCGCTTCGGTCGTGGCACCGAACACGAACCACATCACCGCGAAGGTGCAGATGTCGAACACCGAGCTTACGGGCCCGAACACGATCATGAAGCGGCCGATGTCGTCGGGCCGCCAGCGCTGCGGGTACTGGACCAGCTCGGGATCGACGTTGTCGAACGGGATCGCAGTCTGCGAGATGTCGTACAGCAGGTTCTGCACCAGCAGCTGCAGCGGCAGCATCGGCAGGAACGGCAGGAAGGCGCTCGCCACCAGCACCGAAAGGACATTGCCGAAGTTCGAACTGGCGGTCATCTTGATGTATTTCAGTATGTTGGCGAACGTGCGCCGCCCTTCCCGCACGCCCTGCTCCAGCACCAGCAGGCTCTTTTCCAGCAAGATGATGTCGGCCGCTTCCTTGGCGATGTCCACCGCGCTGTCGACCGATATGCCGATGTCGGCGGCCCGGATCGCCGGCGCATCGTTGATGCCGTCTCCCAGGAAGCCGATGATGTGTGAGCGCGATCGCAGCGCCTTCACGATGCGCTCCTTGTGCGCCGGCGTCAGCCGGGCGAACACGTTGTTCTGCTCGGCCGACTGAGCGAGTTCCTCGTCGCTCATCGCTTCCACGTCCGCTCCCAGCACGATCCCGCTGGTCGGCAGACCCACTTCCTTGCATATCTTGCGCGTCACCAGGTGGTTGTCGCCGGTGAGAATCTTCACCGCCACCCCGTGCTCGGCCAGCGCTTTCAGGGCCGGCGCCGACGATTCCTTGGGCGGGTCCAGGAACGCGATGTATCCGACCAGCGTCAGGTCGCACTCGTCGGCCCGGCTGTAGGTCTCGCGCGTCGGAGGCATCTGCTTGATCGCGACCGCCACCACGCGCAGGCCCTCTTCGTTCAAGTCCGCGGTCAGCTCGCGCACCTTCGCCAGCGTGCCTTCGGTGATCGGTTCGCTGACTCCGTCGTGCTGCACGTGCGTGCACACCGCCAGGATCTCCTCGACCGCCCCTTTGCAGATCAACAGGTGATGCTGGTCCTGCTCGGCCACCACGACACTCATGCGCCTGCGCGTGAAGTCGAAGGGAATCTCGTCGACCTTGCGAAACGCGGTGGAGACCGCCAGTTCCCGCTGCACCTCGACGTGCTCGAGCACCGCCACATCGAGCAGGTTCTTCAGGCCGGTCTGGTAGTAGCTGTTCAGGTACGCGATTTCGAGCACCGTGTCGGAATCCTCGCCGAACGCGCCGCAGGCGCGCGACAGGAAGATCTTGTCCTGGGTCAGCGTGCCCGTCTTGTCGGTGCACAGCACGTCCATCGCGCCGAAGTTCTGGATCGCGTCCAGGCGCTTGATGATCACCTTCTGGCGCGACAGGTACACGGCGCCCTTGGCCAGGGTCGAGGTGACGATCATCGGCAGCATTTCCGGCGTGAGGCCCACCGCGATCGACAGTGCGAACAGGAACGCCTCGGTCCAGGCGCCGGGCGTATTGCCCTTCGTGAAACCGTTGATCAGCAGCACGATCGGTGTCATCACGATCATGAAGCGGATCAGCAGCCAGCTCACCTTGTTCACGCCGGTCTGGAACGCGTTGGTGGTCGGGCTGGCCGCGGTGACCTTCTGGGCGAGCGCACCGAAATACGTCTGGTTCGCGATCGTGACCACCACTCCGGTGGCCGAGCCGCTCACCACGTTCGTACCCATGAATGCGATGTTGTCGAGCTCCAACGGATTGTTGGTCGGGGGACCCCGGTGCTCGGAGAACTTCTCCACCGGCAGCGACTCGCCGGTCATCGCCGACTGGCTGACGAACAGGTCCTTGGCGGACAGCAGCCGGATGTCGGCCGGGATCATGTCGCCGGCTGACAGCAGCACGACGTCGCCCGGCACGAGCCGCTTCAGCCGTATCTCGACCCGCCGCGGCGGTTTGGGCCGCAGCACTGCCTGAAAATAGCGGCGCGCCTCCTCGGCCGCGATCTCGGCCGGGTCGCGCCGCAATACCGTCGCGGTCGTGCTGACCATCTCCTTGAGCCGGTCGGCTGCCCGGTTCGAGCGCGTCTCCTGAAAGAATCGGACCAGCGTGGACAGCAGCACCATCGCTCCGATCACGATCGTCGCGCGCACGTCCTCCGTGTAAAAGGAGATCGCCGCCAGCACCGT
>VBCK01000225.1 GCA_005882215.1 Betaproteobacteria bacterium | reverse complement strand
CGCGAGGATGGTTTCGCGGTTCCCAGCCCCAGTTCCAGTGTCGAAGTGGTTAGTGTCGCGGGATAACGCTTCTCGGACACGGCGACCACGCTACGCGATAGGTCAAACGTATCGACCGCAATTCGTACAATCCACTTTCCATTGCCGAGCAAAGCAGGTTTCCAGCCGATGGGCTTGGATCGAGTCAACTCCGGGCGGGCCGTGCCCGACGATTTCAACGTCGTGATCGAGATCCCGATGAACGCGGATCCGATCAAGTACGAGGTCGACAAGGACTCCGGCGCGCTCTTCGTGGACCGCTTCATCGGCACCGCGATGCATTACCCCTGCAATTACGGGTACGTGCCGCACACGCTCTCCGACGACGGCGACCCGATCGACGTGCTGGTGATCACGCCGTTCGCGCTGCAGCCCGGGGTGGTGGTGCGCTGCCGCCCGCTGGGCGTGCTCGACATGCAGGACGAGGCCGGAGGCGACCAGAAGTTGCTGGCGGTGCCGGTCGACAAGATCCTGCCCTGGTACAAGCACTGGCGCTCGCCCGACGACATCGCGCCCGAGCGCCTGGCGCAGATCCGGCACTTCTTCGAGCATTACAAGGACCTGGAAAGCGGCAAGTGGGTCAAGATCGTCGGCTGGAAGGGCCCGGACCGCGCCCGCGAGCTGCTCGTCGAGGCGGTGGCGAGCTACCAGGCCGCGAAGGACAAGCCGGCGTTTTGAGTTTGGACGCGCGTCGCAATAAAGAGCTCCGCTAGAAACCGGACCTAAGCAGCGCTTCGTAGTCGCGGCCGCCGTAGAAGACCCCGACGCGTTGGCGACGATGTAGTCGAAGATCTCCTCGAGCTGTTCTAGAGCCTCAGGCGAAAAAGCGACGACGTACGCGCTCACGCCTTGGCGGCGGCCTTCCTGTATTTGGACGCAAGCTTGGCACGCACCTTATCGATGCCAAGCGCCCGCGAGGGATCTGCCTTCAGCGCGTCGAACGCACCCGCTACATCTTTGCGAAGCCAGTTTTCGACGGCGCGGTCTCGCGCGATCAGCGCGCGAAGCCCGTCCCGAAACACCTCACTTTCGGTGGCGTACTCAATAATGTGCTGAAACAGGCCGGGCTGAAGAAGCTGGCTTGACTCAAATTACATTACCATGGTAATGTACGCGTATGCCAATCGCCCAATCGAAAATTACGGCCCAAGGCCAGATTTCTGTCCCCGCCGAAGTGCGCAAGAAACTTGGGGTCGGCCCTGGTTCCATCCTCGAATGGGATGAGAGTAACGATCAGGTTGTCGTTCGCCGGGCTGGGCGGCATACCTCGACGGACATACACGAAGCCTTGTTCGGTGACCGGAAGCCGAAGACCCCAACCAGTGTGAAGGAAGGAATTCGCAAGCACATGCGCGAAAAACATGCGCGCGGTTGACACCAACGTGCTGGTGCGGTTGCTGGTGCGAGACGACGACGCGCAGGTCACCGCCGCCGAAGCTTTCGTCGAAAGTGGGGCGTGGGTTTCCCTCCTCGCGCTGGCCGAAACGCTCTGGGTGCTTGACGCGGTTTATGAGCGAACATCGGCACAGATTGCAAGGGCTATCGATCTGTTGCTCAACCACGAGAAATTGACGCTGCAGGATGCCGACGTCGTCGCCTCTGCGCTGCAGAGTTTTCGCGCGCATCCGTCGCTAGGTTTCTCGGATTGCCTGCTCCTGGAGGTCGCGCGCAAGGCCGGCCACTTGCCTCTTGGCACTTTCGACAGGAATCTCGCCAGATTGGAGGGTGGGCGCCGCGGATAGATCTCGCGAGCGCTCCAGCTTGCAGCCTGCGCCCGGAACTGCGCAACCTGGACGGTCATGCGATCGTCGGCAGCGGAAGGTATTCCTCTTCCCGAAGCCGCTCGGCGGCAAACGCCAGAACCGCGAGGATGTCCTCGCGGGTGATGTGCGGATAAGCCTCCAGAAGCTGCTCGTAAGTCCACCCGTTAGCCAGCCAGCCAAGGATCAGCTCGACGGATATGCGTGTGCCCTTAATGACAGGCTTGCCTACCAAGATGTTGGGATCGCTTACGATGCGCTCGCGCCAGTTCATTCAGCATCTCCTCGTCACTTCAGTGCCTACGATTGCCGCGAGATATTCGCCCACACAGTTTAGGCCAAGAGTCCGCGAACTTCCTTACGAGCTCGCGGCGCAAGCTGGCCGATCTGCTTGGCCAGGTTGATTTGCATGGCCGCGTGGGCAATATCGAACACGGCCTGTTCGATGTCATAGGTGCCCCTTTCCTTCAGCCACTGCAGCACTTGCACTAGATGCCACAGTGCAGCGCTGCCGTCGTGCACCGGCGTCGGAAAGTCCACAGCGTGCGACAACATCAGTTTGCGCATGTTCTGTCGCGTCACCCCCACGAGTTCGGCAACATCCGTCAGGCCCACGAGGTCAGGGCTGACCTCGACCAGCTTGGCGTCCGGGATCGCCTTCTTCACTTCTGCAAGTGCGCTGGTGATGGCTGCTTGCGCCGATGGAGCCTCGCGAGTGAAATTCAGCGCGATCCGGCCCGGCTGACCCACGCCAACGAGTGCGTCGCTGCTCCCGGCCTCGCCAAGACGTTCGACCACCTGATCGACATCGACCTCACTGGTCGGCAGCTGCAATTTCACGATGAAATCGTATTCCATGATTCATTACCCGGCAGCTTGATCCGTCGACGCATCGCCGGCTCGTTTGTGCGCGGTGCAGTTATCAACCACCCGCCTCAAATGCCTCGCGAAGTTTCCAGGGTTCTTCGGTGCGCTCCAAATGCTCACGATGCAAAAGTCGCCGCAGCGGCACTCGGCATCGTTGTAAGGGCAGTACATCCGGCCCCATGCGCGGCTCCGGCCGACTTCGACTCGCCAGCCACTGCCTTCTGCGTACCGGATTGCTTCCTCGACTTCCTTTTTTGGATGCGCGGTTCTTGTCATCCGGGACGCTTGGGAAGCCTAGTCGAAGAACATGGTGGTTGTCAAGTGACAACCTAGTGCACGCGGTCAAATGGTGGCAACGTGCGGGCAGAAAAGTGTTGGCCGGGTTCGGACCCAAATCACTACCGGCTCCTGTAAAAGAAAGCCCGCGCAATTGGGCCTTCTACGAAGCTGCGGCGGCCATTCGGGAAGAGGGGGCCACAGCCTTCTCCCCTCCCCCACGCGAGTGGGAGTGGGGCGGGGGTGAGGGCACTCGCTGCTCACCGCACCGGTAAAACGACCTGGAACGACGGCGCGGTAACATCGTTTCGTACCGGAAGTGACCTGCCCCGAGATGAGCATCGCCGCCATCGTGAATGCCGAACAGGCGCGTGCCCGCGCGCCGCGCCACCGCCTGACCGTCGCCGACTACCACCGAATGGGGGACGCCGGCATCTTTCATGAGGATGATCGGGTCGAACTGGTCGACGGCGAACTGTTCCGGATGGCCTCGATTGGAAGCCTGCACTCGGGGATCGTGATTCGACTGGAGTCCCGGTTCGGCGCCGTCGCCGGCGATCGGTACCTGGTCTCGACGCAAAACCCGATCCAGATCCCGCCCTACAGCGAGCCGCAGCCGGACCTCGTACTGCTGCGGCCCCGCGCCGACACCTATTGCGGGTCGCTGCCGCGCCCTTCCGAGGTGTTGCTGCTGGTCGAGGTGGCCGACTCGAGCCTCGAATGGGATCGCGACGTGAAGATCCCGACGTACGGGCGCCACGGTGTCATCGAGTCATGGCTCGTCGATCTTGAGCATCGGACCGTCACCGTGTTCCGCGATCCGGCGCAAGACGGCTACCGGTCGTCGGTCGAGGTGCGCGAAGGAGCCGTCAGTCCTTGTTGCTTCAAGGACGTCGCTATTACGTTGGGCGATTTGTTCGGATAACGCCCGCAGTCGGCGCAGGAAGCCGCTCGGCGGCGAAACGCTACACCGCGAGCAGGTCTTCGCGGGGCTTTGCGGCAATTCCACACCCTCCTCGTACCTAAGGGCGCTACCCACTGCTCCGATCCTGACCGACAGCCGCGGACTCTAGGGACCGGGAGCCCTCGGGACGCAGTCGGCACATCAGGACTAATCCCGATGGACGAGCACTTCATCGAGGCTCAAATGGTTGACACTCAATATTTCATCGCATAGTGTCGGAGCACCTGCAGGATGAACGTCCTCCATGGAGCGCACCTTGAAGAATGTAACGCTGATCCTTCTGAGTGGCTTGCTCCTATCCCCATGCGTCTCATGGTCTGCGGTCGAAGTCATTCAAGAAGCGGCGCATGACGTTTCGCCGCCTCTCCGTGACATTCCGACCGACGAGCTGAACGCCGCCGAAGCGAGCAGACCTCTACGAGAGATTCCACTGGGGCGGCTTGCAGCGCCGCCCGGGGCCCACACCAGTGCGAGCACTGCAAGTGCGCCCGAGTTTCTCTCGGCTCCGCTGATTTCAGCGACCCCAGGGCTGAATTTCGACGGCCTCGGGGTCGGATTCAGCGGTCCCCAGGGTACGTTTAGTGTGAACGGCGTGCCTCCGGATCCGAATGGAGCGGCAGGAGACACGCAGTACGTACAATGGGTGAACACATCCTTCGCGGTGTTCAGCAAGGCAACCGGAGCCGTTGTCCATGGGCCGATTGCCGGCAATGCCCTGTGGCAGGGTTTCGGAGGCCAGTGCCAGCGGCAGAATGACGGCGATCCGATCGTCCTGTTCGACCGAATCGCCAGGCGATGGGTGTTCTCGCAATTCGCGGTCAGCGGCCGCGCCGGAAATTACTACGAGTGCCTTGCCGTGTCGACGACGTCCGATGCAACCGGGACCTACAACCGGTACGCCTTTCCGATGCCGAACTTCAACGAC
>VBCK01000023.1 GCA_005882215.1 Betaproteobacteria bacterium | reverse complement strand
TGCGATCGCGGAGCGGTGCCCCCGGTCGGCATGGCTTGGGGCATCGAGACGATTGTCGATGATGAGCTTGAGGCGTGCGAAGTCGTGTATGCGGAGGCCGGCGATCACGAGCACCTCCTGCGGATGTCGCACCAGCAATTCCACGAGCTGATGGGTGCAACTCGGCACGGGCGCTTCTGCAAGCTGCCGACGCACTGAGTCGGACACGCTCCGGGCTGCGACGGCCCGCGTCGACGGCCGGCTGCAAGATCCGGGACCACTCTCCGGACTCAAAGTGGACGAACTGCTCGACCGGCTGCGCAAAGAGCCGCACTTTCGGGAGATCGAGCACAGTCCGACAGCGTCGCGCTCACGGCTCTTGTACCCTTCCGGCTCTTTGCTGAATTCCCGTTGCTGAATTCCCTTGTGGATCCGCAAAATAGCGCATCGCGGCCGCAACCGCCGCCAGGAGATCCAAGGTGCACCCCCGAACGCGGCTGGAGTTCACCAGCGACAACATCACCGGCGCCTCGCCCGAGGTCCTGGCCGCGCTCGCGCGTGCCAACGACGGCACGCAGGCATCCTACGGCAGCGACGCCCACACCGCCGCCCTCGAACGGCTCGCCGAGTCGCTCTTCGAGCGGCCGGTCGCGATCCTGGGGGTGGCGACCGGCACCGCCGCGAACGCGCTCGCCCTCTCGGTGCTCGCCCGTCCGTTCGAAGCGATCTATTGCCACGCCGTCGCCCACGTGATGACCGACGAGTGCGGCGCGCCGGAGTTCTACGCCGGGGGCGCCAAGCTCCTGGGCCTGCCCACGCGCGACGGACGCCTGCGGCCGGAGCAGCTCGCCGAGGCCGTGGGATTCGTCCGTTCGATGGGGGTCCACCACGTGCAGCCCGCCGCCGTCACCGTCTCGCAGGCGACCGAGTGGGGAACGATCTACACCCCCGAGGCGCTCGCCGCGCTCGCTGCGCAGGCGCACGGCCTCGGACTGAAGGTCCACATGGACGGGGCGCGCTTTGCGAACGCGGTCGTGCGGCTCGGGTGCACACCGGCCGAGGCGACCTGGCGGGCAGGCGTCGACATCCTGTCGCTCGGCGCGACGAAGAACGGGGCGCTCGCCGCCGAAGCGGTCGTCGTGTTCGATCCCACGCTCGCCGGAGAACTTGCGTTTCGCCGCAAGCGCAGCGGACACCTCTGGTCGAAGATGCGGTTTCTGAGCGCCCAGTTGAGCGCGTATTTGACGGACGACCTCTGGCTGCGGAACGCGCGGCAGTCAAACGCAATGGCCGACCGGCTCGCCGCCGGGCTCGCCGCGATTCCGGGTGCGCGCCTGGTGCAGCCGGTCGAAGCGAACGAACTGTTCGTCGTGCTGCCCGAGCCGGTCACCGCGCGACTTCGCGGGTACGGTTTCCAGTTCTACGACTGGCCGTCGCCGCCAGGTGAGGTCGGAGCAGTGGTGCGGCTCGTAACGTCCTACGACATGCGGGCGTCCGACGTCGACGGGTTTCTCGCGGTCGCGAGCGCAGCGTAGGCGCCGGCGAGGAAAAGGTCGAACGATCGGCATCGGCGCGCGAAGCGCCGGGCGGCCTCCGGCCCCTTCGTATTTAGAAATGGAATGAAACGTCGGCGCCGACCGTCCACCCGCTAAAGTTGGATCCCCAGATATACGATCCTCCGATTCCCATCCACTGTACTTTCCAAAGCTGATTTAGAAAGTCCAGCACCAGGCGCCCGTGGACCTCGTACAGATGCTGCGCATCGAGCCCCTCTTTCAGGTCGCCGAAGAGCTCGGTGCGGCTGAAGAAACCACCGGTGCGCAATTCGTGGCCGTACACACGTTCGCCCAGCGGGACGTCCACGTCGATCTTGTCCGCCAGGGACCCCGAATCGCCATCGACGATGTCTCTTGAGTCGGAACTGCTGAAGCTCTCGGTATGAAAGAACGTCGGATCCGAAGACAATGTGAAGATCGTGCGGTGCCAGGTGAGCAGGTACTGAATGTTCACGGCTGGCCGCACCGTCCAGGTGTTCTCGTTCCACCCAACCAGGCCCATCCGAGTCACGCGACCCAGGTTAGCCTGAATGAAGGCGCTGCTAGCCGTGAATTCGTTCGACGTGTGCCCGTACATCCCCATCAGGGTCGGTGCCAAGCTCAAGCGGTTGTTCAGCCAGAAGCGCGCGCCCGCGCCGAACTGGATCGCGAAGGTCTTGAACTCGTTGGTGCCGCCGCTCAGGACGCCCGAATGAACGTAGCTCTTCGCGTCGACGTACCCCATGCTGCCCTGCAGCCGGGGCTGCCACGCGATGTCCGAATTGCCCAGCTTCCGCGGGTCGCCAACGTCGCCGGAGCCCCCGAACTTGGAAATGTCCAATTCCATATCGTTTTCGCCGGTGAACCTGTACCTGCCGCCCGAGAGCCCGAAATCGCCTCCCAGGATCGTCAGAGCTTCGACACGGTTGCCGATGGTGTTCCGGATGCTGTCCTCTTGGCCAGGCATCGTCTGGCACTGAGCCGAATGGGGAAGCAGGCCCACCAGGATCGACCCCACCGTGGCGCCGGCGCGCAAGAATGAACGTACGGAAAAGCGGTGAACTTTCAAGAGGATCGTTTTCGCCCAGGGCCTGGCATTGACCGTCGGGCGCCGCAAATCGGGCACCGATCGAGAGCTTCTGCACCTGCAGGGCGACCGCGCCGATGGCTCTAATCACGGGCGCTCGATGGTGCGTGCAGCGATTGTGGCGCGAGAGAGCCAGTGCTCAACGATCGAGAAAGCCGGCTTTTCCGGCATCGCGATCCGGTCCTTCAAGTCCGGACGGTTGCCGGGGGGCCGCGCGTCCTTGAGTTCTCTGCACAGACCCAACAAACGGCCTTGGTCACGTTACCGCCTGGCGCGGCTTGAACTCGGGGCGGTCCCAGGCCGCCGTCTGCAGCAACGGGTCGTCGCGGTCCAGCGCTTCGAGGTCAGCCAACGTCACACTGGCGGAGCGGTACCGAATCACAGCGGAATCCTAGGCGTACGCGCCTGCCGCGGCTTGCGGGCGCCTGGGCGCGCAGCCCTGGATCCGGCGACTTCCTCCCGCACGACCTGCCGCACCGCTTCGAGCATCGACTTCTGCTGGATGTAGGCGACCAGCGCATCGTTGATCAAGGTCTGGTAGTTGCCTTCGCCGGCGTCCTCGACGACCGAGCGGAAATAAGCGAGGACTCGATTGTCCAGGCGGATCGATATCTTTGTCTTGCCGGGTTCCGCCTTAGTCACGGCGCCGCGCCGGGCGCGCGTGAAATCGATGTCCCGACAGGTTTCAGCCGCGACCTTTTTCATACCGCACCCTCTGCCGTTTGTTCGCTTTCCATGCCGAGATGATCCGAATCACGTCGGGATCGCGATAGGTATAGATCACCACCAGAAGGTTGCCTTCGCCACTAAGACCAAGCGTCGCGAATCGCTGCTCACCGGTCGCATCGGGATCCTCCCGCGTCAGTGCCAGCTCGTCCTCGAGAACCGTCGCCGCCTCGGCAAACTTCACGCCGTGGGCAGCCTCGTTCGCCGCTGCCTTGGCCGGATCCCAGGTGATTTTCACTCCGGGATCGTATGGACAATTGTACTCCGGATCGATACCGGGAGCAGTAGCGCAACTGCCCGCTTTGCGCGGAACGGAGGGGGAAATCCGTGAAGTCCGCTGATGCCGTGATTGATACAGCAGCGAGCGCAGCCATCGGGGCAGCAACTAGACACGAAAAGGGCCCGGCGATCGCCGGGCCCTTTACCTATGTCTCCGGT
>VBCK01000022.1 GCA_005882215.1 Betaproteobacteria bacterium | reverse complement strand
CCTAGGACGAAAGCCATGTTGGACGTATTTCGCCTCGCGTGGTTTGCGGTGCGCACTTTCTTCGGGGTGATCGCGCTCGTTCTTGCGCTGTACGCGGCGCTATGGCTGTTCGTGAAGATCCTCTCGGCGGCGCCTAGCAACGACGAGCCGGGTGCGGCATTGCGAAGCGTGGAGTCCTACAACTCGCAGGCCGCCAGCCGCGGGCGGGCAACGGCGGCCGTTCCCCACGACCGCTCGGGCACTTGCCCCGAATCGCGCAGCGCCCGCTGCGAGCAGCCGTGAGAAGGCCTGCGGGGCGCGGTCCCCACGGCGCTACGAGGCGCGCGTGAGCCCGCCACAGCGCGGTCTGCGCTCGGCAATCGGGTAACATACTTGCCGTGGGAGCGACTGACATCCTTGCAGACATTCTCCGCCTCCCAGCGGAGGAGCGCGCGCGCCTCGCGCTCGAGCTGATCCGCAGTCTCGACGGCGAATCCGACGCTGATGCCATGCAAGCGTGGGACGCCGAGATCCGGCGTCGTGGCGACGAGGTCGACGGCCACTCAGCCGAGTCGATGACACTCGACGAGTACCGCGCCCACATCCGCCGACGCCGCGCGGCTCGCGCGATTCGTTGAAGCTCGCAATCCATCGACTCGCGGTCGCTGAGATCGATCACGAGGTCGACTATTACGAATCGTGCAGTGCCGGCCTCGGCACAGAGTTGGAGGACGAGATCGATGCCGCTATCGAAACGATCCTTCGGTTTCCGCAGGCGGCACCTCAGTGGAGAGATCGGCGCGACCGTCGGGTGGCCGTTCTGGACCGCTTTCCGTTTACGCTCGTCTACCAAATCGGGGTGGAAGAGATCGTAGTCCTTGCGCTTGCGCACACAAGCCGCCGGCCGGGCTACTGGTCGCGTCGGTGAAGTATGAGCGCCGCTCCGCCGCCCGTAATCGATTTTTCTCGTGTTATCGCCTACGCGATTGTCGATTCCTCCGTCGAATGGACGGGGAAACAGTGTCTCTATGTCGGCGATGAACTGCTGGGCCCGGTATCGATCCGTCCAAGATCATCCGAGAACCAGCCGACGGCACGCGAACGATCGGCCGCCTGGTCGGCGGCAGGTTCCGCCCGTCCAGAGCCGCTTGAAAGCACGTCCGCCTGACGCAGTCGGGCTTCTCACCAACGATTGACCGGGCACGCCGGGATTCGATGACCGTGATGGATGTCGCACAAATGTGCTACACTATCCCAGTCCCGTGCCGTTGAAAGGCGCCCCGTGTCCACCACGACCATCCGTATCGACGAGGATCTGAAAGCCCGCGTGGCCGTCGCCGCCGAGCGCGCCGGCAAGACCGCACATGGCTTCATCGTCGACGCGATCGCGCAGGCGACCGAGCAATCCGAGCTGGAGAGCGACTTCCACCAAGTCGCCGCCAAGCGCCTGGCCAGGATCCTGGCCACCGGCGAAGGCGTGCCGCTGGGGGAAGTCCGCGACTACCTGTTTGCTCGAGTGCGCGGCGAGACCCCAAGGCGGCCAAAGCCACGCAAGCTGAGGACTTGATTTGGCAAGAGTCGTCCTCGAAGCGGAAGTTCTCGACGATTTCGAGCGGTTTCTGGTGCACCTGCTGCAGCACGACGTCCAGAACGCGCCCGAGCGCATCCAGGAGATCGTCGACGCCCTGCAGATCCTCGAGACCAGTCCGCACCTTGGGCGGCCAACAGCCGACGGCTTTCGCGAGCTCGTTATCGGAACCGGGGCGCGTGGTTACATCGCGCTGTACGTGTACGACCCGGAGCGCGACGCCGTTTTCGTCGTGGCGGTGCGCAGCCAGAAAGAGGCAGGGCACCGGCGCGGTTAGCCGAGAACCTTCTCCAGCTCCAGTCCGGTCGGCCGCGTATCACGGCCGGCCAAGGACCGCACGAGCCATGTCCTGAGGAGAAATTCGAGTCATGACGCTTTTCCTTCGGGCGCGCCGCTTGACGGAGAACTCGGACTTTCGATGAGCGCACAACCACAAGATCTCAAGGTATTCATTTCGGGTCGTGATTCCACGTGCGACGAATGCGGCCAGGAACTGGGCCGCAGCGCCTGGATCTGCCTCCTGGGTGAACGCGGCGCTCTTTGCCTGTCCTGCGCTGACCTCGATCAGCTCGTCTTCCTGCCGGCGGGCGACGTCGCACTGACGCGCCGGCGCGCAAGCACTCTACGCTGTCTGCGGTCGTATTGAAGTGGAGCCACGCGCGCAAGCGATACGAGCGACAGGGTCTGCTGGTCGACGAGGCAGGACTCGCGACGGCCGAATCCGAATGCCTGGCCGATGCCGATGCGCGCGAGCGCCGGGGCGAGCGTGAGGCCCGGCGGCGCTCCGAACTGGATCAGGCGTACGTCGGGGAGTTCGCGCGCCGGGTGCGGGAACTGTTTCCTGGATGTCCCCCGGGAAGGGAGCGCGCCATTGCCGAGCACGCGTGTCTGAAGTACACCGGACGCGTGGGCCGGTCTGCGGCTGCCAAGACGTACGACGAGGACGCGGTGCGTCTTGCAGTACTGGCGCACGTGCGCCACACCGAAACTTCCTACGATGAACTGCTCGCCTCGGGCCTGGACCGACGCGAGGCCCGTCGCCAGGTCGAGGACCAGGTGCGATCCATCCTCACGACTTGGCAACAGCCCTAAAATTTGCCCGCCCGCGGCACGGCGCCGTTCTGCGGCATGATGGCCGCCATCCTCGCCAGTAAGACGAGCCACGATGAAGCCCGGACGCAACGACCCCTGTCCCTGCGGCAGCGGGCGCAAGTACAAGCAATGCTGCCTGGCGAAGGACGCCGCGCCTTCGCCGGACGAACTGCTGTGGCGGCGGCTGCGCCGCGATCTGGACGGGCTCCTGCCGGAACTGCTGGCCGAATCTGTCCGCCAGTTCGGCCGCTCCGGCGTGGAAGAGGCGTGGGACGAATTCAACTTATGGCCCGAAACCGACGACCCTGAGGATCAGGAATTCGACGAGACCTCGCCGTACGCGCCGCTATTCCTGTCGTGGTACGTCTACGACTGGCTGCCCGATCCTCCCGACACCGAGGTGCCGGAACATGCCTGGGAAACCACGGCTGCCAGGGCGTACCTGCAGCACAAGGGCGTGCGCTTGACCGCGCTGCGGCGCGAGTACATCGAGGCGTGCATGGCGGCGCCGTTCAGCTTCCACGAGGTGCTGCGATGCGAGCCCGGACGGGGCTTCCGGCTGCGCGACGTGCTGACCGGCACCGAGGCCGAGGTGCTGGAGCGGTCCGGCTCGGAGGGCGTCGAGCCGGGCGAACTGCTGTTCGCGAAGATCGTACCGGTCGAAGGCGTGGCGCTGATGGAAGCGTGCGCGCCGGTGCTGATTCCGCCGCAGGAAAAGATCCAGCTGATCGAGCTTCGCAAAAAAATGTCGGCGGCCTCGGCGCTGTCAGCGGACGGGCTGCGCGAGTACGACATGGAGCTGCGCGACGTGCTCCTGCCGATGATGGATCGGCTGCTTAACCCGCGGCCCCCGGCGGTCGCGAACACCGACGGCGATCCGCTCGAGTTCCACACGCTGCGGTTCGGGCGCTGCTCGAGCGGCGGCTGCCCGGTGCGCGCGTGCTGCCCTCGGTGGTGCAGTCCTCGCACGCTCTGGTCGAACAAGCGCACGCTCGGGCCCTCGCTGGCGGGCCGCTGCCGCCCGACGCCGATCAGGAGCGCCTGATGGCCATGCCCGAAGTGCAGGCCGCGTTGCGCGAGACGCTGCGCCGCCACTACCACAGCTGGCCGGACGAGCAGTTGCCGGCGCTCGGCGGCCGCACGCCGCGCGAAGCGGTGCAGGACGCCGACGGGCGCGAGGCCGTCCAGGCACTGCTGCGTCAGTTCGAACGCGACATGAAGCGCCAGGATCCGGCCCTGACCGCGGGCATCATTGACGAGTTGCGCGCCACGCTCGGAATAAGCTGACCGCTTGCGTTCGAAGACAAACCACCCAAGTTTGCCGACTCGTTGGAAGCCCGATCCGGGTCTCGCGCGAAAGAGGGAGTACAAAGCTACCCCGTTTGTCGGCGCAAAGTTTGACCGCGCGCTGAAGTGCTGCAAGCATCGACTTGTGCCGATCGCCGCCATTGCTGCGGCTGCATCCGGATGACCGTCGAGACGAACGCGGAGGAAGGCCCACATGTGCCCATCGCCGAGCTCAAAGCCAAGTGCCGATCAAGACCCGGCGCGAGGTATGCCGGGGCCGATCCTGGTAAACGCCCCCGCTGCAGCAGCTGCGCTCTCGATCAGTGAGCGCGCCTTCCACAGCCTGCGCAAGCGACCGGATTTTCCCCGAGACGCCACGGTGGTAATCGGCCCGCGATGCGTTCGTTTCCGCCTCGAGGCGCTTCACGTGTTCGCACGGTCCCTTGTGTCGATGCCGCGTAGCGAGCCCAAGCAACTTCGCCGGAGCCGCAACACCCGTCCCAAAAGGGAGTGAGCCGCCACCGGCGGCCAGTTGCGCCAAGGAATCGCAAGCCGACACCGCCTTGCCTTGCAGGACAATATGGATGGCGCCAGCGGCGCCCGCTGCGTAGTTCGGCATTGGGGTTCCTCATATCAGTGAATCGGGTTCATCGGTTCCGGGCCTGGGCGCTCGAGTCAACTGCCGATAGCGCCTCGCGAGCAGCACGCGGTCGTCCTCGGGTTGGCACGCCGCTTCCTTCTCTTCCAGGGACCGACTCAGCCATGATCTGCCGACAGACTTCCAACTCTGATTTCGGCGGCTCCGTCCTCGCTTCTTACGAGCTCGATGGACGGAGCTACGAAGCGACCGTACCGCGACCTCCGAGAAGCCCGCAGCCTGTGTCGCGTCCCCCAAGGACTCGTAAGGCACGCCGGCCAAGAGTTCCTGCTCCAGGCGCTCGAGGTTCTCTCGCACATAGCCATCCAGGCTTTGGCGACTCTTTCTGGACGGCAGCTCGATCAGGTTCATCGAAGATCATCCTCTGGCGGGCCTTGACCGGGCGCTGATCGAGCATCCTTGGCTGCGCCGGACAGACCAGTGATATCGACCACTGCGATACGCAGATGTTTTCAGCTGTTGGTTTCGCGGTCAAACTTCTGACCGACAAACGTGCCCACTTTGTACTCACGCTCTTGCGCGAGACCGATGTTCCTTCAAAGGAGAAGCGACGAGCATGGACAGAGGGTCCTTGATGGCAGAACCGACAAGGATGGATTGTTTGTCGTCCGATCGAGGCGCGGAGGATGGGACGCCAGCAACGATTCGAAGAGACTTCGCGCTTCTTTGTCGCAAGACGACAGCAGATTGTCTGCGGAATGACTGCATTGTTGTCCGCAAATTGACAGCACTTTGTCAGCAGATTGTCAGCACTTTTTTCCTGACAGCACTTCATTTTCTTGAGCGCAGGATAGGCAGTGGCGCCGAAAATATAAGAGACCTGCGCGAACGTACTGGTTTTTGACGGCCGCGAAAGCCGCCGGACTCAAGGGCAGAGGGAGCGTCAAACTTTCAGAATGGCGATTTAGCCGGCGATCGGTGGCGGCCGCCATGGCGGCGCCCGCACCATCGAGCATCGTGACAGGCTGGGCTCACTCGCCGCCTCCGCGCCGAAGGTTCGGAGAGAGCGATTGTGT
>VBCK01000021.1 GCA_005882215.1 Betaproteobacteria bacterium | reverse complement strand
TCAGGCGTCGCGCGGTGCGCGCGTCGGCCAGCACCAGCGTGATCCGGGCGCTGCGTTCGAGCGCCGAGCGGATCCAGCGGGCCAGCGTGCTGCGCGAGGGGATCGAGCGGAAGCGGTCGGTGCCGACGATCGAGATGCGCGATGGTCCCCCGATCGCCCCTCGCCCGCGCAGCGGCAGAGGGGCGGGGGTGAGCGCCCTGCTCATCGGCGGTGGCCGCGCGCCGGTGGCGGCTCGAGTCTTTCGGCGCGCTCGTAGGCCTCGACGATCCGGGCCACCAGCGGATGGCGGACCACGTCTGCGGCTGTGAAGTACGTGAAGGCGATGCCGCGCACGTCGCGCAGGATGTGCTGCGATTCGATCAGCCCGCTGGCGGCCTCGCGCGGAAGATCGATCTGCGTCACGTCGCCGGTCACGACCGCCTTGGAACCGAACCCGATCCGCGTCAGGAACATCTTCATCTGTTCCGGGGTCGTGTTCTGCGCCTCGTCCAGGATCACGAACGACTGGTTCAGAGTGCGGCCGCGCATGTAGGCGAGCGGCGCGATCTCGATCGTCTGCCGCTCCAGCAAACGCTGCGTGCGATCGAAGCCCAGCAGATCGAACAGCGCGTCGTAAAGGGGCCGCAGGTACGGGTCGACCTTCTGCGCCAGGTCGCCCGGCAGGAAACCCAGCCGCTCGCCCGCTTCCACCGCCGGCCGCGTCAGCACGATCCGCTGCACCGCGGAGCGCTCCAGCGCATCGACCGCGCAGGCCACGGCCAGGTACGTCTTGCCGGTTCCGGCCGGCCCGATGCCGAAGCTGATGTCGTGCGAGATGATCGCTTGCAGGTAGTCGCGCTGGCGTGGCGTGCGCCCGTGCAGGTCGCGCCGGCGCGTGTGCAACTCCACCGCATCGGTGCCTTCGCCCGCGACGGGCTCCGGCGCGGACGCGCGGTCGCGCTGCTCGACCAGTCGCAATTGCACTTCCTCGGTGGTCAGGGGCTTTTGCGCATGCGCCAGCAGGTATTCGAGCACCTGCACCGCGCGCTGGGCGGGCTCGGGTGCCCCCTCGACGCGAAAGCGGTGACCGCGGCGCTGGATCGTGATCTCCAGCTCGTTTTCGATCTGCCGCAGGTTCTCGTCCAGGGCCCCGGTCACGTGCGCCAGGGTCTCGTTGTCCCCGTCGTAGACGAAGGTCAACGCGCTGCGGTTACGCGTTGCGCGCGCGGCCGTGCTCACGCAGCGATCGGCCCGTCGCGCTCGGCCGTGGCCGGGGCGCGCTCGCCGCGCAGGCTGTGCGAAAGCGCCTGCAGGATACGCACGTCGACGAATTGTCCGACCAGGGTCGCGGGCGCCGGGAAGTTCACGATCCGGTTGTTCGACGTGCGCCCGGTGAGTTCGTTCGGATCGCGCTTGGACCTGCCCTCCGCCAGAACCGGCTCGGTGCGGCCCACCATCGAGGCGCCGATCGCCTGGCTGCTCGCTTCGAGCGCGTGTTGCAGGCGATGCAGGCGATCGAGCTTGACCTCGCGCGGGGTCGGATCCGGCAGTTCAGCCGCCGGCGTTCCGGGGCGCGGGCTGTAGAGGAACGAAAAGCTGGAGTCGAATTGCAACTCCCCGGCCAGGCGCAGCGTCTGCTCGAAGTCGGCCTCGCTCTCGCCGGGGAAGCCGACGATGAAGTCCGAGGTCACCGAGACCGCGGGGCGCGCCGCGCGCAGCCGGCGCACGATCGATTTGTACTCGAGCAGCGTGTAGCCGCGCTTCATCGCCGCCAGCACCCGGTCCGATCCCGACTGCAGCGGCAGGTGCACGTGCTCGGCCAGCTGCGGCAGGCGCCGGTGGGCCTCGATCAGGCGCGGCGTGAATTCCTTCGGATGCGAGGTCGTGTAGCGGATACGGCCGATGCCCGGGATCTGCGACACGCACTCGAGCAGCATCGCGAAATCGACCGCCTCGCCGCCGACCTCCAGGCCCCGGTAGGCGTTGACGTTCTGCCCCAGCAGCGTGACCTCGCGCACGCCCTGCGCGGCGAGGTCGGCAACCTCGGTCAGCACGTCCTCGAGCGGACGCGATACCTCTTCGCCGCGCGTGTACGGCACCACGCAGAAGGTGCAGTACTTGCTGCAGCCTTCCATGATCGATACGAACGCGGTCACGCCCTCGACCCGCGGCAGCGGCAGGGCATCGAACTTCTCGATCTCGGGGAACGAGATGTCGACCTGCGGCCGGCCGCTGGCGCGCCGCTGCTCGATCATCGCCGGCAGCCGGTGCAGCGTTTGCGGACCGAACACGAGGTCGACGAAGGGCGCCCGTTCGATGATCCGGGCCCCCTCCTGGCTGGCCACGCAGCCGCCTACGCCGATCAGCAGGTGCGGCCGCCTGCGCTTCAGATGCCGGACCCGCCCCAGATCGGAGAAGACCTTCTCCTGCGCCTTCTCGCGCACCGAGCACGTGTTGAAAAGAATCAGATCGGCCTCCTCGGGCGAGTCGGTGACCGCCATCGCGTGCGAGGCCCCGAGCACGTCGGCCATCCTGGCCGAGTCGTACTCGTTCATCTGGCATCCGAACGTGCGGATGAAGACCTTCTTCTCGCTCACTGCAGCAATCCGGCCGGGGGCGGGCAAAGCAGGGGGTGCAATTTTAGCGGTCCCCTCGATAACGGGTCCGGACGTCGACCGGCGGCTTTATATTTCAGGATGTCGGCCAGACGCTATTAAGTGATCGAGCGACAGAGTTCGCTTAGAATCCAAATTAGCTGGCCAGCGACGTCATCAATGCCCGGATTAGCTGCTGAGCGACAGGACGAACTGATCATCACGCGCGGCGCCCCGTCGGCCGTCGCAAGGTCGGTTCAGCGACGCTGCGTCGCAGGCGAGCTGGCACGACTGGCGCCGGGATTGTATGTCAGCGACCGTGATTCCCAGGCGCAGGCTGCACTCGTGCGCGAACACTGGGTCCGTATCCTGGGAGAGCTGGTCCCTGGCGCAGTCGTATCTTATCGAAGCGCCTACGGAGCAGCTCCGGCCGAGGGCGTGCTGATCCTGAGCCACCCGAGCCGCTTTAACCGGACGATCCGCCTGCCCGGCCTGCGTGTGGCGCTGGTCAAGGGGCCGGGCGCTTTGCCGGGCGATGCGCCGCTCGGCCATGGCGCGCTTCACCTGGCCTCGATGCAACGGATGCTGCTCGAGAATCTGACGCGACCGCGCGGCGCCGACGGGCGCTCGCGGGGCGAAGCAGCGGTGAGGCAGCGCCTGGAGCAGATCCTGGCGGCCGGGGACGGGGCGCTGGCGCTTGACCGGGTGCGCAGCGTGGCGCGCAGCCTGGCCGCACCGCTGAACATGAGCCGGGAGCTGGTTCGGCTGGAACACCTGATCGACGAGTTGCTCTCGCCTCCGGAGGATTCCGGGAGCGCGGACGCTGCTGCCGGCACGGGTGCTGGCGAAGCCGATCCGGACTGCGTCGCGCCCAGGGCATGAGAGCCCGGCATGCGCTGTTGATGCGGCTGGTCGAACCCATGCGGGCCGGCCGCTTCCGCACCCGCGACCCATCGGCGCCGGCGGCCGCGCCCGTGCCGGGACGGATCGAGCCGGAACGGATCGAGGGCACATTGGCGGCCGGCTCGAAGCTGGCGATCGAGGTGCCCGAAGGACTGGCCCGGGCGATCTTCTATTCGATTCTGCTGCGCAGGGTCCAGCCCTTCGATCGCGGCAGCGACAAGCTGGCGCACCTGCTGATGAACGCCGAGCTTTCCAGCGTGGGCGAGGCCAGGATCGTCGTTCCGACCCGCATGCGCGAGCGCCTGCAGATCGCCGGCGAGCGACTGCTGCGCCAGGGCGATCCGGAACGCTACATCCGGCTGCTGGTGGCGCTGCAGCGCTGGAGCGCCGCGCTCGATTTTTCCGACCTGAACCGGCTGCTCACCCGGCTCGCGGCAATGCGCGCCTTCGACCGGGCACCGGCGCCGCCTGTTACGCCGCGGCCCTGACCAGGGCTGCGGCCACCGCTTCGAGCGCGGCGCGCTGAGTCGGATCGACCAGGCCCCCGTCGGCGTCGAATGCCTGGTGCGCGCGGGGGATCACCACTTGCTGCGGAATCACGACCATGCCCAGGTAACCGAGCAGGTCGCGCAGATGAATCAGAGCGCGCAGGCCGCCAAAGGCCCCCGGCGACGATCCGACCAGCGCCGCCGGCTTATCGGCGAAGATCGCCAGCCCGGAGCGGGTCGGGTTCGCGCGATCGACGCGCGAGCACCAATCCAGCGTATTCACGAGTAACGGCGTCATCGACCCGTTGTACTCGGGGCTTGCGATCAACAGCGCCTCGTGCTCCGCGATCAGAGCCTGCAGGCGCCGGGTGGCTTCCGGAACGCCCTCCCGCGCCTCCAGATCGGCGTGATAAAGCGGCATCTCGAACAGCGCCAGATCGATCAGTGTGCCTGCGCCGGCCGCCCGATCGATCGCGGCCAGCGCCGCAGCGGCCAGGCGCTTGGACAGCGCTTGACTGCGGGCGCTGCCAGGGACGATCAGGACGCGAGGCGGCGCCATCGATGCGGAGCCGGGCTACAGCTTGATCCTGAAATCCAGAAATCCCGTCCGCTCGGCGATCTGCCGGTACAGTGCGATGGCGGTCAAGTTCGTCTCGTGGGTCAGCCAGTAGATCTGGCCGCAGCCGGCGCTTCGCGCCGCCTGCGCGGCAAACTCGATCAGCCGGCGGGCGATGCCGTGGCGCCGCTGCGCCGGTGCCACGAAAAGGTCGTTCAGGTAGCAGTCGTCCCGGGCCGACCAGGTGCTGCGGTGATGCAGCCAGTGCGCCAGCCCCACGGCCTGGCCGTGCTGCCAGGCCATCGCGCCGAAGATCGGCTCGGATCGATCGAGCAGCCGCGCCCAGGTCACAAGGGTGGTCGGCTCGGTCAGTTCGATCCGGTAGAACGCCTGATAGGCCTGCCACAGGGGCAGCCAGGCCTCGAAGTCACCCTCGGCAACGCAGCGCAGCTCGACCGTATCGCCGGATGTCACCGCGCGCTCCGTTTCACAGGGGCGCAACGCGCGCCGGCGACCGTGCTTTCCGTCAGGGCTTGAACATCAGCTCAATGGTCGTATCGACCGGACGGCCCGGCGGGTCGAACGTCCAGCCGGACAGTGCGCGCTTGACTTCGTCGTCGAATATCCGGGGCGGGTCTGCTTTCACGATATCGACCTGTTCCACGGATCCTTCCGCGTTGACCCAGATGCGCGCCAGGACCTGGCCCTGGAGAATTTTGGCGCGCAGCGCGCGCCCTGGGAATGCGGGCGCGTCGTGCCGGCGCGGGTACAGTGCAACCGGCTCGCTCCGCGGCGGCGCCGCAGGCGCCAGCGCGGCGAGTTGCTCGGCGGTTGGGTTAGCGACGTCCGTTGGGCGGCTGCGCGGCCTCGGGCGTCGAACTGGCTTCGGTGGCCGGCGCGGGCACCGGCCGCTCGACCGGGCGGCGGCCCTGAGCGGCGGGCTCGGTGGCTGCACTCGGTGGTGCGACCGGCCTGGCCGGCGTCACCGTGATCGCGGGAAGGCCCGACAGCGGCAGCTCCCTGATCGTATCCGGGGGCGTGGACCCGGTTTGCTCGTCGGACGCGAGCGTTATGGCTACGGGGGCCGCGTCGCTCTGACCCGCAGCGGCGACGATCTGATCGGCCTTGCGATCGGGGCTCGCAGCGAACCAGTATCCGCCGGCGCTGGCCCCCGCCACCAGCACCAGTGCGACCCAGCCCAGTGCGGGCAGGCGCAGCTTCGACTCGGGCGGTAGGGGCGGCAAAATGTCGGCGAGCTTCGGCGGGTAGTTGGCGCTCGGGATCGACTGCGTGGTCAGCCCAGGGTCGTCGGGATCGACCATCCGGGCAAAGCCGTTCGCCTCGAGCTCGGAGACG
The DNA here is from genome assembly GCA_005882215.1 of Betaproteobacteria bacterium. Taxonomy (GTDB): domain Bacteria; phylum Pseudomonadota; class Gammaproteobacteria; order Burkholderiales; family Burkholderiaceae_F; genus VBCK01. The sequence continues at coordinate 1,741 of VBCK01000021.1, read as the reverse complement.
ATGTGCTCGACCAGATCGGCGCCGAACAGGTCGGCCACCTCGGCCAGCGTGCGCTGGCCGTCGAGCAGAATCAGCACGCGACGGGCGGCGGGCGAAAGGGCTCCGCCATGGGTCGCGGCCAGCTCGGTCGTGCCGCGCCCCGTCTTGCGGTACACGAGCGATTTATCCATCCGGTCAAGCAGCATAGCGGGTCGACCTCGCGCCGCGCCCGGTCTTGCGGTGCACGAGGGAGTCATCCATCCGGGCAAGCAGCATAGTGGGTCGACCTCGCGCCGTCGACTGCGTGTGAACGCGTATGCGCCGGGCGCCTGCTCAACGCCCGGGCTACCCGTCAATCTGGTGGCGGATCAGGGACTCGAACCCCGGACCAAAGGATTATGATTCCTCTGCTCTAACCAGCTGAGCTAATCCGCCGGACCACCGATATCGGCGGCGGGCGCGAATTATCTTCTGTCGTTCTGGCTCGGTCAAACTCCCATCCGTCTCGCGCTCCTGCCCGGCACGACCTCGGGCGCGTGATCCGAGAAAAAAAAGGCCGCTTCAGAAGCGGCCCTTTCGATCCATGACTGCCGCGTTACGCCTCAGTCGGCTGCGTAGATGTCGCGGTCCTTGGTTTCCGGCAGGAACAGCGTACCGATCACGAACGTCATCCCCGCCACGATGATCGGGTACCACAGCCCGGCGTAGATGTTGCCGGTGGCGGCCACGATCGCAAACGAGGTCGCGGGCAGGAAGCCGCCGAACCAGCCGTTGCCGATGTGATATGGCAGCGACAGCGAGGTGTAGCGGATCCGGGTCGGAAACAGCTCCACCAGCATCGCCGCGATCGGGCCGTACACCATCGTCACGTAGATGACCAGGATCGTGAGGATCCCGATCACCATCGGCTTGTTGATCTGCGCCGGGTCGGCCTTGGCCGGGTAGCCGGCCGCCTTGATGGCCTCGGCCAGCGCCTTCTTGAACTCGGCCGCCTGCTTGGCCGTGTCGCCCTGAACGGAGGCGCTGATCTCGGCGAACGAGACCACCTTGTCGCCGAATTTCACCACGGTGGGAGATCCGGGCGGGGCGGCCTCATTGGTGTATTGCACCGCGGAGGTGGCCAGCGTGCTCTTGGCCAGGTCGCACGGCGTGGTGAACTTGGCCGTGCCCACCGGGTTGAACTGGATCGAGCAGGTGGCCGGGTCCGACACCACGACCGCCGGCGCCGTGGCGTGGGCCGCCTCCAGCGCCGGATTGGCGTAGTGGGTCAGCCCGTGAAACAGCGGGAAATAGGTCAGCACTGCCAGCAGGCAGCCGGCCATGATGATCTTCTTGCGCCCGATCTTGTCCGACAGCGAGCCGAACACGATGAAAAACGGCGTGCCGATCAGCAGCGAGGCGGCGATCATCAGGTTGGCCGTGGCCGGGTCGACCTTGAGCGACTGGGTCAGGAAAAACAGCGCGTAGAACTGGCCGCAGTACCACACCACGGCCTGGCCGGCCGTTCCACCCAGCAGCGCCAGCACCACGATCTTGGCATTGCTCAGCCGTCCGAACGACTCCGTCAGCGGCGCCTTGGAGGTGCGTCCGGCCTTCTTCATCCGCGCGAAGGCGGGCGATTCGTTCAGGCTCAGCCGGATCCACACCGAGATGATCAGCAGGAAAAACGACAGCAGGAACGGCAGCCGCCACCAGCCGCTGTTGGCGAACGCGTCTTCCCCGACCCAGGTGCGGGTGCCCAGGATCACCAGCAGCGCCATGA
>VBCK01000068.1 GCA_005882215.1 Betaproteobacteria bacterium | reverse complement strand
AGGTGTCGGCGCGCCACCTCGGCAGCGGGCGCCGCCTTGAGAAGCCGAGCAGCTTCTCACTGAGCCAGGCAGCGCCAGGCAGCTCGTCGCGCAGATTAAACAGCGATGACAGACGGCTGGCCGTTCGGGCATAGTCGGGCAGCCTGGCGATCAGGTGATCCTTCAAAGTGTGACCGTGCCGCGCTTTGTAATGGGCCAGAAACTCCAGCTTCATCCTCGCCATATCGACGCCGGTGGGACACTCTCGCCGGCAGCCCTTGCAGCTGACGCACAAGTCCATCGCCTCGTACGCTGCCTGGCTCGTGAAAGCGTCCGGCCCGAGCTGCCCGGATAGAGCGAGTCTGAGGGTGTTGGCGCGGCCGCGCGTGACGTGCTGCTCGTCGCGCGTGGCGTGAAAGCTCGGGCACATCGTGCCCGCATCGAACTTGCGGCAATGGCCGTTGTTGTTGCACATTTCGACGGCCTTGGCCAATCCGCCAGTCGTATCGCCGCCCGTGCCGGGTGGGCTCGTCTGGCCGGTCACCGGGTCGTTCTGCACATTCCAGGCCGACCAGTCGAGCACGGGCGTGAGCGCAATGGTCCGGTATGGCCGGGGTGCGGTCGGCGGCGGGAACCGGAACAGTGAACCGTCGTCCATTCTGGGCGGATCGACGATCTTGCCGGGGTTGAACAGGTCAATCGGATCGAGCCGGCGCTTGATCGCACGAAAGGCTTCGGTGATCGCGGGGCCGAACTGCCATTCGATCCACTCGCCGCGGCACAGGCCGTCGCCATGCTCGCCGCTGTAGGCGCCTTTGTACTTTCGCACGAGCTCTGCCGCTTCCTCGGCGATCGCGCGCATTTTCGCGGCCCCACCTTCCAGGCCGGCGCGGCGCATGTCCAGGATGGGGCGCACGTGCAGCGTACCGACCGAGGCATGCGCGTACCAGGTCCCGTGCGTACCGTGCCTGGCGAACACCTCGGTCAGCGCGTCGGTGTAGCTCGCCAGATGCTCCAGGGGCACGGCGCAGTCCTCGATGAAGCTGACCGGCTTGCCGTCGCCTTTCAGGCTCATCATGATGTTGAGCCCGGCCTTGCGCACCTCCCAGACGTTCCTTTGCAGCGCGTCGTCCACCATCCGGACCACGCTGCCGGGGTGTCCGAGTTCGTCCATCAGCGCGACGAGATCGGCCAGCTTGGGCAGCAGCACGGCCTTGTCGGCGCCGGAGAACTCCACGAGCAGCAGCGCGGCCGGGCTGCCGATCAAGGCCGTTTCAACGGTCGGCTTGAATTCGGGATTCGCGCGGCTCAGCTCGATCATCGTGCGATCGACGAGTTCCACCGCGGTCGGCCCGAGCTTGACCAGATGCTGGGCTGCATCCATCGCGGCGTGAAAGGTCGGAAAGTTGACCACGCCGAGCACCTTGGCGCGCGGCAGCTCCAGGAGCCGCAATTTCAGCGTCTTCGTATAGGCCAGCGTGCCCTCCGAGCCGATCAGCAGATGCGCCAGGTTCACGCCGCCGTCCGGGGTATAGGGCCGCTCGCCACGGTTGTGGAAGATGTCCAGGTTGTATCCTGCGACGCGGCGCAGCAGAGTAGGCCAGCGCGCCTCGATGTGCGGTCGGAGCCGCTCGGCCAGATCGCGCACGAAATCGGCGATCGCGGCCGCGTTGGCGCTCAGCGTCGACACCGGGCCGAATTCGACCAGCGAGCCATCCGATAGCCAGGCGCTTGCCCCGAGCACGTTGTGCACCATGTTGCCGTACGCGATCGAGCGCGAGCCGCAGGAATTGTTGCCGGCCATGCCGCCCAGCGTGGCCTGCGCACCGGTCGACACGTCCACCGGAAACCACAGGCCTTGCGGCTTGAGCTGAGCGTTCAACTGGTCGAGCACGACCCCGGGCTCGACGGTGGCGGTGCGTGCCTCGGGATCGACGGCGAGCACGCGGCGCAGGTGCTTGGAGTTGTCGACCACCAGTGCCGCGCCGGTCGTCTGTCCACACTGGCTCGTCCCGGCGCCGCGCGCGAGCACCGGGACCTTCAAGTCGCGCGCGATGTCGATCGCCGTCGCGACGTCGCGCTCGCTCCGGGGTACCAGAACCCCCACCGGCATGATCTGGTAGATCGAAGCATCGGTCGCATAGCGACCGCGCGAGGCCGCATCGAACAGGACTTCGCCCTGCGTCTCGGCTCGCAAGCGGCGCGCCAGCGCTTCGCCCAGGTCTATCGCCGGGGGCACATCAGATCCATACGTCGTTCGGAGCCGTGCGCTCGGAGCACGCCCTCCAGCACGACGAAGGTCTCATCCGTGTCCTTGTGGTCGTGCCAGACGAAATCGCCCTGCAGCTTGACGAGCTTGAACTGATAGTCGTTCATTTCGGCGATGACCTTGGGCTGCCATTGCTCGCCGATCAGTCCGAATTTCTGGTCAAAATTGATTGCCTGATAGCGCATGCCATGCCTCCGCGACTTACAAGAAGGTGTCCCGACGGCGGAAGAACGCCGTGATGTCCGGATCCAACGAGCGATATTCAGCAGGTGGATATTATGTGACATGCGAACAGGCGCCGGGCACGCTGCTGCGACGGACACTGCAATGCAGCGCGGCTCGCCGGCCGATGCTTGAAACAGACTCTGGAGAGGGACGATGAAGCCGTTTCGCGCAAGCACTGTCGTGCTGATGTTGTTGTGCCTGATGTACTTCATCACCTACCTGGATCGGGTCAACGTCAGCACGGCGGCCGAAGGCTTCGCGAAGGACTTCGGCCTGAACAAGACCGAAATCGGCCTGGTGTTCTCGGGCTTCGCCTACCCTTACCTGGTGTTGCAGATCATCGGCGGCTGGGTCAGCGACCGGTTCGGGGCCCGCAGGACGCTGATCGCGTGCGGAGTCCTGTGGACCGTAGCGACGGCTCTGACGGGCCTGGCAACCGGACTCGCCACACTTCTGGTGGCGCGGGTGCTGCTCGGCCTTGGCGAGGGAGCGACCTTTCCAGCCTCGACCTGTGCCATGTCGCGCTGGTTCGCCAAAGAAAGCCGCGGCTTCGTGCAAGGCATCACGCACGCGTGCGCGCGCGCGGGAAACACGGTTGCGCCCATGATTGTCGCCGCGGTGATGACGGCTTACGGCTGGCGCGCGTCGTTCTACGTCTGCGCGGCGATCAGCCTCGCATGGGTCGTTCTATGGGCACTGACCTTCACCGAACACCCCAGCGATCACCCGCGCATCACGCAGGCCGAGCTCGACAGCGTGCCGGCGCCCAACGCCGGCAAGCCGCAAGTCCCGTGGGGGCCGCTGTTCCGGCGAATGATTCCCGTGACGATCGTCTACTTCTGCTACGGCTGGACCCTTTGGCTCTTCCTGAGCTGGATCCCGCAGTACTTCCTGCACAGCTACGACTTGAACCTGAAGAAGTCGGCCATTTTCGCTTCGAGCGTCTTCTTCGCCGGCGTGGTCGGCGATACGCTGGGCGGCGTCGTGACCGACATCGTGTATCGGCGCACCGGCAGCCTGAAACAGGCGCGCAGCCGGATGGTGGCCGTCTGCATGCTTCTGACGCTGCTATCGCTGGTGCCGCTGCTGTTCATGCACAGCCTGTACGTTTCTCTGATCTGCCTTTCAGCCGGATTCTTCTTTGCGGAAATGACGATCGGCCCGATGTGGGCCATCCCGATGGACATCGCGCCCGCCTATTCGGGCACGGCCAGCGGCATGATGAACACGGGGTCGGCGCTCGCTGCCATCGTCAGCCCGGTGCTGTCCGGGCAACTGATCGATCGGTTCGGAAACTGGGAGCTGCCGTTTGTCGGCAGCATGGTCCTGATGGGCTTCGGGATCGTGCTGGCGTTTCGGATGCGGCCCGAAAGCAAGTTCGAGCCGGGCCAGCCGGTCCAGGAGAAACCCGCCCGCGCCTCGCGAATGTAAATCACGATGACTGGACCGAAGATGCCGGCGGGCCGACCAGGCCGTCAGCAGTCGCCCGTGGATGGCGAGGAAACATAAATATAAAATTTAATTATATATCAATAAGTTACGCATATTATTTATAGTACAAGATGAACTCGGGGCGGCCGGTGAACCCTTCGAAGTTCAGTGCGACGCCACTCCGAGCCAGGCGTCCAGCATCGCCCGGTCGCGGCGCAGCGATTCGCTGTCGCCCAGATAGACGCTGCGGCCTCGCTCGAGCACCAGGGCCTGGCGCGTCAGCGGCAGGATCTGGCGCGCGTGCTGCTCCACCAGGATCACCGCCATGCCCGCCTGCTCGATCAGGCCCCGGATCGCGCCCAGCAGCTCTTGCACGATCAACGGCGCCAGCCCTTCCAGCGGCTCATCCAGCAGCAACAGGCGGGGATTGAGCATCAGGGCACGTGCGATCGCAAGCATCTGCTGCTCGCCGCCCGAAAGCTGATTGCCCATCTGGGAGCGGCGCTCCCCCAGCCTCGGAAATAGCGCGTAAACGCGCGTCAGGTCCCAAGGGCCAGGCCGGGCCACGACGGTCAGGTTCTCTTGCACACTCAACGACGCGAAAATATCCCGTTCCTGAGGAACCCAGCCGAGTCCGAGCGAAGCACGCCCGTGCGTCGGCACGGCCACCAGATCCGAGCCCCGGTACACGATGTTGCCGCGGCGCCGCCGCGTCGCGCCCATCAAGGTGGCCAGCAAGGTGGTCTTGCCCATCCCGTTGCGGCCCAGCAGAGCCAGACTGCCGGCATCCTCGAGGCGGAACGAGATGTCCTCCAGCACAACGGAGTCCCCGTAGCCGGCGCACAGCCCCTCGACCCGCAGCAGCTCAGCCACTGATCGCCTCGCCCAGATAAACCTCCTTGACCCTCGGATCGCGGGCGATCGCGTCCGGCTCGGCCTCGGTCAGCAATCCTCCGTTGACCAGGACCGAGATGCGATCGGCGAAGCGGAACACAAGGTCCATGTCGTGCTCGATCAGCAATACGGTGACATCGGGTGGCAGCTGGGCGATCGTTTCGAACAGCTCGCGGCTCTCCCCTGCGGGCACGCCGGCGGCCGGCTCATCCAGCAGCAGCACTTCAGGCTTGGCCGCCAGTGCCAGCGCGATTTCAACCAGGCGCTGCTTGCCGTATGGCAGGTTGCGCGTTCTTTCGTGAGCCACCTCCAGAAGATTCAGGTTCTGCAACACGGTGGCCGCTTCGTCGACCGCTTGCCCGAAGGCGCCGACCGGCCGCCAGAAGCGCGCGGGCCCGCACGCTCAGGTTCACGTCGTTGGTGGCGACGAAGCGGCCGAAGCATTTGACCAGCCCGCGGGTTTGCAGCACCGCGCTCATCGACGACTCCGCGACAGACGCCGCGCCGCGCGGCGCAAGCCTCCGACGATTCCGTCGCGCGCGAACAGAACGATCAACACCAGCAACATGCCCAGCCAGAATTGCCAGTACTGCGGATTGAGGTCCGACAACAGGTGGCGCGCGGTCATGAACACGATGGCGCCGAGCAGCGCGCCATACAGGTTGCCGGCTCCACCGAGCACCAGCATCAGCAGCAGCTCGGCAGAGCGCGGAAATGCCAGCACATCGACCGCGACGAACTGCGTGGTCTGGGCCAGCAGCGCGCCGGCCACCCCGGCGTAGGCGGCTCCCACCGTGTAGATCGCCGCCAGCCGGCGATTCACCGGCGTCCCCAGCGCAGGCATGCGGCCGACGTTCTGGCGGATTCCGCGCAGGCTCAACCCGACCGGGCTGTGCACCAGGCGCCGCGCAACCCAGAACAGGATGAACAGCACGATGAACGAGTACCAGAAGGCGGTCTTGCCATACAGGTCGAACGAGAATCGGCCCAGCAGCGGCTCCACGGTGATCCCCTGGAGCCCGTCGACGCCGCCGGTGAGGTCGGTCAGCTTGTTGGCTGCCTCGAACAGCATCATCGACACGCCCAGTGTCACCATCAGGCGGGTCAGGTCGGCGCCCCGCAATACCAGGAAACTACTCACGAACCCGAGACCCGCAGCGCACGCGGCCGCCCCGAACAGCCCAAGCAGCGGTTCACCGTGACCGTGACTGGCCAGCAGGCCGGCGGTGTAGGCGCCCACGCCGAAAAAAGCCGTGTGGCCGAGCGAGACGATTCCGGCGTAGCCGAGGATCAGGTCCAGCGAGAGACAGAAGAGCGCGGTGATCGCAATTTGCGACAGGAACACCAGGTTCTGCGGAAACGCGAAATACGCGATCAGCGGCATCAGCCAGAAGACCCATTCGGCCCACTGCCAGCGCGCAGCCCGCGTCAGCGCAGTCGGGTCGACGCCTGGGCGGGCCATCTCAGCGAGCGACGCGGCGGCCAAACAGACCCTCGGGACGGACAATCAACATCGCGACCATCACCGCGTAGATGACGAAGGCGCCAACCTGCGGCACGTAATACTTGCCCGCCACGTCGGCCACGCCCAGGATCAGCGAGCCGAGCAGCGATCCTTTGATGCTGCCGCTGCCACCGACCGCCACCACGATCAGGAAATAGACGATGTACTTGACTGGAAAGCCGGGGTCCAGCCCGAGCACCTCGACTCCGAGCGCGCCGCCCAACCCGGCCAGGCCCGAACCCAGCGCGAACGCAAACGTGAAGACCCGACCCACGTCGATGCCCAGTCCCCGCGCTGCCGTCGGGTTGTCCACCGCGGCACGCAGCTGTGCGCCGAAGCGGGTCCGCCATATCAGCAGCTCGAGCCCGGCGGCAATCGCCAGCCCCACGATGACCAGGAACAGGCGGTAGATTCCGAGGTCCAGACCGGGCAGATTGATCTGACCTTGCAGAAATTGCGGCAGCACCAGCGGCTGCTGATGATCGCCGAAACTATAGTGAGCGGCACCGATGGCCATCAGCATCAGGCCGATCGAGAACAGCACCTGGTCCAGATGGGTGGCACCGTACAGCCGCCGGTACAGGGTCCGCTCCAGAACGACCCCGACCAGCGCCACGACGACGACCACCAGCGGCAGTGTGGCCAGGAAAGGCACCCCGGCACGGTTGAGCAACAACACGCACACGTACCCGCCCAGCATCGCAAAAGCGCCGTGCGCCAGGTTGACGAAGCCCATCAGCCCCAGCGTGACGGACAGTCCGACACTGATCAGGAACAGCAGCATCCCCGAGGCGATGCCGTCGAAGATCACGGTCATGACTGGGCCTCGCGAATGCCTACCGATCAAACTCCCCTCTCCCGCTTGCGGGAGAGGGGTCGGGGGTGAGGGTCGGGACCGCCATCAGGGTTTGCCCGGATCCCTGAAATCCGGAACCTGGTCGAACTCAACGTTTTGGAGCTTGTTGCCGACTCTTTCCACCTTGCGGATGTAGATCGTCTGCACGATGTCGCGGGTCGCAGGATCGATGCTGACCGGGCCCCTCGGGCTGATCCATTTCATGCCCTTGGCCGCTTCGACGAACTTGTCTGCGTCGGTGTTGCCGCCGGTCTTCTTCAGCGTTTCGGCGATCAGGTGCATGCCGTCGTAGCCGGCCACGGCCATGAAGTCCGGCCGGTCGGGGCCGTACGACTGATACCAGGCTTCGGTAAACGCCTTGTTCTCGGGTGAATTATGAGACTCCGCGTAGTGGAAGGAATTGATCACGCCCAGCGCCGGATCGCCGATCGCGTCCAGCACCAACTCCGCGGTCAGGTCGCCGGTTGCGATCAACCGGATCCCGGCCTTGGCCAAGCCCCGCTCGGCAAATCCCTTCATGAAGCCGACGCCCTGCTCTCCGGCCGGCACGAACAGGAACACCGCGTCCGGCCGCGTGTCCTTGACCTTCTGCAGGAAGGGCGCGAAATCCGGGTTTTTTACCGGAGTGCGCACCTCACCAACCACCACCCCGCCGGCGCCCTCGAAGGTCTTCTTGAATTGCGCCTCGGCGTCGTGGCCAGGACCGTAGTCTGCCACCACGGTGAACACCTTCCGGATGCCGTTTTTGGCGGCCCAGCTCGCAATCGGTGCCGTGATCTGAGGCAGCGTCATCGAGGTTCGAACGATGTACTCCGATTTCGTGGTCACGGCCGAAGTGGCGGCATTCATCACGATCATTGGTTTTTTCGCCTCGGTTGCGATCGGCGCGACCGCAAACGCGGACGGGGTCAGGCCGAAGCCGGCCAGGATGTCCACCTTGTCCCCGACGACCAGTTCCTGTGCGACCCGTTTGCTGATCTCCGGGGCAACGCCGGTGTCGTCCTTCACGAGCAGCTCCACCTTGCGGCCGGCGAACGTGTCGCCGTGCTGCTTCAGGTACAGCCGCACGCCGTTTTCGATCTGCCTGCCGTAGCCGGCGAAAGGCCCGGACATCGGCAGAATCAGGCCGATCTTCACGGTCTGCTCGCCTGCCGCGGGCCATGCGACCGACATGCCGAGCAGCGTGCACAACGCGGCACCTGTGGCTTTTCGGATACTCATCGTCTGCCTCCTCCTGTTGTGTGGTCGTTCAATCCTCGATCGGCAAGCCCACGTAGCTTTCGGCCAGCGCGGTCGCCGCCGCGCGCGATCTGACCAGGTACTCGAGCTCGGCCCGCTGGATCCTGGCTCCGAATTCGGCTCGACCACGAAACTGCGCAGCGGCGCGATGCTCTTTTCGATCGAAGCCCCGATCACCAGGCGCTCCGCGACCTCCGGATCCAGCCGCAGCTTCAGTTCAGCCCAAAAGCGCTCATCGGGCCATTCCTCGACCCGCTCGGCCAGCGTGCATTGCAGATAGTAGCGGCTTCGCGACGGCGAACGCATGCTGCACAGCGCGAAGCCGCGTTCGTGATTGGCATAGATCAGCTCATCGGACACCGGCGCGGTGTCCGACAGCAGCCCGATCCAGCCGAACGGATAAACGCGCTCGTAAGTGCGATAAGCCTGCGCCGGCAGGCTCTGCCGGCACACGCCGTGAAAGCCGTCGCAGCCGGCGACAAACTCGCACCTCAACTCGTGCTCGCTGCCGCCCTTGCGGTACCGCACAAGCGGCCGCTCGGTTTCGCAACCCTCGATGCGCACGTCCTGCACCTCGTAGACGCTGGCGGCGCCGCACGCGATGCGCGCCTCCATCAGGTCGCGCGTGACTTCGGTCTGCCCGTACACGACGACATGCCGGCCGGTCAAGCCTTCAAAATCGATCCGATGCCGCGTTCCGCCGAACGCGACGTTGATTCCTTTGTGCACCAGCCCTTGTGCATGCAGACGATCGCCGACGCCGGCCTCGTCGAGCAGGTCGACGGTGACGGTTTCAAGCACGCCAGCCCGGATCCTGCCCAGGATGTATTCGGGACTCTTGTTATCGATGACGACGGCCTCGACGCCGGCGCGATGCAGCAGCTGCCCGAGCATCAGGCCCGACGGCCCTGAGCCGATGATTGCCACGCGGGTGTCCATGCGCGTTTCCATCCGGCCTTTGGCTCAGAATTCCTCGGTATCGATTTCCGTCTGCGTGTTCGCGCCATAGCGGGCACCGCTCACGCTGCCCTGGTTGATCAGCGCATCGAGCCGGGTCGCCAGGTCTCCCCTCAGGTTGACGGCTGCCGCACCCACGTTGTCCTCCAGGTGCCGGATCCGCGTGGTGCCGGGAATCGGCACCACATGCGGCCCGCGGGCCAGCAGCCAGGCGAGCGCCAGTTGTGCCGGCGTGCAGCCTGCCTCCTGCGCCAGTGCCGCATACTGGTCCAGCAGCTGCAGGTTGGCCGAGTACGCTTCGGACTCGAAGCGAGGCATCGTGCGGCGGATGTCGCCCGAGGCCAGCGCGGTCGCGTCGCGCAGCTCGCCACCGAAAAATCCGCGGCCCAGCGGACTGAAAGCGACAAACGCCGCGCCGATCTGCCGGCAGGTCTGCAGCGCAGCGATCTCCGAATTGCGCGTCCACAGCGAATACTCGGACTGCAGCGCGGCGATCGGGTGAACCGCGTGCGCCCGCACAAGGGTCGCCGCCGAAACTTCCGACAAGCCGATCGCCCGCACCTTGCCGGCACGGACGAGGTCGGACAGCGCTCCGACGCTGTCTTCGATCGGCACCGCGCGGTCCCAGCGATGCAGGTAGTACAGGTCGATCACGTCGGTGCGCAGGCGCCGCAGGCTCTCGTCGCACGTGCGCCGCAGGGTTTCGGGCCGTCCGTCGATCACACGTTTGCCCTGCACTCCGGTCATCCCGCATTTGCTGGCCAGATTGATCTCGCGCCGGTGCGGCGCCAGCACGCGCCCCAGCAGCTCCTCGTTCTCGCCAAAGCCGTACAGAGCCGCAGTGTCGAACAAGGTGATGCCCAGCTCGAGCGCACGCCGCAGCAGGGCCTCGGCCGCGTGCGGTGGCGGAGGCACGCCGTAGGCGTGACTCAGGTTCATGCACCCGAGCCCGATCGCCGAAACCTCGAACGGCCCGATCGAGCGGGTCGGCAGCGAGCCTGTGGCGAGCGGGGACATATGTGCCTCAATCATCCTGGGCTGCGAGCTGCTGATCGAGCCGATGCAGCGTTCGATAGCACGGCAGAACCGCCGCCACGCTCGAGTTCGGTTCGCGCCCCGCGCGGATGGCCGCGATGAACTCCCGGTCCTGCAGCTCGATGCCGTCGGTCGACACGTCGACCTGGCTGACGTCGATTCTTTCTTCCTTGCCGTTGAACAGATCGTCGTACCGGGCGACGTAGGTGCCGGTGTCGCCGATGTATCGGAAGAAGCTCCCCAGCGGTCCGTCATTGTTGAAGCTCAAGCTCAGCGTGCAGATCGCGCCGGTGCTCGCGCGCAACTGGATGCTCATGTCCATCGCGATCCGCAGCTCGGGGTGGATCGGTCCCCGGATCGCGCTGGCCTGCACGATTTCACCGCCCGTCTGCCAGCCGAACAGGTCCACCGTGTGCGCCGCGTGATGCCACAACAGATGATCGGTCCAGCTGCGCGGCTGGCCGAGCGCGTTGGTGTTGGTGCGCCGGAAGAAGTACGTCTGGACATCCATCTGCTGGATCGTGAATTGCCTCGCCTGGATTTTCCGGTGCAACAGCTGGTGGCTGGGATTGAAGCGGCGCGTATGGCCGACCATCGCGACCTTGCCCACCTGCCGTTGCCGCGCCGCGATCGATTCGGCGTCACGCAGGTTGTCGGCCAGCGGGATCTCGACCTGCACGTGCTTGCCGGCCCGCAGGCACTGGATTGCCTGCTCGGCGTGCAACTGCGTGGGCGTGCACAGGATGACAGCGTCGACCTGCTTCAGAGCGAGGCTGTCGGCCAGCTCGGTGCTGATGTGCTCAACCCCGTACCGCTGCGCCACCGCGCGGACCTTGTCGAGCTCCCGCCCGACGAGCGACACCACCTTGACGTCCTCGATCCGGGCCAGCGCATCGAGGTGCTTGATTCCGAATGCGCCGGCACCGGCCAACGCAACATGGACAGTGCTCATTCGTTGTTCTCCAGGATCAGGTGACCGACCGCGGTATTGGAGGCCGGCACATGGTAGAAGCGATGCACGACGGTCGGGGCGCGATCGCTCATCGCCCCGCGCGCAATCAGCCACATCACGAGCTCGATGCCCTCGGAGCCGGCCTCGCGCACGTAGTCGACATGCGGCATCTGCGCCAGGCCTTCGGGATCGGCGATCAGCCGGTCCAGGAACGACTGGTCGAACTCCCGATTGATCAAACCCGCGCGCGGACCCTGCAACTGATGGCTCATTCCGCCGGTGCCCCAGACCTGAACTTTGAGCGGCTCGTCGTACAGCGCAATCGCCTTGCGGATCGCGCGGCCCAGATTCCAGCAACGGCGTCCCGAAGGGACCGGGTACAACACGACGTTGACCGCGAACGGGATCACCCGGCAGGGCCACGCCGAAGGCTGGCCGAACATCAGGCTCAGCGGCACCGTCAGGCCGTGGTCGACATCCATCCGGTTGACGATCGTCAGGTCGAAATCGTCCTGGATCACCGAGTGCGCAATATGCGCGGCGAGCTCAGGGTGGCCAAGCACCTCCGGGACCGGCCGCGCACCCCAGCCCTCGTCGGCCGGCATGAACCGCTCCCCGGTCCCGATCGCGAACGTCGGAACCAGATCCAGGCTGAAAGCGGTGGCGTGGTCGTTGTAGACGAGCACGATCGCGTCGGGCACGTGCTTGGCCATCCACTCTTTCGAGCGCTGATAGCCGCTGAACACCGGCTGCCAGTACGGCTCGGCCGTCTTTCCCAGGTCGAGCGCCGCGCCGATCGCCGGAATGTGCGAGGTGTAGACGCTGGCCGAGATGCTAGCCACCGGGCTTGCCTTTCCGCTCTTCGCCCACACGTCGATTGCCTTCCGGTGAGCGGCCACCCTCGAGCATCATCTGTGCATATTGCTGCTGTGTCATTCCCGTCATGCTCGCGGCCATGTACTGGAAGCTGCGCCCGTCGGTGGCGCCGAGCTTGGCCAGGAAGTAGATGTTCCCGCCCAACTCGATGCAGCGGTTCAGGTCGCGCGCCAGGACCGCCTGTTTCTGCTCCTCGCTCATCGGCCAGTCGTTCAGATATTTGCGCTCGTCGGCCTTGAAACGAGCGCGGTTCTCGGCCTTCATCAACGACATGCAGAACTGGTTCAAGTGATAGCCCAGGCGCGACTGCTCCGCGTCGAAGATTGTCGTGCCCGGCACGTCCTTGTAGGGCTTATCCAGTGCCATCGCGATCGCCTTTTCGAACCCCTCCGTTGCTGCTGCTCGGTTCCCGCAGGCCGATTCCCGCCCGTCGGCTCGCGCAGTTCAATCGGGCCAGTACAGCCGCATCGGATTGTCTACCAGCAGCTTGCGCTGCAATTCCCGCGTGGTCGCGATGTGCGGCACGAAGTCGACCAGCAGGCCGTCGTCGGGCATGTGATTCTTCAGATTGGGATGGGGCCAGTCGGTACCCCACAGCACGCGGTCGGGAAACGTCTCGACCAGCCGCCGGGCGAATGGAAGCACGTCGCGGTACGCATTGCGTTGTCCGTTGACCGCGGGTGGCCCCGAAACGCTGAGCCGCTCGGGACAGCTGACCTTGGTCCAGATGTTTGCGTGCTCGCGGATCAATCGCACGAAGCGTTCGAACTCGGGCCCATCGACCGGCTTCGTGACGTCCGGGCGCCCCATGTGGTCGACCACGACCGTGGTGGGCAGTAAGGTGAAGAAATCCCACAGTTCGGGCAGATCGGCCGCCTCGAAATAGACGACAACGTGCCAGCCCAGCGGCGCGATCCGGTGCGCGATCTCCATCAGTTCCTCGCGCGGCGTGAAATCGACCAGGCGTTTGACGAAGTTGAAGCGCACGCCCCGGACTCCGGCCTCGTGCAGCTGGGCGAGCTCGCGCGGCCTTACGCCGCGTGGCACGGTTGCCACCCCGCGCGCCCTGCCCTGCGACCGCTCCAGTGCATCGACGACCGCTCGGTTGTCGGCGCCATGGCAGGTCGCCTGCACGACGACGTTGCGCGCGACTCCAAGCCGGTCGCGTAACGCAAAAAGCTGCTGGCACGAGGCATCGCAGGGCGTGTAGCGCCGCTCCGGAGCGAACGGAAACTGCGCGGCGGGACCGAACACATGGCAGTGCGCATCGACCGAGCCCGGCGGCAGCTGAAACGTCGGGGTCGACGGGTTGGGATGAAACGGCAGCCAGTCGGGATCCATGGGTGCGCGGGATCAGGTCGATTCACCGGCGCCTGGCCGCCACGTCGGCCGAAGCGAGAATACGATCGGCGTCGGCGCGCCAGTTGCTGCGCCCAGCCGACTTTTCGCCGACCTCGCCGCCGAGCACGCCTCGTTCGACCAGATCCGCGACCCAGGCCTGCCGCTGTGCGGTGGCGCCGGCCGACCACGGTTCCAGTCCGGCTTCACGAACGGTCTGCGCCGCTTCAAGCATCTCCTCGGCCCGGCGGCGGCCGTGCTCGATCACGCGCCGAAAGAAGTACGAGCCCTGCTCGTCCCAGCGAAGCCCCGGGAATGTCTCCTGCAGCGAGGCGAGTACCTGGTCTTCGACGCCCCAGGCGCGCGCGGTCGTAAAGCTCTCGATCACCATCGCCTCCAGGCCCTTGATCATCACGCTGCGGCACATCTTGGTGGCCGAAGCGATTCCCAGCTTCTGCGACGACAGCTTGGCGTCGAATCCCAGTGCAGACAGGCCCGGCCCCAGCGCGGCGGCGTGCGGGCCTCCCAGCAGCAAGGGCACCCGGATCCGGTACGGCGGCACCGAGGTCATCACGGCACCCTCCACGTAGCGCCCCCCGGCGCCGTCGACAAAGCCAGCGGCCCGGATCTTTGCGCTCGGCGAGGCCGAATTGAAATCCAGGAAGAAGCTGCCCGTCGCGACACTGCCCGCGCAGGCCTGCGCAGCCGGCACGGCCTGACTGGCCGTGACCGCCGATATCAGCAAATCGACGTTGGCGGCGAGCAGCCCGTGCGAAGACGCGATCTGCACGCCGTGCTCGGCCGCGTGCCGCCGCATCCGGGCGCCCGCATCCGTTCCGAGCTTCAGGTCGTACATCGCCACCGCCACACCCTTGCCACGCAGGTCCTCGGCCAGGATCTGGCCGACCTCGCCGTAGCCGACCAGGCCCACACGCCATCGGAAAGGATCGTCGGATACACTCATCGCGCCGCCGTCGTGGTTCAGTCGCAGTCGTTCACTCGCGGTAGTTCACTCGCACTAGTTCTGTCGCAGTGGTTCTGTCGAAATGTCAGTCAATGTATTTGAGCCCGGCGCGCTCCAGCGGCTCGCGCATCTTGTACATGTCCAGGCCGAGCACCCCGGCCGCCAGCTTTGCGCGCTTATCGGCCTCGCTCGCTTCGCGCACCTGTGCCGCCTCGGCCACCTGCCCTGCCAGGGCGGCTGGAACGACCACCACGCCGTCGTCATCGGCCAGCACCACGTCGCCCGGGTTGACCAGCGCGCCGGCGCACACGACCGGGATGTTGACCGAGCCCAGCGAGGCCTTGACCGTCCCCTTGGCGCTGATCGCGCGGCAGAACACCGGGAACCTGATCGCGGTCAGCTCCTTGATGTCACGCGCGCCCCCGTCGATCACCAAGCCGCGGCCGCCGCGCGCGCGGAACGACGTGGCCAGCAGCTCGCCGAAGAAGCCGTCTTCGCTGTCGGCGGTGCAGGCAGCGACCACGACGTCGCCTTCCCTGAGTTGCTCGGCCGCTACATGCAGCATCCAGTTGTCGCCGGGTTGCATCAACACCGTGACCGCGCTGCCGCACAGCTGCGCGCCCGGATAGATCGGCCGCAGATAAGGCTTCATCAATCCCACCCGGCCCATCGCTTCGTGGACCGTGGCGACGCCGAAATTCGCCAGTCTCTCGACGACCGCGCGCTCCGTGCGGACGATGTTGCGCTTGACGACTCCGAGGTTGTTCAAGGACATCGCACTCTCCCTTCGCTACGTCGTTGGCGGGCGCTGGCGGCAGCCGGTGGCGAAGCGCTCAATCAGTGCCCCCGCGCCTTCAGCGCCGCGTCCAGGCGCGGGTACACGCGGCGCGCATTGCCTTCGTAAATCCGGGCGCGATCGACGGCGGACAGGTTCGGTGCGGCCTCGATGTAGCGCCGGGTGTCGTCGTAATAAAAACCCGTTTCCGGATCGATGCCGCGCACCGCGCCGATCATCTCCGAGGCGAACAGGATGTTGTCGACCGGGATCACGCGGGCGAGCAGATCGATGCCGGGCTGGTGGTACACGCAGGTGTCGAAGAAAATGTTGTTCAGCAGGTGATCCTTCAGCAGCGGCTTTTTCAGCTCCTGCGCCAGACCGCGGAACCGGCCCCAGTGGTACGGCACGGCTCCGCCGCCGTGCGGAATCACGAATTTCAAGGTCGGGAAGTCCTTGAAAAGGTCCGCGGTCAGGCACTGCATGAAGGCGGTCGTATCCGCGTTCAGGTAGTGCGCCCCGGTCGTGTGAAAGCAGGGATTGCAGCTGGTGCTGACATGGATCATCGCCGGCACATCGAGCTCGACCATCTTCTCGTAGATCGGGTACCAGTGGCGGTCCGACAACGGCGGCTCTTTCCAGTGGCCCCCGGAAGGATCCGGATTCAGATTGATCGCGACGAACCCGTATTGCCGAACGCACTTCTCGAGCTCCGGAATCGAGGTCCTGGGATCGATTCCGGGCGATTGCGGCAGCATGGCCGCCCCGATGAAGCAGTCCGGGAACAGGCTTGCGACGCGCGCGCACAGCTCGTTGCACAGTGCGGCCCAGGTCGCGCTGGTCTCGAAATTGCCGATGTGGTGCGCCATGAAGCTGGCTCGCGGCGAGAAAATCGTCAGGTCGCTGCCGCGCTCGCGCATTTTTCTCAGCTGGTTGGTCTCGATCGACTCGCGCAGCTCCTCGTCGCTGATCCGCAGCTCCGATGCCTTCGGTCCCTGAGCTGGATGGTTCAATGCGGCGATCTGGCGGTTGCGCCAATCCTCCAGCGCCTTGGGCGCGGTGGTGTAGTGGCCGTGACAATCGATGATCATGCGCGCGGCCCCTTCCAGATCGACGCGGGAATCAGTACCTGGCCCCGCATGATCAGGCGCGCGGTGCGCAGCAGCGCGGCGCGCGTGACGGTTTGTGGCCGGGCGGGATCGACCTCCAGCTCGACGCTGAACTCGCCCGACGGGTGCTCCACCGTCACCGTCTTCGGATTTCCCGGCGGGATCAACGCGATGGCCTCTGTGATCGACGCCGGCAACACGCAGGCTGTCCCCACCGTGACCGCGGCCAGCACCCCGATCGCGTCGTGGCACACGTGCGGAATGAATGAGCGTGTGCAGATGCTGCCGCCCTCACGGGGCTTTGCTATCAGTGTCATCTTCGGATACGTTTTCTTCGCGACGTCGCCCAGGCCCATCAGACGGCCGGTCGCCAGCCGCAACGCTTCCAGCTTTGCCTTCAGTTCATTGTCGGCGTTCAACTGCGCGACGCTCTCGTATCCGGTACGGCCCACGTCGGCCGCGCGCAGCAGCACCAGCGGCATGCCATTGTCGATGCAGGTGACGTCCAGCGAGCCGACGCCTTCGACCGTGACCCGGTCGCGCGCATTGCCGGTGGGCAGGAGGCCGGCGCACACCGAACCGGCCGTGTCCAGGAAGTTGATCTTGATCGGCGCCGCCGTTCCGGGCGCACCGTCGATCCGGGCGTTGCCCTCGTATTGAACCTCGCCCGCGGGCGTCTGAACCGTGATGTCGCACGCCATCTCGGTGTTCAGCGTCAGCACGCGAAACGTGCTGGCGTCGCCGCGGGCCCGCACCAGGCCCGTTTCAAGCGCGAACGGCACGACCGCGGCCAGCATATTGCCGCAGTTCGGCGTCGTGTCGACCGTGTCCTTATCGGGCTGCAACTGCGCAAACAGGAATTCCAGGTCGACACCGGGGCGGCCGCTGGTCGAGACGATGCCGACCTTGCTGGTCAATGGGTGCGCCCCTCCCAGGCCGTCGATCTGGCGTTGGTCGGGCGATCCCATCGCGGCCAGCAGCACGCGGTCGCGCGTGGCCGGGTCGGCCGGCAAATCGGAAACCTTGAAAAAGGGCCCCTTGGAGGTGCCGCCCCGCATCAGCAGGCAAGGAATTGCAGTCTGCACGCGCATCCATCCGGTCGAACAGAGCAGATTCTGGAAGGGTTCGGGCTTTCAACCAAGGCGCGGCCGCCGCTAGCTGCTATAGCAAATCGGCATAGCTCGTGGCAACATCGATCGGTGCATCTGAAACAGATCGAATACTTCATCCACGTGGCCGAGCTCGGCAGCTTCAGCAAGGCGGCTGTCGTGCTGGACGTTGCCCAGCCGGCGTTGAGTCGCCAGGTGCGCGCGCTGGAAACCGAGCTGCGCGAGGTCCTGCTGCTGCGCAATGGGCGCGGAGTCACGTTGACCGACGCGGGGCGGCGCCTGCTCGAGCACGGGCACGGCATTCTGCAGCTCGTGGCGGCGGCGCACTACGATCTGGGCGCCCGGCGCGACGAAGCCGTCGGCCATATCGTCGTGGGGCTTCCGCCCAGCCTGGCACGGCGGTTGACGCTGCCTCTGATCGAGACGTTTCGCGCCGAGTTGCCCAAGGCGCGCATAGCGATCATCGAAGGCTTCTCCGCACACATTGGCGAGTGGCTGTGCTCCGGGCGCGTCGACCTCGGTCTGGTTTATAACCCGGAGCCGCTGGCGGCGATCGAGATCACACCGGTGCTGGTCGAGCGCCTGTGCCTGATCGGCGCCCGCTCCGCGGCGCCGCAGGCGACGGTCGCGCTGAAGGACCTGCCGCGCTACCCGCTGGTGATGCCGCAACGCGGACACGTCTTCCGCAAATTGATGGAGTCGCAGGCGGCGCTCGCCGGAGTGAAGCTGAACGTGTGCTGGGAGGTGTCCAGTGTGCCCGCCATTCTCGACCTGGTCGGCGGCGGTCACGGCTATGCCGCGCTCACCGAGAGCGCGATCCGCGCCGCCGGCAACCGGGACCAGCTGTCGGCAACTCCGATCAGCGAACCGGAGATCACGAGCACGCTGTGCCTGGCGCAGCCGGCGCAGAAGCGCCGCACGGCGCTGGCCAAGCGAACGGCTGCAGTTTTGACGCAACTCGCTCGCGCACTGTGAGGGCGTGGGCCGCGTGCATGGGCGAACTCGCCGGCGAGCAACAAGAATGTGCACCGATTACGCGGTCTCCCTCAAGTGCTGTGCTAATGCCAGTCAGAAATAAATACAATTATTCAATATGTTACGAGTATTTGTTAACTTAATTGCGAGGCGAGACGATGACCCAGAAAATTGCCGCAACCCTGATCGCGGGAGACGGCGTCGGCCCTGAGATCGTGGATGCCACGCTGGCCGCGCTGGATGCGCTGCAGGCGCCTTTCCAGTGGGATCGCCAGGTGGCTGGGATGGAGGGGCTGAAGTCGACCGGCGATCCGCTGCCGCCGGCGACGCTGGAAAGCATCCGGCACACGCGCCTGGCACTGAAGGGACCGCTGGAGACGCCTTCGGGTGGCGGCTACCGATCCTCGAACGTGCGGCTGCGCGAGGAGTTCAAGCTGTACGCCAACCTGAGGCCGGTGCGCACTGCGATCCCGGGCGGGCGCTACGAAAACGTCGACCTGGTCGTGGTCCGCGAGAACGTCGAGGGACTGTACCTGGGCTACGAGCACTTCATACAGATCGACGACGATCCGCACGCCGTTGCGATGGCCACTGGCGTGAACACGCGCCAGGGCAGTCGCCGCCTTCTGGAGTTCGCTTTCGAGCATGCCATCGCGACCGGACGCCGCAAGGTAACGATCGTGCACAAGGCCAACATCATGAAGGCGCTGACCGGCATATTCCTGGAGACGGCCCAGCAGGTGTACGACCGCAAGTACAAAGGCCGGATCGAGATGGACACCGCGATCATCGACGCGTGCGCGATGAAGCTCGTGCTCGACCCGTGGCAGTTCGACACGCTGGTGACGACCAACCTGTTCGGAGACATCCTTTCGGACCTGGTCGCGGGGCTGGTCGGCGGCCTGGGGATGGCGCCGGGAGCGAACATCGGAACGGACGCGGCCATATTCGAGGCCGTGCATGGCTCGGCGCCGGACATCGCCGGCAAGGGCGTCGCCAATCCAACGGCGCTGATGCTGGGCGCGGCGCTGATGCTCGATCATTGCGGATTGAGCAGCCTGGCGAATCGCCTGCGTGCCGCGATCGACCAGACCTTGAACGCGGACAAGGTGCGCACGCGCGACCTGGGCGGGACTGCGTCCACTTCCGCGTTTACGGCGGCCGTGGTCAAGCGAATCACCCACGGTTAGCAGGCCGGCGGGCGAGCGGCGCGCGCTACCATTCGCGCTTACCACCGGGAAGCGAACAATGGCTGTCGAAAGCTCCAAGGATCTGCCGCTCGGAACCCGGGCGCCCGACTTCGCCCTGCCGGATACCGTATCCGGACGAACGATACGTCTGGGCGACTACGCAGCCTCGCCTGCGCTGCTGGTCGCGTTCATCTGCAATCACTGCCCGTACGTGCAGCACATGCGTGCGGCCTTCGTCGAGTTCGCACGCGAGTTTCAGCCGCGCGGGCTTGCCGTGGTGGCGATCAGCGCGAACGACCCGGAAGCGTATCCGCAGGACAGCCCGGAGCAGATGGCGATCGAGGCGAAAAAATCCGGTTTCACCTTCCCTTACCTTTTTGACCGGACCCAGCAGACCGCGAAGGCGTACCACGCGGTGTGCACGCCCGAGTTCTATCTGTTCGACGCGGCGCAGCGCCTGGTCTATCGGGGCCGCTTCGACGCCAGCCGGCCGAACAGCCAGGTCCCCATTACCGGGAGCGAGCTGCGCGCGGCCGCAGAGGCCGTGCTGGCCGGCCGTCAGCCTGCAGCCGACCAGAAGCCAAGCATCGGATGCGGCATCAAGTGGAGGCCCGGCAACGCTCCTAGTGGCTACTGAGCCCTCCGTAGCGCGCAGCGCGAAGGAGGGTCGATGAGCGACCTGGCGCTTTATGCGCTGTCGGTGGTGATCTGGGGATCGACCTGGCTGGCGATCAAGTTCCAGCTCGGAATCGTGCCGCCGGCGGTGTCGGTCGCCTGGCGATTCGCCGCGGCCGCGCTGATCCTGATGGTCTATGCGAGGCTCAAGCGCCTGCCGCTGCGCTTCGATGCCCGCACTCACCTGTGGCTGGCGCTGCAGGGGCTGCTGCTGTTCGGGGTCAACTACGTGCTGGTGTACCTGTCCGAGCAGACGCTGACCTCCGGCCTGGTTGCGCTGATTTTCTCGCTGATCGCGTTCTGCAA
>VBCK01000126.1 GCA_005882215.1 Betaproteobacteria bacterium | reverse complement strand
GCGCTCGTCGTGGCCCGGCACGCCCATCACCGCCCCTTCGCCATACCCCATCAGCACGTAATTGCCGATCCACACGGGAATCGGCTCGCCGGTCAGCGGATGCGTGACGTCAAAGCCGGTCGCTATGCCGCGCTTTTCGATCGTCGCCAGCTCGGCTTCCGCCACCCCGCCGCGCCGGCACTCCTCGATGAAATCGGCGAGGCGGCGATCGTCGCGCGCCAGCCGCAGCGCCAGCGGGTGCTCGGCAGCCAGCGCAACGAACGTCACTCCCATGATCGTGTCGGCCCGGGTCGTGAACACGCGCAACAGCTGCGCTTGGCCGTCGATTTCGTACGGGAAGCCGAAATTCACCCCGACGCTGCGGCCGATCCAGTTTTCCTGCATCCGCCGCACCTGCGGCGGCCACTCGTCCATCCGGTCCAGCGCCTCCAGCAGCTCGTCCGCGTAGCGCGTGATCGCCAGGTAGTAGCCGGGGATCTCGCGCTTCTCGACCGGCGCCCCGGAGCGCCAGCCGCGGCCGTCGACCACCTGTTCGTTGGCCAGCACGGTCTGGTCGACCGGATCCCAGTTGACCACCTGCACGTCGTTCAGCGTGTAGTTGCGCACGTGGCCCATGTGCAGCTTGCCGCTCGGGTACGGCAGCATCGAGCACACGTAGTACTTGGGCTTCGGTCGCCCGGCCGCATCGCGTGCGTGTTCGCGCGCCCGATAGGCGTCGATCGACCGCCAGTGGGCGTGGGCCGCGGATTCGATTTCCTGGGGAACGTATTTGTCGCGCACGGAAAATGGCCGCCAGCGGAAAAGGCCACGGCGCTCCAAGCTCGGATTCTATCCACGCTCGCCCGCCTGCGGGCGCCGAAGCGCCCGGCAATTCGGCGGGCAAGCCCGCCGAAGCACGAAGTGCGAAGGCGGGCGGCGCGGCGGCGTCGACCGGGACCACTTAAAATGAGCACCGTGCAGCGCTTTCTCGAGGGTCTTAATCCGCAGCAGCTGGCGGCGGTGACCGAATCGACCGGGCACGTGCTCGTGCTGGCGGGCGCGGGCAGCGGCAAGACGCGCGTGCTGACGACCCGGATCGCCTGGCTGATCCACGGCGGGCACGCCAGCGCGCTGCAGATCCTGGCGGTCACCTTCACCAACAAGGCCGCGCGCGAGATGATCGACCGCATCGGTGCGATGCTGCCGATCAACCCGCGTGCGATGTGGATCGGAACGTTTCACGGGCTGTGCAATCGGCTGCTGCGGCTTCACCATCGCGACGCCCAGCTGCCCCAGGGCTTCCAGATCCTGGATTCGCAGGACCAGCTGGCAGCGATCAAGCGGATGCTGAAAGCGGCCGGCGTGGACGACACGCGCTGCCCTCCGCGCGAGCTTCAGATGTTCATCAATAGCGCCAAGGAAGCCGGGCTGCGCGCGCGCGAGGTGGAGGTCAATGGCGGGCGCGACCGGTTGTGGGTGGAACTGTTCGAATCGTATGAGCGCCAGTGCCAGCGCGAAGGGCTGGTCGACTTCGCCGAGCTGTTGCTGCGCAGCTACGAGTTGCTGTCGCGCAACGAGCCGCTGCGGAGCCATTACCAGCAGCGCTTCCGCCACATCCTGGTGGACGAATTCCAGGACACGAACGTGCTGCAGTACCGGTGGCTGAAGCTGCTGGCCGGCCCGGGGAGCAGCGTTTTCGCGGTCGGCGATGACGATCAGTCGATCTACCGGTTTCGAGGCGCTCATGTGGGCAACATGGCCGACTTCGAGCGCGAGTTCCAGGTCTCACAGGTGATCAAGCTGGAGCAGAACTACCGCTCGTACGGCCATATCCTGGAGGCCGCCAACCGGCTGATCAGCCACAACGCGCAGCGCCTCGGCAAGAACCTGTGGACCGCGGAGGGGCAGGGCGAGCGCCCGGTGCTGTTCGAGGCCGCCTCCGACGGCCTGGAGGCATCCTGGATCGTCGAGCAGGTGCGGCAGCTGAGCGATGCCGGCCTGCGGCCATCCGACATGGCGATCTTGTATCGGTCGAACGCTCAGTCGCGCGTGCTGGAGCACGCGCTGTTCACCGCGGCGGTGCCGTATCGGGTGTACGGAGGCCTGCGCTTTTTCGAGCGGGCCGAGATCAAGAACGCGCTCGCATACCTGCGCTTGGCGAGCAATCCGCACGACGACGTGTCGTTCGCGCGCGCGGTGAATTTTCCGGCGCGGGGCATCGGGACCCGCACCCTGGAACAGTTGCAGGACGCCGCTGCCGGCGCGCAATGCAGCCTGTACGCGGCGATCGGCTCGCTCGCCGGCCGGGCCGGCGCGAGTCTGGCGCAGTTCGGGCGGCTGATCGAGGCGCTGCAGTCGGCCGCGTCCACCCAGAGCCTGCCCGAGCTGGTGGCCTCGACGATCCAGCAAAGCGGGCTGGCAGCGCACTACGCCGGCGAACGGGAAGGCCAGGAGCGCCTTGAGAACCTGGAGGAGCTGGTCAATGCCTCGACCAGCTTCGCGGCCGAACAGGGCTACGCCGCCTCCGCAGCCGGCGCCGCTTCGGCGGCCGAGGCCGACGCCGAGCAGGCCGCCTTCGCGGCTGGGGCCGCTTCAGCGGCCGAAGTTTCGCCGCTCACCGCGTTTCTCGCGCATGCATCGCTGGAAGCGGGCGACAACCAGGCGGGTCAGGGACAGGATGCCTTGCAACTGATGACGGTGCACTCGGCCAAGGGCCTGGAATTCGATGCGGTGTTCATCACCGGCCTGGAGGAGGGCCTGTTCCCCCACGAAAACAGCCTGAGCGAAGGCGGCGGCCTGGAGGAGGAGCGCCGGCTGATGTACGTGGCGATCACGCGCGCCCGCAAGCACCTGTTCGTGAGCTTCGCGCAGGCCCGACTGCTGCACGGACAGACGCGCTACGGCATCCGCTCGCGCTTCCTGGATGAACTGCCGCCCGAGTCGGTGCGCTGGCTCACGCCGCGGCGCAGCCGGATGCCGGAGCCGGTGCCTTACTGGAATGCGCCGGCGGCGCCGCGCGGCGCGATGAGCACGCAGGCTGCCGCCGTCGCCCACCACGGCTTCCAGGTCGGGCAAAGCGTGCGGCATCCGAAATTCGGCGACGGCGTGGTGATCCGGCTGCAGGGCGCGGGCGGCGACGCCAGAGCGCAGATCCAATTCGGCCAGGCGGGAATCAAGGAACTGCTGCTGGCGGTGGCGAAGCTCGAGCGGGCTTGATATGGTTGCAGGTGCGCGACACGTTGGAGCGCGTTCGTAGGATCAACGCCGTTTTCTTAGATCAGCGCTTGGACACCTCAGACGCCTCTTGATCAACCGACGCCACCTCGACGATCTGCGTGTACATCCGGAAGATGCCGCCCTGGGCGACGGCCAGCAGAGCGAGCGACAGCGGCGCGATCAGCACCGCCACAACCTGCGCCGGCGCCAGCAGGCTGACGATCGCGGCCATCACTACGGTGGTAAGCGCACCGGCGCCCAGGACGCCGCCGATGAAGGTCAGCAGCGGCCAGCGATTGCGCCAGCAGGCAAAGAAACTGTAGAACATCGCTTTGGGTGCCGTCAGGTGCTGCCACCCGACCAGCGGCGGCGCCAGCCACATCGCCATCAGTACCGGGGTCGACAGGGCGATGCGCAGTGCGAGCAGTCCCGGATGCACCTCGACCTGGGGCGGCTGGTTCGGCCCCGCCACGATGCTGATCGCGCGATCCATCCCGGTGGCCTGCCCGATCGCGATCAGCGGCACCACGATCAGTGCGTTAATGACTCCCAGCATCAGCAGTTGCCGGCGCGTCTGAGGATCGCGCAAGCCATCCACGTAGACAGCGACACCGGGAATGCGGCCGGCGTCGGCCGCACGGCACGCCGCGATCAACCCGAGCGAAGCGATCGGCGCCAGTACGGCCGCGATGGCCGGGCCCACCCGCGGCACCGTCGACGGCAGCCATACGATCAGCAGTCCGGCTGCCACCGATCCGAGCAGCGACAGCGGGTTACCGCCGAACAGGCGCAACCCGTCCCGAATCCAGATCAGCCCATTGCGGGCGCCCAGCACCCGGATCTTCATCGCGTTTGACATTCAGGGGCCCCTATCAAACCCAGGGCAGGTCGCGTTGCCGGATCCGCAGGCGCAGCATCCGCTCGAATCGGGCCGGGTCGTGGGGCTTGAGCAATGCGGCAGGACGCGGCAGATGCAGGTCATACAGCCTCGAGATCCAGAACCGCAGCGCGGCGGCACGCAGCACCGTTCGCCAGGCCTTGTGTTCCATCTGCGTGAGAGGGCGGACTTCATGGTAGGCCTGTAGCATCGCCCGGGCGCGCGGCTGGTCGAACGACCCGTTGTCTCGATCCACGCACCAGTCGTTGACGGTGACGGCCAGGTCGAACAGCCAGATGCTGCAGGCGGCGAAATAGAAGTCGATCACGCCGCCCACGTGGTCGCCGTCGAACAGCACGTTGTCGCGGAACAGGTCCGCGTGAATGGGCCCGGCCGGCAGACGCTCGAACTGCGGGCTGCGGACGAAGCTGTCCTGGAAGATCACCTCCTCGGCCATTTCCTGGAACTGGTCCTCCGGAATCAGCGGCTCGAGCTTCGGCAGCGCGCTTTTCCACCAACCGATCCCGCGCAGGTTCGGCTGGAACAGAGGAAAGTCGTGCCCCTTCCGGTGCATGTTCGCAAGGAATTGCCCGACCTGGGCGCATTGATCCGCGGTCGGATCGACCACCGCGCGGCCCGGCAGGCGGCTGACGATGGCCACCGGCTTGCCGCGCGCTCGGCCCAGCAGGCTGCCCTGGAGCGTGGCGGCCGGCTCCGGAACCGGCAGGCCGCGCTGGGCCAGGTGCTTCATCAGGCCAAGGTAGAACGGCAGATGCTCGGCGTCCAGCCTCTCGAAAACCGTCAGCACGAACTGGCCTTCGGTGGTCGAAAGGAAGAAGTTGGTGTTCTCGATTCCGGACGGGATGCCTTCGAAGTCCGTCAGGTTGCCGACCGAATAGGTGGCGAGCAGCGCAACGATTTCATCGCGCGTCAGCGCGGTAAATACGGCCATGGCACGGTCGAGAAGGAAAGCCCAGGGGCTGTCAGAAATCGATCCGGAAAAAGCGCGGTACCGACAACTCCTGATGAGGTTGCAACAGCGTCGTGCCCGGATCCTGATCGTCCAGATGAGTCATCGAGTAGTGATAAGTGAAGCCGGCCGGAGTCACGATGATCTCGGCAACGCGCCGCCCGATCCGCTTTTGCTCGATCTGCACGTCACGCTCGGGTTTTGGCGGCGCCGGCGGTGCGGCTGAGGCGGCGTCCTGCGCCCCTGACTGCGGGGCCGTCGGCGGCCCGGCCGTGGGCGGCGGCTGGCTGCCGGCGGGCTGGTCGGATTCCGGGCTGATCGGCGGCGGAAAATCGTCGGCGCAGAAGCCGGGCGCCGCGAGCAGCATGGCCGCAGCGGCAACGCAGGCACAGCTGCCGCTCGGCGCCAGCGCCCGCAACGCCAGCGCACCGACACGCCGGATCTTGCGCAGCCAGCAGGTCAGCCCCATGTCCGTATTGTACGTGCCGGCCGCCGGATTGTTGACCGGCCGCGCGGCGCCGGGACATGGTGCGGTCACAGATAGAGCAGCTGCTCCCGCTCCATGTCCGTCTGCAGGAACCCGCGCGCCTCGTAGAAGTCGAAGATCGCGTCCACGACCTGATCGGGGGTCTCGACGACCTGCATCAAATCCAGATCGTGCCCGTCGATCATGCCGTCGGTCACCAGTCTCTGGCGCATCCAGCCCAGCAGGCCCTCCCAGAATGCCGCATCGACCAGCACGATCGGAATCCGGCGGCCCACCTTGGTCTGAATCAGCGTGAGCGCCTCGCTCAGCTCGTCCAGCGTGCCGAATCCGCCTGGCATCACGACATAGGCCGCCGCATACTTGACGAAGGACACCTTGCGCGCGAAAAAGTGCCGAAACCGCAGCGAGATGTTCTGGTACGCGTTGCCGCACTGCTCGTGCGGCAGTGCGATATTCAGTCCGACGCTGGGCGAACGCCCGCCGAAAGCACCCTTGTTGGCCGCCTCCATGATGCCCTGTCCGCCCCCGCTCAGGACCGCGAAGCCGGCGTCCGAGAGTCTGCGCGCGATCTGGATTGCGAGCTCGTACCGCGGCGAGCCGGCGGGCGTGCGGGCGCTGCCGAAGATCGACACCGCCGGGCGGATTTCCGACAACCGTTCCGAGGCCTCGACGAACTCCGAGATAATTCCCCACATCTGCCACGACTCGCGCGCCTTGACCGTGGTGGCACGGTCCGGAGTCGCGATTGCGCGCAGGGTCGGGATATTCTTCTGCCGATCGGTCATGGTGATCTCCTGATGCAAACACTACTGCTGGTGGACGGCTCCGGCTACCTGTACCGCGCGTTTCACGCGATGCCGGATCTGCGCACCTCGGCCGGCGAACCGACCGGGGCGATCCGCGGCTTCATCGCGATGCTGCGCCTGCTGGCTGAACAGTCGCCGGCCGAGTATCGAGCCTGTGTGCTCGACGCCAAAGGTAAGACCTTTCGTGACGATCTGTTCGCAGAATACAAGGCCAATCGCACTGCGATGCCCGAGGATTTGGCCTCCCAGATCGGGCCGATCCGCGACGCGGTGCAGGCGCTCGGCTGGCCGTTGCTGGAGATCCCTGGGGTGGAGGCCGACGACGTGATCGGCACCCTGGCCGAGCGGGCGCGCCGCGAAGGCCTTCGCACGGTGATCGTCAGCACGGACAAGGATCTGGCGCAACTGGTCGGCGACCAGGTGGAGCTGCTGGACACGATGAGCCGCGATGGCGGCCCGCCGCGCCGCTTCGATCGGGAGGGCGTGATCGCCCGCTTCGGGGTTCCTCCGGAACGCATCGTCGATTATCTGATGCTGGTCGGCGACAGCGTGGACAATGTTCCGGGCGTCGAAAAGGTAGGGCCGAAGACGGCCGCGCGCTGGCTCAACGAGTACGGCTCGCTCGACGCTTTGCTGCAGCAGGCCGACTCGATCGGCGGCGCCGCCGGTGAGAACCTGCGAAAGGTGATCGGCTGGCTGCCGACGGCGCGCTCATTGATCACCGTTCGGACCGATGCGGACCTGTCGACCCAGGTGCCGACGCTGCAGGCGCTGCAGGCGCGTGCGCCCGATCCGCAGGCGCTGCGAAGGCTGTTCGAGCGCTTCGAGTTTCGCAGCTGGCTCAAGGAAGGAGACACGCTTTTCGGGCCCGCCTTCGCGCTGGGCGCGTCGGCGGGCAAGCCCGCCGGAGGGTCCGGCGCGGACGCGGGCCCGCCCGCCGACGCGCGCAGCGCGAAGGCGGGCGAGGCGGCGCTGCACGCGCCGCCTCCCGTGCGCTCCATAGCGAACAGCACCCGCGACAGCGGGATCTCGATGGACTGGTACACGAACCTGAGCCCATCGTGCTCGCGCACGCGCGGCCACAGCACCTGGTGCAGCGCCAGCGTCACTTCGGCGTCCTCGGCCGAGTACTCGGTCGCCCGTTCGATGCTGACCTCGTCGAAGCCGATCTGGCGCGCGCCCTTGCCGCACACCTGCTCGTACGTGAGCGTGCGGCGTCCCAGGTGCCGCTCGGCCAGCGCCTCCATGTCGTGCCCGCGATGGGACTCCAGCACATACGACTGCAGCAGCGTGTCGTGCTCGATGCCCTCCAGCGCGATGCCGTGATTGGCCAGCACATGCGCGTCGTACTTGAGGTTCTGGCCGACCTTCGGATGGCGCGGCGATTGCAGCCATGGGCGCAGCTTCTCGAGCACGCGCTCCAGCCCGAGCTGCTCCGGCGCCCCCGGGTAGCGATCGAGGCCGCGCCACTGACGAGCCTGGACACGGAGACCACGTCGCTCGATCCGATGCAGGCGCGCCTGGTCGGCATTTCGCTGTCGGTCACGGAGCACGAGGCCTGCTACATCCCGCTCGCGCACCGCTACCCGGGGGCGCCGGAGCAGCTCGGGCTGGAGCGCGTGCTCGAGAAGCTGCGCCCATGGCTGCAATCGCCGCGCCATCCGAAGGTCGGCCAGAACCTCAAGTACGACGCGCATGTGCTGGCCAATCACGGCATCGCGCTGGAGGGCATCGAGCACGACACGCTGCTGCAGTCGTATGTGCTGGAGTCCCATCGCGGGCACGACATGGAGGCGCTGGCCGAGCGGCACCTGGGACGCCGCACGCTCACGTACGAGCAGGTGTGCGGCAAGGGCGCGCGCCAGATCGGCTTCGACGAGGTCAGCATCGAACGGGCGACCGAGTACTCGGCCGAGGACGCCGAAGTGACGCTGGCGCTGCACCAGGTGCTGTGGCCGCGCGTGCGCGAGCACGATGGGCTCAGGTTCGTGTACCAGTCCATCGAGATCCCGCTGTCGCGGGTGCTGTTCGCGATGGAGCGCACGGGCGTGCGGGTCGACCCGGTGCTGCTGACGGCGCAGAGCCGGGAGCTCGGCGAGCGGATCGCCGCGCTGGAGGCGCAGGCGCACCAGCTGGCGGGCCAGCCGTTCAACCTGGGTTCACCCAAGCAGATCGGCGAGATCCTGTTCGGCAAGCTGGGCCTTCCGGTGCAGAAGAAGACAGCGAGCGGTGCCCCCAGCACCGATGAGGACGTGCTGGAGAGGTTGGCCGCCGACTTTCCGCTGCCCAGGACCTTGCTGGAACACCGCGCCCTGTCGAAGTTGAAGTCCACCTACTGCGACAAGCTGCCCGCGATGATCCGTCAGGACACGGGCCGCGTGCACACGACCTACGGGCAGACGATCGCGGTCACCGGGCGCCTGGCTTCGTCGGATCCGAACCTGCAGAACATCCCGATCCGCACCGCCGAAGGGCGGCGCATCCGGGAGGCGTTCGTGGCGCCGGCCGGATCGCACATCGTCTCGGCCGACTACTCGCAAATCGAGCTGCGCATCATGGCGCACCTGTCGGACGACGCCGGCTTGCTGGAAGCGTTCGCGAAGGGGCAGGACGTACACCGCGCCACCGCCGCTGAGGTGTTCGGCGTGCGCGTCGACGAAGTCAGCGCCGATCAGAGGCGAACCGCCAAGGTGATCAACTTCGGGCTGATGTACGGAATGTCGGCGTTCGGTCTGGCAACGAACCTGGGCATCGGCAGGGACGAGGCGCGCGGCTACATCGAGCGCTACTTCGCGCGTTATCCGGGTGTGGCGCGCTACATGGACACGACCCGTGCGCTGGCCAAGCGCCAGGGCTATGTGGAAACCGTGTTCGGACGTCGGCTGTGGCTGCCCGAGATCAACTCGCCCAACGGCCCGCGCCGCCAGGGGGCCGAGCGTGCCGCGATCAACGCGCCGATGCAGGGAACCGCCGCCGATCTGATCAAGCTGGCGATGGTGGCCACGGCCGAGTGGCTGCGCCGCGAATCGCTGGGCACGCGGCTGATCATGCAGGTGCACGACGAGCTGGTATTCGAGGTCCCGGATTCCGAGCTCGAGCGGGTGCGCGCGCGCGTTCCCGACCTGATGTGCCACGTCGCCTCGTTGAAGGTTCCCCTGGCTGTCGATATCGGCGCCGGCCGGAACTGGGACCAGGCGCACTGACGTGTCCTCGGCGGTGGCCGGCGAATTGCGGTGCGACCTGCTGGTGGCCGGCGGCGGCATCAACGGGGCGGCGATCGCACGCGACGCGGCGGGCCGAGGGCTGAGCGTGATCCTGTGCGAACAGGACGACCTCGCCTCACACACATCATCGGCGTCGACCAAGCTGATCCACGGCGGCTTACGTTATCTCGAGCACGGCGAGATCGGCCTGGTGCGCAAGGCGCTGCAGGAGCGGCAGCTGCTCTTGCGCACGGCGCCGCACCTGGTGCGGCCGCTGCGGCTGGTGCTGGTGCACGACGACACGATGCGGCCAGCCTGGGTGTTGTGGTCCGGGCTGTGGCTATACGACATTCTTGCCGGCCGCTCCGACCTGCCGGCGTCCCGTCGCGTCGACCTGGCGAGCCATCCGGCTGGACAGGCACTGAAGGCCGGCTATCGGATTGGATTCGAATTTTCGGACGCGTGGACCGATGACGCGCGACTGGTGGTCACGGTGGCCATCGATGCGAGGGACAAGGGCGCGCGCATTTTCACTCGCACGCGCTTGACCCGGGCACAACGGGACGGACTGACGTGGGTCGCCGACGCCGCCCGGTCGGACCGGAGCGAGGTGCGAATTTTCGCCAAGGCGCTGGTCAACGCGACCGGTCCGTGGGCCGGCCGTTTCCTGCAGGACGTGTGCGCGGCCGGATCGGCGCGCCGGCTGCGGCTGATCAAGGGAAGCCACCTGGTCGTGCGCCGGCGCCTCGGGCATCGGTTCGCCTACGTTCTGCAGTCCGCCGATCGGAGGATCGCCTTCGCGATTCCGTACGAGGACGATTTCATGCTGATCGGCACTACGGACGTCGAGGTGCACCAGGAACCCGCCTTCGCGCTGCGCGCTCCCGCCTCCGCGCTGCGCGCTACGGCGGGCGAGTCGGCGGGCGAGCCTGCCGCCGCACGGATCGACGCGGCCGAGACCGATTACCTGTGCGGGCTGGCCAACCGGTACCTGAAGGAGCCGATCGGGCCGGCCGATATCGCATGGACCTTTTCCGGAGTGCGGCCGCTGCTCGACGACGGCGCCGGCCCGTCGGAATTGACCCGGGATTACGCGCTCGAACTGGATCAGGCGGGCGCGCCACTGCTGACGGTGTGGGGCGGCAAGGTGACCACGTTCCGGACGCTCGCAGAGCAGGCAGTGGATCAGCTGGCGCCCGCGCTCGCGTGCACCCGCGGCGGCTGGACGCGCAGCGCGCTGCTGCCGGGCGCAGACCTGCCGCTGAAGCGGCCGGGCGAGGAACCGATGGCCGGATTTTTCGCCGCATTGAGCGCGCGTTACGACTGGATGCCACCCGGCGTACTGCAGCGGATGACGTGGGCCTACGGCAGCGGCGTGCTCGGCGCGCTCGGGTCGGCCCGGCGGCTAGCGGACCTGGGCGAGCCGATCGCGGACGGGCTGTATGAGGCGGAACTCGAGTACCTGGTCACGCGGGAGTGGGCCGTCCGCGCGGACGATGTGCTGTGGCGACGCTCCAAGCTCGGGTTGCACCTGTCGGCTGAAGGGCAACGGCGCGTGGCCGACTGGTTGGAGCGGCGGGTGCGGACCGCCGGCGTCGAGGCTTAGCTCGGATCAGTCTCGACCGGCGTTACGGCTGAAACGCCGGCCGGACGCCCCGAAATCGGGGTGAGTTTTCCAGAAGCCAGACTGCCTCCGGTCAATTCCGAACCTGACCGACAACGTGGAGTCTGACATGAGCAGCGAAGCCCGATCGAGAAATCTGACGATGCATCTTTGCATCACGTTTGCCGTGCTTGGCGGCGCGGCGATCGTTTCGGCCGGCAGCGCACATGCTGCCAGCACCAACGGCTGGTACACGCAGGAGCAGGCGCAGCGTGGCCAGCAGGATTTCAACAACTACTGCGCAGAATGCCACCGGCCCGATTTGACGGGTGCTGCGGGACCGGCTCTGGCCGGCGATGCGTTCCTCAGGCAGTGGGGCAACAAACCGCTGGGGGACCTTTTCAGTTTCGAGCACTCGAACATGCCCGCCACCAGTCCCGGCTCGCTCCCCGACGATACGATGTGGACGATCACCGCCTTCATCCTGCAGAAGAACGGCTTTGCGGCCGGATCGACTGCCCTGAACCAGCAAACGGGAGCGAACCGCACGCTGGTCAAGTGAAGCGTCGGGTTGCCGATCGCCGCTGCGCGCTTCGGCGGGCAAGCCCGCCGAGGCGCAGCGCGAAGGCGGGGCGCTGGCCCGTATCGACGACCGACTACAGCGTCAGCGTCAGGCTGGAGAGCAGCGCGCCCGGTACCCGGGTCGATTCGACCGAGCGCTGCCCGTAGGTGCTGCGGCTCTGGATCCACTCGCGCTCGCGCGTGAGTGCCAGCAGTTCGCTGCCGAGCATCCGGTAGAGCGAATCGTCGAACCGCATCACGTTCAGCGGCGCGGCGATCCGTCCGCTTTCGACCCAGAACGTCGCAAAGCGGGTCATCCCGGTGATCCGGCACGAGGACCGGTCCGAGAAGTTCAGGTACCAAAGGTTCGCGACCAGGATGCCCCGATCGAGCGTGCCCAGCGTCTCCGACATCGGCAAGGTGCCGCCATCGAGGTCCGCCGACTGCATCGATTCCTCGTCGCAGGCTCCGTTGGCGACGAGGCCGTATTCCTTGGCCGTGCGCGCCGACACCAGCGCGCCCGCATGCGCTCCATCCTTGATCAGCGCAACCTGAGGCGGGCGCGGAAAGCCGCTGTCGTCGAACGACGGCGCCAGACCTTCGGTCGTGTTTTCCCGCAGCGTGATCATCGGGGACAGCGCCGCTTCCCCATCGACCAGCTTTTGCAGTGAGCTCTGGCGGGTGCGCTGGCTGCGTCCCGACACGCCTTCCCAGCTCAACAACCCGGTCAGCTCGTCCATCGCCGCGGGCGTCAGATAGGCGCGATACTGCCCCGGCTCGATCGCGCGCGGGTTGACGGCCAGGAATTTGAGCTGATCACGGGCCGACTGGATGCGCCGGGCCACTTCCTGTGCGTTCCAGGTCTCGGAGGCATACGTCGATTTGACGGCCTTGTCCTTCGCGTCCTGGTCGCCGCCCAGGTAGACCGACCAGTCCAACTGGAAGCTGTCGACCCGGTGCCAGTTGCGCTGCCCCAGCGAGTTGGCGAAGCCCCGGAACACCGGGCCGCTGGCGAAAATGCCCACCAGGTCGGCGCCGGCGGCGGCGGCGATCACACAGTCGACCGCCTCCGTCGCGTCGGGCAGCCGGCCGCGGCGCTCAAGGTTCGAACTGTTGACTTCGGTTGCGTACAGCAGCAGCGGATCGGCCGGCAGCGAAGGCAGTTCGGAGCGCATTGTCCCGATCGCCGCCCGAATCGCGTCGTGGTCGGACGGCTGGTCGAATGAGGCCGCCAGCGTCGTGTGCAGGCGCCGGCCCCGGTCGATCAGCGTCAACCGCAGGTAGGCCTGGGTCACGCTTCCGGCCTGACGTACACGCGCGTGGTTGAAACGGGCGAAGTCGGACGTCTCGCCCGCAAAGTTGGCCAGCAGCGTTTCGGTGCCGCGCAGCTGTCCGATCGCGTAGTCGGCCAGCTCGAAGAACCGCTGCTTCATGCCTCAGCGCTCGGCACCGAACACCGCCACCGCCGAGAACTTGCAGGCGGGACTGGCATGCCCGACCCGGATCAGCTGATTGGGCTCGCCCTTGCCGCAGAAGGGTGAACCTAGGACCTGCACCGTCGAGGCATCGCCGACCATCGCCAGTGAGCGCCAGAAGGTTGCCGAGATGCCGCGGTAGTTCGGATTTCGAACCACTTCGGCCAGGCGCCCGCCGCGGATCCGCTGGCCCCACTCGCAACCGAACTGGAACTTGTTACGCGAATCGTCGATCGACCAGGATGCGTTGGTCTGCATCAGCATGCCGTCGTCCATTGAAGACACGATCTGCTCGAACGTCGAGGCACCCGCCTCCAGGTTCAGGTTCGACATCCGGTCGATGGGCGGGCGATTCCAGCTACTGGCCCGCGCCGTGGCCACGCAACCGTCCCAGCTGGCGCGGGCCATTCGCTGGCGCGACAGCGCGCCGCCCAGCGGCTGGATCAGCACGCCGTCGCGGATCAGGTACTGGCGGTGCGCCCGACTGCCCTCGTCGTCGTAGGCGAAGGTCGCGAATTCCTCCGCGCGCGTCGGATCGTGGGTAACGTTCAGCAGCTCGGAGCCGTACCGGTAGCTTCCGAACATGTCCGGCGTCACGAAGCTGGTCCCCGCGTAATTGCGCTCATCGCCCAGGATCCGGTCCAGCTCGAGCGGATGACCGATCGACTCGTGGATCTGCAACATCATCTGGTCGGGCATCAACAGCAGGTCGAACGTGCCGGTCGGGCAGTTCGGCGCGGTCAGCAGCTGCAGCGCCTGCTCCGCGGTCTGCCGTCCGGCGCCCTTGAAGCCGCTGCGTTCAGCCACCTGTCGTGCGCTGCCTTTCTGGCAGAGCCCGTTGTTGCGGCCGCCCCACGATCGAACCTGGGTCAGTTGCCGATCGCTCGCGACCACGTGCAGCGCCGGTACCGCCAACTCGTGCTCCTGGAAAATGTCCTCGCCGTTTGCGGCCGCCAACAGCTGGCGGGAGCGGATCGTCCACAGGCTGGCCTGCCAGTCCACGATCCGGTCATCGATCCGGCAGTCCGCCGACTCCCGCCGAAGCAGCTCGATCCGCTCGGCCGGCGTCCAGTCCGGTCCCGATCCGCCGTTCGCGTGGAACTTTTCGGTCATCGCCAGGCGGGGCGGGGCGTTCTCGAACACGGTGCGTCCGCGCGATGCGCGCGCCCACTGGACCGCGCGCTCGGCCGCTGCCTTCAGGCCCGCCTCGCTCAGGTCGCTGGTGGCCGCGTATCCGACGCCATCGCCCCGGGCCACCGTGACCATTGCACCCCGATCGGTCGACCGCGCAACCGGCTCGGGCACGTCGCGGCGTACCGACGTCAGGATGGAAGACTCTTCGACGATCCGGATCGTGCACTGGTCGATCGCAGGCGCTACCCGCCTGAACCGCCGCGCAACTTCCTGAAGATCGGGCGATGACTCCATCAGAACGACATTCCACGCGATCGGCATGACCGCATACTTGCGGATGATACCGATTGGCGGGATCTATACTGCGCCGCTGCTACCAGGGGAAATTGCCTGATGTCCGACCGCGACGAGCCCCAGCTTGTGACCGTGCCGGGGTTCAGGTCGGGATCGGCGGCAAACATGGACTGTCCTGACGACACTCCCCGCGAGGCGAGCACGCCGGGTGCGGCGTGTTGACGCTGCTCCTTATCGTCCTGGCCAATGTGGTCTCCACGCTGATCTCGATCAGCCTGGCGGCCCTGCTGAGCTTCCGGCTGCTGTCCGGGGTTGTCGACAAGATGGTGTCGATCGCCGCCGGCGTGCTGCTGGCCACTGCGCTGGTGCAGCTGCTGCCGGAGGCGATGGGCTCCAATCTGGAGCCGGACACGTTCGGATGGGTGTTAACCGGCGGAATCGTCGGTTTTTTCATCCTCGAAAAGCTCACGCTGATCCACCACACGCACCATCACGAAGGCGACGAGCATCGGCACCCGCACGGCTACGACGCGCAGGAAGCCGGCCGAGGTGCCTGGCCGATCCTGGTGGGCGATGCATTCCACAACTTCGGCGACGGAGCCGTGATCGCGGCCGCGTTCTTGCTCGATCTGCGCGCCGGCGTGCTGACTACGTGCGCGGTATTCGCGCACGAGGTGCCCCACGAGATCGGCGATTTCATGATCCTTTTGAATGCCGGGTTCGTCCGCCGGCGCGCATTCATGTTCATGGTGATCTCGGGCATGTCGGCCGTGCTGGGCGGGGTGACCGGCTATCTGCTGCTCGATACGTACCGTGCGCTGCTTCCGTATACGTTGCTGATTGCCGCGGCCAGCTTCGTGTACATCGCGCTATCGGACCTGCTGCCCGAGATGATGCGCCGCAAGCCGCTCAGCGATTCCTTGCCCGAAGTGGCCCTGGTTTTGTTCGGCGTGGCGCTGGCGGGCCTGGTTCGCGCGGTGTTCAAGGGAGCGTGAGGGAAGCCTGAGGGCAGGCTTGAGCGCGTCCCGGTTTATGGGTCGGCGCCGACCGCAATCGGGCGTGTCGGATCGCTGATCCATTGACTCCACGAGCCCGGATATAGCCTGGCGCCGCTGATGCCGGCTCGCTGCATCGCCAGCAGGTTGTGGCAGGCCGTGACACCGGAGCCGCATTGGGCGATCACGTGCGTCGGCGAGCGTGCGCCCAGCAGCGCGGCGAATTCGGAGCGCAGCTGATCGGCCGTCTTGAAGCGTCCGTCCGGCTGCAGATTCGACTGCCAGAAGCGGTTCACCGCTGCCGGGATGTGGCCGGCGACCGGGTCGATCGTCTCGTTGCGGCCCGCGTATCGATCCGGCGCGCGGGCGTCGACGATCAGCCATCGCGGATCGGCGCGAGCGGACTGGACCGCATCGATGTCCACCGGCTGCTCCAGCGGCGATGAGCGCGCGAAGCGCCCCGGCGGGGGGCTGGCCTGACCGGTCTCGATCGGGATTGCCGCCTCAAGAGCGGCTTGCCATCCGCCATCGAGCAGTGCCACCTTTTCGTGGCCCAGCGAGCGTGCCAGCCACCAGAGCCGTGCGGCATGCGACCCTGAGGTGGCGTCGTACGCGACAATTTGAGTGTCCCCGTCGATTCCCCAGCGGCGCAGGCGCTCGGCCAACTGGTCCGGATCCGGCAGCGGGTGCCGCCCCGAGTAGGGTGTCCTGGGGCCCGACAGGTCCCGATCCAGATGCGCAAACACAGCACCCGCGATATGGCCTTCGGCGTACGCTTTTTGGCCCGCTTCGGGGTGCAACAGGTCGTGACGGCAGTCGATTACGCGCCAGTCGGGACTGCCCAGATTCAGGCGTAGCGTATCTACGTCAACCAGCGTGTTGTAGGGATGGGCGCGCGGCATCGGCCTTTCGTCCTGAAGTGTGTGTAAACGCAACGCAAGTCGTTGACCCGGCTAGGGCGATCCGGGCGATGAACTAAAATAACTTAACGGGTGCTCGGGCACCTCGCAAGGCCCGCGATTCTTGCGTGGCCAAAAAATGAAATGGGTTCCGCGCCCTGCCGGGAGCGGGCGAACGGATGGGTGAATCCATAACTTGCGCCTCGGTCGAAGAGCTGACCTTCGAGCAGGCGCTCGATCAGCTCGATCAGTTGGTGCGGCGGATGGAATCGGGTGAGCTGGGGCTGGATGAATCGATCGCGGCGTACCGGCGCGGAGCGGAATTGGCGCGCTACTGCCAGGGTAAGCTGGCCGACGCCGAACAACAGATTCAGAGACTCGACGAGGGCGTGCTGAAAAACTTTTCTCCGGATGAGACTTCGGACCCCGCAACGTGAGCGTGGCTTCCCTTTCAGCGCGGGCTGCCAGCGTCCCGCCGGCGGCTCCATTGACGGATTGGATCGCGGCCCATCAGGCGCGTTTCGAGCGGTTTGTCCACGGCTGCCTGCCCGCTGAGGAGCGCGAACCGCCCCGTCTGCATGCGGCCATGCGCTACGCGGTCCTGAACGGCGGCAAGCGGGTGCGCCCTGCGCTGGTGTACGCGGCCGGCGAGTTCAGCTCGGCGACCGATGCCGCGCTCGACCCGATCGCCGCTGCCATCGAATTCGTCCATGCCTACTCGCTGGTGCACGACGACATGCCGTGCATGGACGACGATGTGCTTCGGCGCGGAAAGCCCACTGTGCACGTGGCCTTCGACGAGGCCACCGCGATGTTGACGGGCGACGCGCTGCAGGCCGAGGCGTTCATGGTCCTGGCCAATGCCCCGGTTGCGGCCGACACCTGCGTCACCCTGATCCGCGAGCTGGCGCAGGCCGCGGGAACGCAGGGGATGTGCGGCGGACAGGCGATCGATTTGGCCGCGGTCGGGCGGCCGATGAACGCCGCCGAGCTGGAGACGATGCACCGGATGAAAACCGGCGCACTGCTGCGCGCCTCGGTCACTATGGGAGCCGCTGCCGGGCGAGTCACGGCCATCGAACGGGTCGCACTCGAGCGCTACGCCGACGCGATCGGGCTGGCCTTTCAGATCGTCGATGATCTGCTCGACACCGTGGCCACGTCGGCCGAACTCGGCAAGACTGCGGGCAAGGATCTGCGGCAGAGCAAGCCGACCTATGTGTCGGTCCTTGGGATCGAAGCGGCGCGGCGTTGGGCCGAGCGGCTTCGGCACGAGGCGCACGATGCGCTCTCGACCCTCGGGACCGAAGCCCACCCGCGAACCGTGCGGCTCAGACAACTGGCCGACCTGATCGTGCAACGCCGGAGCTGATTGTGTACAGCCTGTTGCAGACCATCAACGACCCGACCGAACTGCGGCAGCTCGATCGAAGCCAGTTGCACTGCCTGGCCGAGGAGCTTCGCGCGTTTTTGCTCGAATCGGTTTCCAGGACCGGCGGGCACCTCAGTTCCAACCTGGGCACGGTCGAGCTGACGATCGCGCTGCATTACGTGTTCAACACCCCGGAAGACCGGATCGTGTGGGACGTGGGGCACCAGACCTACCCGCACAAGATCCTGACGGGCCGCCGCGATGCGATGCGCAAACTGCGGCAGGCCGACGGCATATCCGGCTTCCCGCGCCGCAGCGAGTCCGTGTACGACGCATTCGGCACGGCCCATTCGTCGACTTCGATTTCGGCCGCCCTCGGGATGGCGATCGCGGCGCGCGATCGGGGCGAGAACCGGCACGCGATCGCGGTGATCGGCGACGGAGCGATGTCGGCCGGCATGGCGTTCGAGGCCTTGAACAACGCCGGAGTCGCCGACAGCGTCCGCCTGCTGGTCGTGTTGAACGACAACGACATGTCGATTTCGCGGTCGGTCGGGGCGCTGAACCGCTACCTGGCGCGCCTGCTGAGCGGAAAGTTCTACGCCGCCGCCAAGCAGGCCGGCCGGCAAGTGCTGAAGCACGTTCCGCCGATGCTGGAACTCGCCCGCAAGCTGGAAGAGCACGCGAAGGGCATGCTGGTTCCGGGCACGATGTTCGAGGAATTCGGGTTCAACTACATAGGGCCGATCGACGGGCACGATCTGGACGCGCTGATTCCGACGCTGCAGAACATCCGTGGCCTGGCCGGGCCCCAGTTCCTGCACGTGGTCACGCGCAAGGGGCAGGGCTACAAGCTGGCCGAGGCCGATCCGGTGCTGTATCACGGCCCCTCGCCGTTCGACCCCAAGATGGGGTTGCAAAAAAGTGCGCCCGGAAAGCCCACCTTCACCCAGGTGTTCGGCGACTGGCTGTGCGACATGGCGGCGGCCGACTCGCGGCTGGTCGGGATCACGCCCGCGATGCGCGAGGGCTCCGGCATGGTGCGCTTCGAGCGGCAGTTTCCGGATCGTTACTTCGACGTCGGAATCGCCGAGCAGCATGCGGTGAGCTTCGCGGCCGGACTTGCGTGCGAGGGGCGCAAGCCGGTCGTTGCGATCTACTCCACGTTCCTGCAGCGCGCCTACGACCAGCTGATCCATGACGTGGCGATACAGAACCTGCCGGTGACGTTTGCGCTCGATCGGGGCGGCCTGGTCGGCGCCGACGGCGCGACCCACCACGGTGCGTTCGACCTGTCGTACCTGCGCTGCATCCCGAACATGGTCGTGATGGCCCCGAGCGACGAGAACGAGTGCCGCAAGATGCTGTCGACCGCGTACCTGCACGACGGGCCTGCCGCCGTGCGCTATCCGCGCGGCGCAGGCGCCGGCGTGGCGGTCGAGCGCGGCCTGGAGGGTCTGCCGATCGGTCGCGGCGAAATCCGGCGCCACTCACGCGCTGCGCGCGGGAGCCGCATCGCGATGCTCGCGTTCGGGCCGCCGCTTCACGCGGCGCTGCGTGCGGCCGAGACACTGGACGCGACGGTCGTGAACATGCGGTTCGTGAAGCCGCTGGATACGGAGCTGCTGGCGCAGGTGGCCCGATCGCATGACGCG
Source organism: Betaproteobacteria bacterium (assembly GCA_005882215.1). GTDB lineage: Bacteria > Pseudomonadota > Gammaproteobacteria > Burkholderiales > Burkholderiaceae_F > VBCK01. Next base: position 22,860 of record VBCK01000126.1, on the reverse strand, counting down.
CTGGTGACGGTGGAAGAAAACGTGGTGATGGGTGGCGCCGGCAGCGCGTGCGCCGAAGCGCTGTCGAGCCTGGCGATCGAGCGGCCATTCCTGCATATTGGGCTGCCGGACCGCTTCATCGATCATGGCGATCCGGCCGGGCTGATCGCCGGCGCGGGTCTGGACGGATCCGGGCTTGAAAGTGCGGTTCGCGACCGATTCGGCGCGCTGCTGCGCGAAGCGCCGCGGGTGAAGTCGATCGCTTAAGTCAATCGCTTAAGTCAGCGGCGGCGCGGGACCTCGTCCCACAGATCCTTGCGTCGACTCGGCGCGTGCGACGCATCGTAGATCGCCGCCATGCTGCGCACCGGGCGTTGCGGCGACAGCCACCGGTGCACACTGGCCAGCAACATCAGCTCCGACATCGCCTCGGGCGCAATCGGAGTGCCCGATCCGTCATCGAGCCAGAGCCTTTCGAAATACTGGTTCATTTCCGGGTGACCCCAGAGCAGTGTGACCGCCTGGCTGATGTCGGGATGAAAAGCCTCCAGCACCGAGGGCTGGACCGACGGCGCGTGCGGATCGGTTCGAACCGGTCGTGCACGGTCCCGCGCCTCGGTCAAGTCCGCGCTTTGGCGGCCCAAGCTTGCGATCGACCGGTGGTAGGTGTCGTAACGCGTTTTCATATCAGCGCGAAGGGTAATGCAAATGCCTTAAGCTTTGAAGTAATTTGGTTCCAGACGAGTTTGTAATATCCGTGATCGCCATGGCGCCCCAATAACAGGCATTATACATACCAAATAGATAGTATAAAGTTTTTCTACCCTGTCACTAATCGGCGATGGCCGCCCGCTGGTCCGGATTCGATACATGCCTGCCGAACTCCAGGCGAACGCCTCGCTGAACGCTCTGAATGCGTTTGGAGTGAACGCCACGGCCGCCTGGCTGGCGCACGTGCAGTGCGAATCGGACCTTGCGCCAGTGCTGGCGGATCGCCGAGTGGCCGGGTGGCCGCAACTGGTGCTCGGTGGGGGGACCAACATCCTGTTCGCGTCGGATTTTCCCGGGCTGGTGGTGCGGGTCGGGATACCGGGACTGCGCGCCGCCGGTCAGACCGGCGATAGCTGGTTGTTCGAGATCGGCGCGGGAATGGACTGGCATCACACCGTGCAGTCGCTGCTGGAGGCGGGGTTTGGCGGGCTGGAGAACCTGGCCCTGATTCCCGGCACCGTCGGGGCCGCCCCGATCCAGAACATCGGAGCCTATGGCCTGGAGATCGCCGAGCGCCTGCATTCGGTACGCGCCTGGGACTGCCGCGGCCAGGCGGTCGTGCAGATGGATGCCGCCGAGTGCGGATTCGGCTATCGGGACAGCGTGTTCAAGCGCGAATACAAGGGCAGCCGGATCGTGCTGTCGGTCACGCTGGCGCTGCCCAAGCGCTGGCAGCCCGTGCTGGGCTACACCGAACTGGATCGCGAGCTGAAGGCGCTCTCGAACCAGACGCCGTCGGCCGGTGAGATCTTCAACGCGGTGTGCGCCATCCGCCGCCGCAAGCTGCCGGATCCGGCGCTGCTGGGCAACGCGGGCAGCTTCTTCAAGAACCCGATCGTCACCCGGGAGAAGCGCACCGAGCTGATCAGCCATTTTCCGTCGCTGGTCAGCTACGCGTTGTCCGGCGGGCGCTTCAAGCTGGCCGCCGGGTGGCTGATCGAGGCGTGCGGGATGAAAGGCGCGAGCCGGGGCCGCGCGGCGGTCTACGATCGCCAGGCGCTGGTACTTGTGAACCGGGGCGGCGCGACCGGCCGCGAGATCCTGGACCTGGCATCCGAGGTGCAGGCGCGCGTGGCGGAGAAGTTCGGCGTCGTGCTGGAGCCCGAGGCGGTGATCGTCTGAGGCGGACCTGCAGGCCGGTAAGATCGATGCCACCATGAGCAGGATCCTGCTGTCCCTTCCAAAGGGTGAGCGTGTCGGTATCGCGTTCTCCGGCGGACTCGATACGTCGGCCGCGCTGGCGTGGATGAGGCACCACGGGGCCATCCCGTGCGCCTATACGGCCAACCTGGCCCAGCCGGACGAGGCGGACTACGAAAACATCTCGCGCAGGGCCCGCCAATACGGGGCCGAGGTCGCCCGCCTGGTCGACTGCCGCGAAGCGCTGGTGCACGAAGGGCTGGTGGCCTTGCAGTGCGGAGCGTTTCACATCAGCACGGCGGGGCGAACCTACTTCAACACCACGCCGCTCGGCCGCGCGGTCACCGGAACGCTGCTGGTGAAGGCGATGCAGCAGGACGGCGTTTCAATCTGGGGCGACGGCTCCACGTACAAGGGCAACGACATCGAGCGTTTCTATCGGTACGGTCTGCTGGCCAATCCGGCGCTGCGGATCTACAAGCCCTGGCTGGATGCGGACTTCGTGCGCGAGCTGGGCGGTCGCAAGGAAATGAGCCAGTGGCTCGCCGCGCGCGGCCTTGCGTACAAGACCAGCGCCGAGAAGGCCTACTCGACCGACTCGAACATCTGGGGCGCCACCCACGAGGCCAAGCAACTCGAGTTCCTGGACGAGGGCCTTCGGATCGTGCAGCCGATCATGTCGGTCAAGCACTGGGACGCCGCAGTCGAAATCCGGCCCGAGGAAGTCACGATGCGTTTCGAGGAGGGCTTCCCGGTCGCGCTGAACGGCCAGGCATTCGGCGACCGGGTGCAACTGGTGCTCGAGGCCAACCGGATCGGCGGCCGGCACGGACTGGGCGTCTCCGACCAGATCGAAAACCGCATCATCGAGGCCAAGAGCCGGGGCGTGTACGAAGGGCCCGGCATCGCGTTGCTGCACATCGGATACGAGCGCCTGCTGAGCGCGATCCACAACGAGGGCACGATCGACAACTACCGCACGCTGGGCCGCAAGCTCGGCCGCCTGCTGTACGAGGGTCGCTGGTTCGACCCGCAGAGTCTGATGCTGCGCGACACGTTGCAAAAATGGGTCGGCTCCGCGGTGGCCGGCGAGGTAACGGTCGAGCTGCGGCGCGGCGATGACTACACGATCCTGGACACGAAGGGGCCGCATCTGACGTACCAGCCGGAGCGGCTGTCGATGGAACGGGTCGACACCGAAGCGTTCTCGCCGCTGGACCGGCTCGGCCAGCTGCAGATGCGCAACCTGGACATCCTGGATTCGCGCCAGAAACTGGCGGTCTATGCGCGCGCCGGCGTGCTTTCGGCCGGCACCGGCACCGCGGGACTGCTCGAGTCGAACGAGCCGGGACAACCGCGCGACAGCTGATCGGGAATTGCGGCCCGCGAAAGGGCCGCCGCCTTCACGAAGACGGCGGCTTCAAATCGCTCGTGCTTCGTCCCCAGAGCTCCAGCGGATTTCCGACCGTGCGCCGCAGGAAACTGCGCGCCATCGCAGCGGTGACCGGATCGTCGAACGAAACGCTCTGGGCATATTGTTGACCGGCCAGACGGTATAGCCAGAATCGGCGACGCACGATGATCGGGGTTGAACGGGAGGACATCGTTGCGCCCGGTCGCCGCTCGCTCGTCAAGCCATATCCCTGGCAGGAACGTCGATCACCAGGGCTTGTGCCAGCTGCTTGCGCCGCTTGGCGCTGTTGCGGCTCGTCAACAGCGAAGTGATGCGCTGGTCGACCGTCGCCGCGGCGCCTTCCGGAACCCGGCCGATCGCCCGCTGATGATCCAGGTTCTCGAGCAGGTTGAGCAGCTGCTCCTGGCTCAGCGACTGCAGCTTCTCATCGGACCAGTCCAGGCGCATCGGCGCATGGAAGGTCGGCTTGCTTGCACCGGCGGAATTACGCATCTGCTGTCCTTTCTGGTGATCCCGTTAGGTGGTCGCCTGAGGGGCGTCGGCCCATGCGCGCTCGGCGCGCTGCTTCAAGGCAGTGTTCATCGCATCGAAGCCGGACTTGCCCCGCAGCCGACGGCGCTGATTGAGCAGCGGGACCATGATTCCCCGCGCCTGTTCGCCATGGTGGAACCGAACGCCCCCCTCGTCGAGCGGTTCGATCCGGAATCGACGCTCCGAGGAAAACAGCCCCGGCACCGTCCAGCGCTCCCGCCAGCGCAACTCGCGAGGTTCGCGAACGCGCACGATCGTCGAGCGAATACTGACGTCTTCGCCCTGCGGCGATCTGAGGCTGATTTCGATCTCGGCACCGTTCGAGGGCCGGCCGAGGACCCCGCGAATCAACGGATTCCACCGGCGGTAGGTACCAAAGTCGGCCAGAATGGCCCAAACAAGCGACGCCGGGGCTCCAATATCGATGTACGTTTGAACTTCCTGCATCAAAGAAGTATGGACCCAGGAAGCGCGTGCATGCGGTTCCGGGTCCATGCCCCAGATATCGAGACGGGAATGCGGTATCGGCGGAATTCAAGCGCGCAGCCGCAAAATATATCGCTCGACACGCAGTGGGGAAGCGCGTAACTTAGCCGGGCTTTCGTTGAAGTTTCGTATTTCCTCCGGTCCTTCCTGACCCGCCGCAACAGAATCGCCGCGGCGTATCTCAGGTTTCCCCCAGGTACACGTTTCTTGAGCGTTGGCTCGCTGCGAGGCGTTCTCGCGGTCGATTACTTTTTCATTCACTTTTCAAGGTACGAAAAAATGGCAAGTGGCACCGTCAAGTGGTTCAACGACGCTAAAGGGTTCGGATTCATCACGCCAGAAGATGGCGGCAAGGACCTGTTCGCGCACTTCTCCGAGATTCGCACCAGCGGCTTCAAGTCGCTGAGCGAAGGTCAGAAGGTGGAGTTTGTCGTCAAGCAGGGCGCAAAGGGCCCGCAGGCGGCCGAGATCCAGATCGTCTGACCGGCAATCGAACAGGCAGGAAAGGGTGCGGCCGCTGCGCCGCGCTCTTTCTTGCTCCTTCCGCGCCGCGCATTGCGCGGGCGCGGTCGCCCTGCGGGGACGCGGACCCGGGCCAAAGCCCGGCGCCGCCCTTGCCGGATAGGCCGGCGCGTGCCAGCTGATCCGTTCCTTTTCACCCCGGAGGTGTCGTCATGGCGAAAGAAGAACACATCGAAATGAACGGAGTCGTCAGCGAAGTGCTGCCCGACTCCCGGTTTCGAGTCACGTTGGACAACGGACACAAGCTGGTCGCCTATTCCGCAGGGAAGATGCGCAAGCACCGGATCCGGATCCTGGCGGGCGACAAGGTTTCGCTGGAACTGTCGCCCTACGACATGAGCAAGGGGCGCATCACGTTCCGCCATATCGATGAGAGGCCGCCGTTCGCCGGACAGCGGCCCAGACGCTGATCGCGGGGATTACTCGACGTCGCGGCCCAGTCGCAGGTACTCCCGCAGGCTATTGGACCTCGAAGCCGAGCAGCAGGTACTCCAGCAGCGCCTTTTGCACGTGCAGGCGGTTTTCCGCTTCGTCCCACACGGCGCTCTGCGGCCCGTCGATCACGTCCGCCGACACCTCCTCGCCGCGATGCGCCGGCAGGCAATGCATGAACAGCGCGTTCGGGTTCGCGGCGGCCATCACGCCGGAGTCGACCATCCAGTGCGCGAACGCCTTGCGGCGCGCATCGCCCTCCGCCTCGTATCCCATGCTGGTCCACACATCGGTCGTGACCAGGTCGGCGCCGGCCGCGGCCTGGCGCGGGTCCTGGCACAGTGTGAGATGCGGCCCGCGCGTGATGCGGGCCGGATCCGGGCCGTAGCCGGGCGGGGCGGCGAAGTTCAGGGCGAACCCGAGCTGCTCGGCGGCCTGCACCCACGTATAGGCCATGTTATTGGCGTCGCCGATCCACGCCACGGTGCGGCCCTGGATCGGCCCGCGCAACTCCAGGAAGGTGTAGATGTCGGCCAGGATCTGGCACGGGTGGTATTCGTTGGTCAAGCCGTTGATCACCGGCACGCGCGAGTTATTCGCGAAGCGCTCGATCTTGGACTGCTCGAACGTGCGGATCATCACGATGTCGACCATCCGCGAGATCACGCGCGCGGTGTCCTCGATCGGCTCGGCGCGGCCAAGCTGCGAGTCCCCCGTGGTCAAGTGGATCACCGAGCCGCCCATCTGGTACATGCCGGCCTCGAAGGACACGCGCGTGCGGGTGGAGGCCTTCTCGAACACCATCGCCAGCGTGCGGTCGGTCAGCGGCTGGTACGCCTGGTAGCGCTTGAACCGGTCTTTGATGATGCGGGTGCGGGCGAAGACGTGCTCGAGCTCGGCGCGCGACAGATCGGAGAACTCCAGAAAATGGCGGACGCGCTCAGTCGCCATCAGGCGGCGATGCGCGCCTGCTGCGCGCCGGTCAGCGCCGTGAGGCGGTTGCGTTCGGCGGCCGTGAGTACGCGGATGCTCGGAAAATAACCCTGGTAGACGACGCCGTGCAGCTCGACCTTGCTCTGCACGCGCAGGTAACGGATCAGGAACTCGACGATGTTGTCGGTCACCAGCTGGCCGGGAACCAGAACCGGGATGCCGGGTGGATACGGCACGATCTGATCGGCGCAGATGCGGCCGAGCAGCTCCTGGTTGGGCTGGTCGTTGTCGTTCAGCAGCGGGACCAGTTCGCCGCCGCAGTAATAGGCGTCGCGCGGCAGGTAGACCAGCTCGGTGAAGGGCGGCAGGTCGGGGGTGCGGTACAGGCGCCGGGGCGTGCGCTTTTCGCGCGCGATCCGCATCAGCGCGTCGTACAGGCGCGAGCACTTCGAGCGCGTGGTTCCGATCGTCAGGAGCAGCGTGAGCGTATTGACGGTCGACTTTTCCACCGTGATGTTGAACCGTGTGAACAGCTCCTGCTGCAGCTCGTCGACCGTCATCCCGCACGAGGAAATATCGACCGTGATCTTGGTCGGATCGAGCCGGATGTTGTCGTTGCGCACTTCCTCCGGCAGCAGGTCCTCCAGCTCGAGCACGCGGAACACGCCGGTCGAGTTGATCTGCTGGCGCAGCTCGGAGGCGAGCATCAGCGTGCGCTCCAGCAGCTTGTAGCCCTCCATCACGGCCTGCTTGCGACCCACGTCCAGGCTCGCGATCAGGCTGTACATCGGGCTGGTCGAGGTGTGCATGTTGAAGTTTTCGCGGAAGATGTGCTCGCGAAGGGCCGGATCGTTCACGTGGATCATCGCGGCCTGCGAGAACGCCGACAGCGTCTTGTGCATCGACTGCGTCACGTAGTCGGCGCCGGCTTCCAGCGCGGTGGGCCGCAAGTCCGGATGGAAGCGCGCGTGGCCGTACCAGGCTTCGTCGATCAGCACCTTGATGCCGCTCGCGTGGGCCGCGTCGATGACCGGTTTCAGGTCGTAGCGCAGGCCGTCGTAAGTGCACGAGGTCAGCACCAGAAGCTGCGCGTCCGGGTGCTCGCTGATGGCGCGCAGGATCGTGGCACGCGGCACCGGTCCGAACACCCCGTACTGACGGTTTACGCTCGAGTCCATGTACACGGGCTGCGCGCCGGACAGCACCACGCCGTGATGGACCGATTTGTGGCAGTTGCGATCGAGCAGCAGTTTTTCGCCCGGGGCGATCAGGGTCTGCAGGATCACCTTGTTCGAGGTGGAGGTGCCGTTGGTCGCGAAGAAGGTCTTGCGGGCGCCGAAGGCCTTGGCCGCCATCTGCTGCGCCTCGGCGATCACGCCGGTCGGCTCCATCAGCGAATCCAGGGCCTTGGCCGACACCGAAAGATCGGCGTCGAACACGTGTTCGCCCATGAATTCGTAGAAGTCGTTCACCCACGGGCTTCCGCGCAACGAGTCGCCGCTGGAATGGCCGGGCGTATGCCAGGCGTCCTTGGCGGCCAGCACGTAGGCGCACAGCGCGTCGTAAAACGGCGTCCGGGCCCGCTCCGCGATCTGCGCGTTCAGGATCCGGTACATGCCGCGATAGTCGCGTTCCTCCCGGTAGAAGTAGCCATCGACGGCCTCGGCGAACAAGGTGTCGACGACTTCGTCCTCGCGCTCCTTCTCGATCAGGATGTACAGGTCGAGCTCGGGCCGCAGCGCGGTGATCTTCTGCACCAGCTTCAGCGCGCTCACCTGCAGAGTGCGGGACGGCTCGCGCCCTGGCGGGGTCTTGCCGTTGCGGCTGCCGTTGCGCTGCTGCCGGCGCGGTCCATCCTCCACCGCATACAGCTTGTCGTCGACGATCACGACCTGGATGTCGCCGTCGCGCTCGATCAGCGCCAGCCCCTCCTTGGCGGTCAGTGCCCCTGTGAACGAAATGCCGAACGGGTTGTCCAGCGATCTGGCCGCGGCATTCAGTCCCTTCAGCAGCTCCTTCAGGATCAGCGGTTCATCGTTGATCACCAGAACCTTGGAGGTCGGTTTGGCCATGGCGGGGCGGGCACTCATGCTGGCCGCAAGGGTACTGAAGGCGATTGGGGTTTTATGCGCGAATTGGTGCCTAAACGCAAGCGATACCGCGCGGTTGACAGGCAACCGCGCAGCCGGACGCAGGAAACTGGTTCAGGGGACAAGGGACCGCTGACCGGCAGCGCGGTAACGGGCTGGCAGGCGGCGTGCCACGGTCGGTCGGCCCCCGCAGGAGCTGGCTCGTGGCTAAGCCATCGCTTTGATGGCGGCCGCCAGGCGACTCTTGTTGCGGGCCGCCAGGTTCTTATGGACCACTTTCTTGTCGGCGATCGAATCGACCACGCGGGTGGACGCGCGCAATTCCGCCGTCGCCGCCGCCTTGTCGCCGCCGGCGATGGCTTTTCGCACCTTCTTGATCGCCGTGCGCAGGCGCGAGCGCAACGCCGTGTTGTGCTGATTGCGCACCCGCGCCTGGTGGGATCGCTTGCGGGCCTGCTTCGTATTCGCCATTGGTCCGTCTTTCGTCCGGAGCTTTCCTCGGTCGATTTTCTTCCTGGGCGCCGGGCGCAGGAAGCGCTAAATCTTTAAACTTTACCACACCATCCTTCGTTCCCTACGAGCGGCTTCGACCGTTCCGCCTGCTTGAAGCGTCCTGCCTTGAATTTGCTGCGCGCCACGGTCGCCGTGAGCGGACTGACCCTTGTGTCCCGCATCACAGGGCTGGTGCGCGAGGTGCTGATCGCGCGCATTTTCGGCGCCGCCAGCGACATGGATGCCTTTTCGGTCGCGTTCCGCCTGCCGAACCTGCTGCGGCGCCTGTTCGCCGAGGGAGCGTTTTCGCAGGCCTTCGTGCCGATCTTCGCCCACACGCAGTCCACCGGCGGCTCGGAGCGCGCCCGCGAGCTGCTCTCGCATGTGGCCTCGGCGCTGTTCTGGACGGTGCTGGCCGTTTCGGCGCTCGGCGTGGTGGCCGCCCCGGCCCTGGTGGTGCTGATCGCCAGTGGTTTTCTGAAGACGCCGCCCGTGTTCGACCTGGCCACGCTGCTGACCCGGTGGATGTTCCCGTACATCCTGTGCATGTCGCTGGTTGCGTGCGCGGCCGGCGCGCTGAACACGTTTGGCCGCTTTGCGGTTCCGGCAGTCACCCCGGTGCTGCTGAACGTATCGATGATCGCGCTCACCGTGCTGGCGGCGCCGCATGTGCATCCTCCCATCCTGGCCCTGGCCATCGGGGTACTGCTGGGCGGCGTACTGCAGCTCGCGATCCAGGTGCCCGCGCTGGCACGCATCGGGATGCTGCCGACGATGGTCGGGCTGCGGACGTCGCTGGTCGATCCGCAGGTGCGGCGAGTGCTGCGGCAGATGGGGCCGGCCGTGTTCGCGGTTTCGGTCGCACAGGTGAGCCTCATCGTCAACACCGCGATCGCCTCGCACCTGGGTGCGGGCAGCAACGCATGGTTGTACTTCGCCGATCGCCTGATGGAGTTTCCGACCGCGCTGCTGGGCGTCGCGCTGGGCACCGTGCTGCTGCCCAGCCTGTCGCGCGCTTTCGCCGACGATCGGCCCGAGCAATACAGCCGCCTGCTCGACTGGGGGCTGCGGATGACGTGCTTGATGGCGTTGCCGGCGATGCTGGCGTTGGTGCTGCTGGCCGACGGAATGATCGCGGCGCTGTTTGCAGGAGGTCGTTTCGGTGCGCACGACGTCACGCAGACCGCCACCGCGCTGATCGGATACGCGGTCGGCCTGATCGGGCTGATCGCGATCAAGATCCTGGCCCCGGGGTTCTACGCGCGTCAGGACATTCGGACCCCGGTGAAAATCGCGGTCGTGGTGCTGGTCGCCACCCAGCTTGCGAACGTAGCGCTGGTGCCCTGGCTGCGCCATGCCGGCCTGGCGCTGTCGGTGAGCCTGGGTGCGTGCGCCAACGCGGTGATGCTGCTGTTCGGTCTGCGGCGGCGCGGTATTTACCACCCGTCCCCCGGCTGGGCCGTTTTCTGCGGCAGGCTGCTGCTTGCGCTGTGTGCGCTGGCGGTGCTACTTTGGCTCATCCGCACCTACCTGCCCGTGCCGAGCCAGGCTTCCTCGTTCGCCGACCGGCTGCTGTGGATCTCGGCGGTGGTCGGTGCAGGTGGCGCGCTTTACATTTCGGTGCTTTGGCTGGTCGGCTTCAGATTGCGCGACTTCGTACTGCGTTCCTCATGAACCTGCCCTGCGACGCCTTTTGCCTCCTCTCCCCCTCTGCGGAGAGGGGCCGGGCTTCGCCCGGCTACGCCGGGGGTGAGGGTCCCACGTGATCTTTTCCACCTAACTTGAAGCGTTTCGACGCCATCACCCCGCACGACCCGGCTCCGGCTTTGCTGGAGAGCGTGGCGGCGCTGACGCGGCTGGTGGATCGCGACAGTCAGCCGGAGGAAGTCGTTCGAACCGTGCGCGGCTGGGGACAGCGGCTGTGCGGGCGGATCGCACCCGATGCCTCGGTCCTGAACCGGCTGCGGATGCTGAACTTCTTCTTCTTCCAGGAGCTCGGTTTTCATGGCGAGCGCAGCGGCGGCGATTGGGCCGATGCGGGCTGTCTGCACCGGGTGATCGAGCGAAGGGCCGGAATCGCGTTGTCGTTGTCGATCCTATACATGGAAATCGGCCGAGCGATCGGACTGAAGCTGGTCGCGCTCGAGTTCCCCGACAGCTTCCTGGTCAAGCTCGTGTGCACCGGCCGCGTACTGGTGATCGACGTGTCGGATCGCGGCGCGACGCTGTCAGTGCAGCAGCTGCAGTCCAGGCTCGCCTCGACCTGCGGCGACGCCGATGCCGACGAAGGATGCGGCGCGCTGCAACGCTTGCTGCGCGGCGTGCCGGAGGACGATATCCCCGTCCGGATCCTGCGGGCACTCAGGCTGCGGCACCAGGCGGCGGGCCGGTGGGCCGAAGCGCTCGCCGTTCAGTCGCAGCTGGTTGAGCTGCGGCCGGGCGAGCGCGAGCAGCTGCTCGATCGTGCCCGCCTGTACGAGCGGCTGGATTGCCCTCGCGCAGCCGCGCTCGATCTGCTGGCGTGTCTGCGTCTGGATCCGAACACACCGGACGCAGGCTCGATCCGGCAGCGGTGGGCGCGACTGCAGGAGCAGGCCAGCCGCCTGAACTGAGGTTTCAGCCCAGCTGGCGCAGCATCGCTTCGGCGCTGCTCACTTCGAACTTGCCGGAGGCCTCGACGTTGAGCTTTTTAACGACCCCGTCCTGAACCAGCATCGAGAAACGCTGGCAGCGCATGCCCAGCCCGCCGGCGCGCAGGTCGAACTCGAGTCCCAGCTTGCCCGTGTACTCACCCGAGCCGTCGGCCATCATCCGGATTTTGCCGCCGACCTTCTGGTCGCGTCCCCATGCTCCCATTACGAACGCGTCGTTGACGGAGAAGCACCAGATTTCGTCCACGCCCTTGCTCCTGAATTCGTCGTAGTGGCGTGCGAATCCGGGAACATGCTGGGCCGAGCAGGTCGGCGTGAAGGCGCCGGGCACTCCGAACACGACGATCGTCTTGCCCTTGGTCAGCTGGTCGATATCGAACCGGTTGGGGCCGATCGAGCAGCCCGCCGTTTCGACTTCGACGTATTCCTGGATCTGGCCACTGGGCAGCCGGTCTCCGATCTTGATGGTCATCGTTCTCGCTCCTGTTGCAGGGTGGTCGCGCAGCCAGTTTAGACCGGCACCCGGCTCCAATCCGTAGACAAGCGCAGGTGTTTGCCGAACGGGCCGTCAATCGCCGATCGCAATGCCTTCCCGCCTGGGATCGGCGCCGCCGATCCATCGGATCCCGCTCCGAGGCGATGCTGGCCGTGCGGCGGCGATCGCCTGCAGCCCGCTCGTCATCGGGATCTGGACCACGGTATGCCCGCGCGCCTGCAGAGCCTGCACGAGCGAAGGCTCGAAACGGTCCGCTTCCAGCTCGGTCGGGCCGTTACGGCTGCCGAAGTTGGGCAAGGCAATCGCCTGCTGGGCATCCAGTTGCCAGTCCAGCAGGCCGACCAGCGTCTTGACCAGATACGACGTGATCCAGGTTCCGCCCGGCGATCCCAGGCTGGCAACCAGCTGGCCACCCCCACGATCGAACACGAGCGTCGGAGACATCGACGACAGCGGTCGCTTGCCGGGCTGTACACGGTTGGCGATCGGCGCCCCGCCCGCCGCCACCTGACCGTCGGGGTCCTGGGCGCGGGGCGTGAAGGAGAAATCGGTCAGCTGATTGTTCAGCAGGAATCCGCGCACGAAGATGCGCGATCCGAACCCATCCTCGATCGAGGTCGTCATCGCAACCGCGTGACCCCACGCGTCGACCGCGGACAGGTGCGACGTGGCTGGCCTGGGCGGCGAGGAGTCCGGCGCGAGGCGGGCACCCGGCTCGCGCGAGGGACCCGGCTCGGCGTGCCCCATGCTGCGTTCGCCGATTCGCCCGGCACGCCCGGCAAGGTAGCCCGGGTCGAGCAGCGCGGCCGCGTCGACGCGCACGAACTCCGGGTCGGCCAGGTACAGGTTGCGGTCTGCGAATGCCAGCCGTTCGGCCTCGCTGATCAGGTGGATCGCCTCGGGCTGCAGCATCAGGTCGGGGCCGCGCTGGCGCGGTCTGAGCGGCTCGAGCTCGAAATGGCTCAGGATGCCGAGGATCTGGGCGGTCACGATGCCGCCCGATGAGGGCAGCGGCATTCCGCACACGGTCCAGCTCCGGTAAGGGGCGCACACCGGCTCACGTTCGCGCGCCCGGTATCCGGCGAGGTCCGCCTCGGTGATCCGGCCGGAGTGGTGTGGTTCGCTTCGCGCGGCGCGCACCAGATCGGCCGCGATCGGGCCTCGGTAGAACGCGTCGGCGCCGCCTGCGGCCAGCGCGCGCAGCGTGTCGGCCAGCGCCGGATTTTTCAGCAGCGTTCCGACCGCAACCGCGTTGCCCTGCGGATCGTAGAAATACGCGCGCGCGGCCGCATCGTTGCGCAGGCGAGTCTCGCGCTCCAGCAGCGCGTGCAGCCGAGGTGAAACCCGAAATCCCTGCTGCGCCAGCTCGATCGCCGGCTCGAACAGCACGGGCCACTTCAAGCGCCCGTGCTCTCGATGGATGAGTTCCAGCATCCGCACCACCCCCGGGACTCCCACGGACAGGCCGCTGGCAGCGGCGTCCCGGAACCGCAGCGGCTTCCCATCCGGACCGATGAACTGGTCCTCGGTTGCGGCCATCGGTGCGGTCTCGCGACCGTCGTACGCCTGCACCCGCTGTCCGTCCCAGTGCAGCACAAACGCGCCACCGCCGATGCCGGAGCTTTGCGGCTCCACCAGCGTCAGCACCATTTGCATGGCGATCGCGGCATCGACGGCCGAGCCGCCCTCGCGCAGGATCTTCAGCCCAGCGCGCGCGGCCAGCGGATTGGCCGCGGCCGCCATCTGCTTTTGCGCCGTCGCGGCCGGCTGAACCGCCTGCAGCCCGGTCGCAGCCTCGGGCGGCTGCTGGCCTGCGGCCGGCGCTGCGCCGAAGCACAGAACTGCCGCAATCCCCAGACCCAGCCGGATCGCCCGGCCGCCGTTACTTCGGCTGAAGTCGGAGCGCGCCATCCAGACGGATCGTGGTGCCGTTGAGCATCACGTTTTGGACAATGCTGCGGACCATCTGCGCGAATTCAGAGGGTCGACCCAGCCGCGCCGGAAAGGGCACCTGCATGGCGAGCGCCTGCTGCGACTCGGACTTCAGGTTGGACAGCATCGGCGTCTCGAAGCTGCCCGGCGCGATGGTCACGCACCGGATCGCGTGCCGGGCCAGATCGCGGGCGATCGGCAGCGTCATCGCGACCACGCCTCCCTTGGAGGCCGCATAGGCCGCCTGTCCGATCTGCCCCTCGAAGGCTGCGATCGACGCCGTGTTCACGATCACGCCGCGCTCGCCGTCGTCCGCCGGCGCCCCGTGCGCCATCGCCTGCGCGCAGACGCGCGTCATGTTGAAGGTTCCGATCAGGTTCACGCGGATCACACGCTCGAAGGTTTCCAGCAGGTGGGGGTGGTCGCGTCCCACGATCCGTTCGGCGGCCAGCACGCCGGCGCAGTTCACGAGTCCCCGCAACGGTCCGTCTTCCTGCGCAGCCTGCGCCACCGCGTGCGCATCCAGCTCGGACGTCACGTCGCAAGGCACATAGCGTGCGGCCGGTCCGCAGTCCTCGATCAGGGCCTGGGCGGCCTCCTGCTGCAGGTCCGCGACGATCACGCGCCCGCCTTCCTCGACCAGCATCCGCACCGCGGCGGCGCCCAGACCGGAGGCACCGCCCGAGACGATGAACACGTTGTCGCGTATGTGCATGACCGTCGAGAGATGTAAAAGTCAGACAGAGAAGATCATAAGGGACCCTAAGCCCCAACCCCTCTCCCGCGAAGCGGGAGAGGGGCGGGGGTGAGGGCAGGTTAACGGGCGTGGGCTGCGATGATGGGCACGATCAGCAGCGCCACGATGTTGATGATCTTGATCAGCGGGTTGACGGCGGGGCCCGCGGTGTCCTTGTAAGGATCGCCGACCGTGTCGCCCGTAACCGCCGCCTTGTGCGCGTCCGACCCCTTGCCGCCGTAGTTGCCCTCCTCGATGTACTTCTTCGCGTTGTCCCAGGCCCCGCCACCGGTGGTCATCGAGATCGCCACGAACAATCCGGTCACGATCGTTCCCATCAGGACGCCCCCCAGCGCCTCGGGTCCCAGCAGCAAACCGACCAGCACCGGAACCAGCACCGGCAGGATCGAGGGAATCATCATCTCCTTGATCGCTGCCGCCGTCAGCATGTCCACCGCCCTGGAGTAGTCCGGCTTGGCCGTGCGATCCATGATCCCCTTGATCTCGCGGAACTGGCGCCGCACTTCCTCGACGACGGCGCTGGCCGAGCGGCCCACCGCCTCCATCGCCATCGCGCCGAACAGGTACGGGATCAGCCCGCCGATAAACAAGCCGATGATCACCAGGTGGTTCGACAGCTCGAACGTCAGGTGGTGTCCGGCTTCATCCAGCGCATGCGTGTAGTCGGCAAACAGCACCAGCGCAGCCAGCCCGGCCGACCCGATCGCATAGCCCTTGGTCACCGCCTTGGTCGTGTTGCCGACCGCGTCCAGCGGATCCGTGATGTTGCGAACCGCCTTGGGCAAGTCCGCCATCTCGGCGATTCCGCCGGCATTGTCGGTGATCGGCCCGTAAGCATCCAGCGCCACGATGATGCCGGTCATCGACAACATCGAAGTGGCGGCGATCGCAATGCCGTACAGGCCGGCCAGGTGGAACGAGGCGAAGATCGCCGCGCAGATCGCCAGTAGGGGCCAGGCGCACGCCTTCATCGAAACCGCGAGCCCGGCGATGATGTTGGTCGCATGGCCC
The DNA here is from genome assembly GCA_005882215.1 of Betaproteobacteria bacterium. GTDB lineage: Bacteria > Pseudomonadota > Gammaproteobacteria > Burkholderiales > Burkholderiaceae_F > VBCK01. The sequence continues at coordinate 7,223 of VBCK01000126.1, read as the reverse complement.
GTGGTGGAGGCTTTCGCGACGTAGCGCACCGGTGCAAAGTCGGTTCCGGTGTAGTACTCCGTGATGTACACCAGTGCAGCCGTCAGCGCGATTCCAACCACTGCGGACAGGTACAGGTTCCCGAGCGACAGGTTGGCAGCGGCCGCGGCTGGCCCGAGGATCCAGCGCGTGACGAACCAGAACAGCACGAGCGCAATCGCGGCCGCGACGATCAGTCCGCGGTACAGCGCGTTCATGATCTTGCCGCCTTCGCGCGCCCGCACGAAATAGCAGCCGACGATCGACGCGATGATCGAAACGCCCGAAAGCGCCAGCGGATAGATGACCCCTGCGTCCGTGCCCGGAAAGGCCGAGGCGCCGACCAGCATCGTGGCGATCACCGTGACGGCGAACGTCTCGAACAGGTCCGCCGCCATGCCCGCGCAGTCGCCGACGTTGTCGCCGACGTTGTCGGCGATCACGGCCGGATTGCGCGGATCGTCCTCCGGAATTCCGGCCTCGACCTTGCCGACCAGGTCGGCGCCGACGTCGGCGCCTTTCGTGAAGATGCCGCCGCCCAGCCGGGCGAAGATCGAGATCAGCGAGGCGCCAAATGCAAGGCCAACCATCGGACGCAGCATCGCGCGCAGATCCCAGGCCGAGTGGCTCGTCTGCAGGAACGCGTAGAAGCCGGCCACCCCGAGCAGCCCCAGGCCGACCACCAGCAGCCCGGTGATCGCTCCGCCGCGGAAGGCGACGTTCAGCGCCGCGTTCAGTCCCAGCGTGGCGGCCTGAGCGGTGCGCACATTGGCACGCACCGACACGTTCATTCCGATGAATCCGGCGGCGCCCGAGAGCACCGCTCCCAGCACGAATCCGGCAGCGGTCAGCACTCCGCTGGGCAGAACGGCCGCGATCAGCACGGCCAGCGCCACGCCGACCATCGCGATGGTCCGGTATTGGCGGCTCAGGTAAGCCTGCGCGCCCTGCTGGATGGCGGCGGCGATCTCCTGCATCCGAGCGTTGCCCGGGTCGCGCTTCAGGATCCACGAAATCGAAACTGCGCCGAATACGACGGCAGCTCCGCCGCACAGCAGCGCAAGGGTCAACCCCGACATGCGACTCTCCTTATTGTGTTTGAGTTCGTATTGAAATTTCTCACTGGTCGAGAGCGTCGAATACCCGCTGACGCACTTCCTCGACCGTGCCGATTCCGTCGACCCGGCGGTATACCGGTGCGCCCGGCTCGCCGCTGGCGGCCCAGGCGCGGAAGCAGTCGACCACCGCGCGCGTCTGCGAGTGATACACCTGCAGCCGATTGCGAACCACGTCTTCGCGGTCGTCTTCGCGCTGGATCAGGGGATCGCCGGTGATGTCGTCGCGACCGGGGACCTTGGGCGGATTGAATCGAACGTGGTAGGTGCGGCCGCTTGCCAGGTGCAGGCGACGACCGCTCATCCGTTCGACGATGTCGGCATCCGGAACTTCGATTTCGAGCAGCACTTCGACCGCAATTGCGGCCGCGCGCATCGCCTCGGCCTGGGCGATCGTGCGCGGAAATCCGTCCAGCAGATAGCCGTTGGCGCAGCCGGGCTGCTTCATCCGCTCGATGACCAGGCCGATGATGATTTCGTCGGAGACGAGCTCGCCGGCGTCCATCGCACGCTTGGCTGCCAGCCCCAGCGGGGTGCCGGCCTTGACCGCAGCCCGCAGCATGTCGCCGGTGGAAATCTGCGGTATCGAGTAGCGGGCACAGATGAACCCGGCCTGGGTTCCCTTGCCGGCACCCGGTGGGCCGAGCAGAATCACTCGCATTTCCCGACGCTCCCCCTTGGTGCTTGCATTGCGCCCCTGCGCTGTTTTGCTCCGCTGGCTGTTCTTCTGAACCACGGGCCGGGCGGTCCGAGTTTACCCGGAACGCGCGGCGCCTACGGTTTCGGCGCCGCCGGCCAGCAGCGCTCGAACGCGGGTCAGATCCTCCGGCGTATCGACTCCCGGCGGCAGCGACGCATCGACTTGCAAGACCGCGATGCGCGACCCATGCCACAGAGCCCGCAGTTGCTCCAGCTTCTCGGCCCGTTCGATCGGAGCCGGGCTCAATTGCCGAAAGCGCTGAAGGAACCCTGCCCGGTACGCGTACAGGCCGACGTGACGCAGCGCCTGCAGGTCGGCTGGCCATTGATCGCCGGCCCGGCTCCCGCCTTCGCCCTGCGGGCTTCGGCGGGCTTGCTCGCCATAGCGCCCTGCGCGAAGGCGGGCCTGGCCGCCAGCGCTGCCAGCTGCAACGGCGAAATGTTCGCGCGACCAGGGAATCGGGGCACGCGAGAACAGCAACGCCAGCCCGGCGGCGTCGGTGACGACCTTGACGACATTCGGATCGAAGAGTTCCTCCAGGCGGCGCAGCGGATGCGCGACCGTCGCGATGTCGCATTCGGGCCGCGCCTGAAGCAGGCGCGCGACCGCACCGATGGTTGCCGGGTCGATCAGCGGTTCGTCGGCTTGAACGTTCACGACCACGTCCGACGCCTGAAGACCCAGCTGCTCGGCGGCCTCCGAGAGCCGGTCGGTGCCCGATGGATGTCCGACCTCGGTCAGAATCGACTCGACTCCGTGCTGCCGGCACGCGGCCAGAATGCGCACATCGTCGGCGCACACCACCACGCGGCTGGCCCCGCTGGCGGCAGCCTGCCGCGCGACGCGGACCACCATCGGCACTCCGGCCAGATCGGCCAGGGGCTTTTCGGGCAGGCGGCTGGAAGCCAGGCGCGCCGGAATCAGCGCAATGAAATCCGGCACGGGCAACTGAGCGCTCAGCGCCCGGCGCGCTCGTCTTCGTCCAGACGCCGCGCTTCGCTTTCGAGCATGATCGGGATGCCGTCTCGGATCGGGTAGGCGAGGCCGGCTGGACGCGAGATCAGTTCCTGCCGATGCCGGTCGTACTCAAGCGGGCTCTTGGTGACCGGGCACACCAGGATGTCAAGCAGCCTCGGATCCATTTTGGGCACCCCGCAGTCGCGTCTCGATCAATTCCGTGAGTCTTTGGTCCACGAAGGCACGCAACGGCACGACCCACAGCCGCTCGTCGTGCGCCAGCGTGCGATCGGCTCGACATTTTACGGCGTCTTTTTCCGTGATCAGGATCCCGTCGACGCCGTGCCGTGGAAAAGGATTGCGCCGATACGCGTAGTGATCGGGCAGCGCCAGCGTCTTGAATCGCAGGCCACGGTCTCGCAGCATCTGGAAGAACGATTCCGGAGTACCGATCCCGCATGCCGCCATCAGCCTCAGGTTGGCCTGCGCCTGCCGCCGTACCAGGACATCGAGCGAGCCCCGACGTTCGGGTTTGGCCAGGCAGTAGGTGTCCGAGACTTCGGTGCGCAGGAAAAAGAACGGCGAATAGATCCGCACTGGATGCACGCGCCCGTTGAAGACCACCGCATCGACGTCGCGCAGGCGGCGCGGCGGCTCGCGCAGTGGCCCGGCCGGCAATAGCCAGCCGTTGCCCAGGCCCCGCCCGTGGATCACGGCGATCTCGAAGTCGCGCGCCAGGCGCCGATGCTGCAAGCCGTCATCGGACACCAGCACATCGCAGGTCGGATGCATGCTCAGCAGCAGCTTCGCTGCCGCGACGCGGTCACGGCCGATCCCCACCGGCACGCCGGTCGTGGACGCGATCAGCAGCGGCTCGTCGCCGCACTCGGACGCTTCGCTGCCTTCGGTGACCAGCCGGGCCTGGTGGGCCGTGCCGCCGTAACCCCTCGAAACGACTCCCGGGTGCCAGCCGCGCCGCTTCAGCAGCGAGACCAGCTCGATCACCAGCGGCGTCTTGCCGCTGCCGCCGGTATACAGGTTGCCGATCACGATGACCGGAACCCCGACTCGTTGGGGACGTCTCAGCCCGACCCGGTATGCCCCCACCACCAACGCCCGGCCAAGGGCGTACAGCAGGCTAAGGGGCCACAGCAGGCGGGCGATCAGGCCGCGCTTTTGCCACATCCTGTTCACCCATCCGTGAAATTGCACTTGCACGGGTCGGTCATAGCCGCTCAGCGTCCCGAGGATCGCCGTTGGGTCGCAAAGCTCAGGTGCGTCACGCCCGCCAGGCGCGCCGCCTCCATCACCGTGACCACCGCTTGGTGCGGCGCCTGGGCATCGGCGTTGATCACGATCAGCGGCGCCGCGTTGTTCTGCGCGGCAGCGCGCAGCAGCGCCGACAACGACTCCGGATCGGTCATCGGCACCACCGCCTTGTCGATCGCGAAGCGCCCGTCGGCCGTGACTGCGACCTGGATTTCCTGCAGGCGCGTCTGGGGCCGGTCGGCATCGGCCGATGGCAGCTCGATCTGCAGCTGCGTGAAGCGCGAGTAGGTCGTACTGACCGCCAGGAAGATCAGCACCACCAGCAGCACGTCGATCAGTGGGATCAGGTTCAGCTCGGGCTCCTCGATGAACGCGCGGCGAAATCTCATGACAGCTGCCAGTGGCCGACCGGTTCGAACCGGGCTACCCGTCGCTCCGCTTCATCATGCTCGACCCCTGGTTATACAGCGCTTCGACCAGCCGCTGCGCCTGCTGCTCCATCTCGACCAGGAAGTCGTCAACGCGCGTGCGGAAATGGCGATAGGCCAGCACCGAGGGGACTGCGACGATGATGCCGAACGCCGTGCTGTACAGCGCGACCGAAATGCCCTGGGCCAGCTGCTGCGGGTTGGATCCGGCTTGCTGCGACGCGAAGATATCGATCATTCCGACCACGGTGCCCAGCAGCCCGAGCAGCGGGGCGGTGGAACCGACCGACCCGAGCAACGTCAGGTAACGCGACATCTCGTGTGCGGCGCGCGCGCCGGCCACTTCGATCGTGCCGGCGGCGATCTCGCGCGGCTCACGCTCGCTGCGCAGTCCGGCAGCCAGCACGAAGCCCAGCAAAGAGCTGCGCTCGAGCCGGGCCATCACGTCCGAGGTGATCTGGCGCCGTGCGTGCAGTGCCAGCACGTCCTGCAGCAGATTGGAGGGCAGCACCCGCGAGCGCCGCAGTGCCGCGCTGCGCTCGATGATCAGCGCCAGCGCGACCACCGAGGCAAATATCAACGGCCAGATTGGCCAGCCGATGGCTTGAACGATCGCGAACAAGGTGAAGCCTCCGAAAAGCGAACCAACGGGCGCGGCCGGCCCGAAGCACGGAAGCGCGCAGTTTACTGAGCGCTCCCGCCGTGCCGGGTCGCCGGGATGACCCGCCCACGGGATGTGGACAGATCTGTGGACAAATCGTCTAAGCTGCGTCTGCGCAAGGGGCCAGCGGTCGCCAGCGATCGGTGCTTAAATCGAAAGCATCTTGAAAAAACATTTAAATTCATGTAGTTGCGGCTCCGCGTTCGGACGGCATCGACCGTGCCAACCGTAAGTCCTTGAAACACCCCGTTTGTGGACACTTTCCCGCCGCTAGCCGGCATGCCGCCTGGCTCCGATCGGGCAAACCTCGATCCGGCGCGGGTTTGCCTGTCGGTCTCCGAGCTGAACCGCGCCGTTGCTCGATCCCTGGAGGGAAACTTTGCGGCGGTGCGGGTTCGCGGCGAGCTGGCGTCGCTGACGCGGGCGGCGAGCGGGCACTGGTATTTCAGCCTGAAGGATCGCGCCGCGCAGGTACGGTGCGTGATGTTCCGCTCGCGCAACGTGCTGGTGGATTTCGTGCCGCGCGAAGGCGACGAGCTGGAACTGGTGGCCAACGTCGGCCTGTACGAGGCTCGCGGAGAGTTCCAGCTCGGCGTCGAATCGATGCGGCGGGCCGGTCAGGGGCAGCTGTTCGAGCAGTTCCTGCGGCTGAAGGAGCGGCTGGCCGCCGAAGGATTGTTCGACGAAGCGGTCAAGCGCCCGATACCGCGCGTGCCCTCGCGCATCGGGGTCATGACGTCGCTGCAGGCGGCTGCGCTGCACGACATCGTGACGACGCTGCGCCGGCGCGCTCCCTACGTTCGACTGATCGTGTACCCCGTGCCGGTGCAGGGGCAAGGCGCCGGCGCGCGGATCGCACGGATGCTCTCGATCGTCTCGGCCCGGGCCGAGGTCGAGGTCGTGATCCTGGCGCGAGGGGGCGGCTCGATCGAGGACCTGTGGGCGTTCAACGAAGAAGTGGTGGCGCGCGCGGTGCGCGCCTGTGCGGTGCCGGTGATCGTGGGAGTTGGACACGAATCGGATTTCACGATCGCCGACTTCGCGGCCGACCTGCGTGCGCCGACTCCGACCGCGGCGGCGGAACGGGCCGCGCCCGATCGGGACGGGCTGCTGCAGTCAGCGCTCCACCGCTGGGCTCGCGTGCGGCAGCTCACCGGCGCGCGGCTACGCGCGCACACTCAAAGACTGGACTTCGCGCTGCGGGCGCTCGCCGCGCCGCGGGCGCCGATCCGCGGCCTGCAGGCGCGGCTGGCCAGTCTGCGCGCCCGGATGGCGATGGTCCGCTCCGGCCTTCTGTCGGCGCGCGCCGCGCGGGTCGCTGCGCACGCGCGCGCGCTGCAGGCGCTGGATCCGCACCGGGTAATCGGCCGCGGTTACGCATTGGTGCGCAACGAGCACGGTCAGCTCGTGACCGACTCGGGCCAACTCAGATCGGGGCAGCCGCTCGAGCTCGAGTTGGCGCGCGGTACGGCCCAGGTGCGAGTCGAAGCGACGCAGCCTTGATCGGCTGCGGTCGCGTGCTTTTGCGAGCGGCGCAATTGCGGCATTGTGGGTGCTGTCCCCGGTTTGACGTGCTAGATTCCCGGCCGCTCACCTAGATCCAAGAACTACGGGGGGAATTATGGGCGCGGTATTTCAATCGCTTGGACGAACGGTTGTCGCCGGTATCGTCTTGCTGGTGGTCATCATCGTGCTGGTCGGAGGCACGACCAGCAGCTGGATCCACGTCGATCACGCCTGGTCGACGTTCTTCATGCGTTGGCTGCACATCCTGTCCGGCGTGATGTGGATCGGGCTGCTGTGGTATTTCAACTTCGTCCAGATACCTTCGATGCCCAAGATCCCGGACGAGCAGAAGCCCGCCATCAGCAAGGTGATCGCGCCGGAGGCGCTGTTCTGGTTCCGCTGGGCCGCCCTGTCGACCGTGGTCACCGGTCTGCTGCTGGCGGCGATGAACGGCTATATCGGCCAGGCGCTGGGCCTGAGGCCTCCGTTTCACCCGATCGGCATCGGCATGTGGCTGGGCTTGATCATGGCGTTCAACGTCTGGTTCATCATCTGGCCGAATCAGAAAA
>VBCK01000067.1 GCA_005882215.1 Betaproteobacteria bacterium | reverse complement strand
ATCGGCATCGGTGCTGTTCTGGTTGGCGCCGTTCCGCTTCCAACTGGCCGGCGGGTCGCGCGGCTGGACCATCACATTGTCGAAGTACCAGAAGTCGAAGACCGAACTGCCGGCGAAATACTGGCTGTCGAACCAGTCGGCCGCCCACTGAGGATAGCGCTGCCCATTGGCGTCCGGCGCTGCCCAGGTGCTGATGTTGATGTCCCAGGCGCCGTACGCCGAGCTCCACTGCACCATATTTCCGGCTGCGTCTCGCAGCCACCAGTTCGCCGCATTCAGTTTGGTCGTACGACCATCCGGGTAGGTGTTGTAGTACGCCTCGTTCAGGATCGAGTAGTTGCCCACCAGGATCGAGGGCTTGATGGTCTTCAGCGCCTGCGCCGCCGCCTGGATGCCCAGGCCGTTCTGCGACCAGCCGGCATACAGCCCGAGCATCGCCAGATCGAACCGTGCGAGCAGAGTCTGTTCTACAACGGCGCCGAGGTTGAAATCGGCCACGACCAGCGCCGCCCGCCGCGGAAACCCGGTCGCCTGAACCGCCGCAATCCGCTGCGCCAGCAGCCCGGTGGCGGTAAAGCTGGCACCCACATTTTGACTGGGCGAAGACATCGTTACGGTGCAGGACGCGGTGGTGCCCGAGCACGCCCCGCTCCACCCAGAAAACGCGAATCCGGTGCCAGGCACTGCGTTCAGCGTGACGCTGGTCCCAGCGGCGAACGTCTGGCTGCATCCGGTCGAGCCGCCGGTACAGCTGATGCCCGCCGGGGTGGAACTGACGCTGCCGGTTCCGCTCAGCGCGACTTGCAGGGTGTCGTAGGCCACGACCGGAGCAAAGGTCGCGCCCACCGTCATTGTGGAGGTGTTCATCGTCACGGTGCACGTCGTCGCGGAGCCCGAGCAGGCGCCGCTCCACCCGGAAAACGCGTAGCCGGCGGCCGGCGCTGCCGTGAGCGTGACGCGGGTGCCGTTGGCAAACGTCTGGCTGCATCCGGTCGAGCCGGCGCAGTTGATACCGGCGGGACTCGAGGTGACGGTGCCACTGCCTCCCACCGTAACTTGCAGCGAATCGTTCTGCACGGCGGCTGCGAAGGTTGCGCCGACGCTTTGGGGCGCGTTCATCGGCCCCGAGCAGGTCGGAGCGCTCCCCGCGAACGAGCACGCGCCGGTCCAACCTACGAAGGTATTGCCGGACGCCGGTGCCGCCGACAGCGTGACCACGGTGCCGCGTGGATACGAATGGCTGCACGTGCTGGAACCGGTGCAATTAATGCCAGGCGGATTCGAAGTGACCGAGCCGGCCCCGCCCACCGTGACCTGGAGCGGTTCCATTTGTCCGCCCCGCGCGAAATTGGCCGAGACGTTCTGGGCCGCGTTAGCGACGATCACGCAATCCGCGGTGGTTCCAGAGCACGCGCCACCCCATCCGACAAACGTCTGGTCGGTTGCGGGCGCCGCACTCAGAGTGACCATCGTGCCGAGCGGAAACGTCTGGCTGCAGCTGTTCGGCCCGACACACTGCAGTCCGGTCGGACTGGAGGTGACTGTCCCGGAGCCGCCGATGGAGACCACAAAGGGCGCGGTTTGCGCCACCGTCGACGTCGGATTGGACGTTCCACCGGCTCCATTCGAGACATCTCCACCGCCGCATGCGGCGGCCAGAAAGCCGGCCACTGACCACGCCGCGCCCAAGCGCAACATCGACATGATCCTCGCGGCCCACGATGGGCTGAGATGCTGGGGCGGAGAGTGCTCGGCGCCTTTGCGGAAAAGAAGCCTCAAACCCACGAACAGAAAATAGTTTCGACGGCGCATGCTGAATCGAATGGCTTAGATTCCATATGGTTCGAATTGACACCAAGGGAATGGACACCAGCGGAATGGACAAAGGAGGCGCGGACATTACGCAACGACCCCGTTGGGGGCAATGGACTGGGTGGACTAGCCCCGCGAAGCGCAATCGCGCCCCTATTCGCCCGGTTGGTCGATCAGGGAAAACGGGGCGCGACCCCGCTCTGAGTCCCAGAGCTCAGCAGATCACGAGCACGGGGGCGGGCCAGCACATCCCGAAAGACGTGCTGGGATCCCGTTGGAGAAGCGGCTTATCGGGTGATCAGAGCCAAATCCGCACCGAAATGCCGGCGATCCGGTCGGAATAGGCCCAAATTGCGAGGTTCGAATCCCGGTGCTCGCTGCGCAGGTCAGCCGAGAGCGTGAGCCAGCGCAGCAGGGCCCAGGTCGCGGTCACGCTGCCGCCGAGGATGGTGTCGATGTGCGCTGCAGCAGGCAAAGGCACACCCGGCGCCAGCTGCAACCCCTGTCCGAAATAGTCGCGCACCGAGCGGTACAACGCCGCCTCGACCTTGATCTTCTCGGTCGCTTGCCAAGCCGGCGCGAGCCGCCACGTTTTGGTGCTTGCCGTGAGGAATTCCACATCGCCCGCCGCGCCCATTACGCGGGACCCGGACAGCGTGAGCGTCAGCTTGCCCGTGGGCGCCCACACCCACGTCAGGTCGGTACTTAACCCGGAGAAGTCGCGGAACGTCAGCGTGTCGTTGCGCCGCTGCAGATAGCCGGCGTGGCCGTCCAGCCGGCTGCTGCCGGAAAAGCGCCAGGAAACCGAAAGGTCGGCCAGCCGGTCGCGGTAACCCGCGTCGCTGAATGCGGTGGTCGCACCGTTGGGATATCTGCCACGGGTCTGGCCGAAGGACAGGTCGATCCGATTGCCGTAGATCGGCACGTAGCGCACGCCGACCTGCCCGCCGAAGCGATCGAGGCTCGAGATATTCGACAACGAATCCGAATAGCGCTCGAAAGACCCAGTCGCGTTCGCAACCAGATGCCAGTCCCCGATGACAGGCTGGTCGACATCGACGGTAAGCGAGTCGCGGGTGACGACATCGGGCACCTTGAATAAGGTGTCCCCGAAGTTGACCTGCGCCGCCGACCGAACCCATTCGATCCCGACGTTGAATCGCTGCCAGCTCCCGAGCCGGTAGCCGGCATCGACGGTCTGGCTGTCGTAGTCGTAAGAGGACAACCCGCCGCTGTATAGCACCCGGCCGAAATTGACGTTGGCGAACACGTGCTGCTGGCCATAGGTGCGATCGAAACTCGCCAGGCCATACAGCGTAGTCAGGTAGACCGAAGTCGCTCCGGCCGGATCGGTTGGGGCTGTCCGAAACACGTTGCTGTCGTTTGCAACGTTCACGCCCCCGCCGAAGTGAAAGCCTTCCGTGTCCTCAGCGGCGCACGCATCCGCCGCGACCAGCGCGGTTCCGATCAGCGCAAGCAACGCAGTCGCGGCCTTCTTCATCTTCATTGTTGCGGGCACCCTCGCCTCGGCCGAGGTGCTTTCGGCCTATGGCCGATTCGATTTCACGGCGGGCCTTACTGCTCGAACACATGCTAGGGCCGGATTCGCGGTATGCAAGCGGTATCCACCTGAAAAGACCCACGGTAGGCAACCGACTGCGGCCGGAGATGACCCCGAACGCTACCGGGTAACCGCGTCCAGGCTGTCCGAAAGGATCTTCAGTCCCTCGTCGACCACCGCGTCAGACGCGGTCAGCGGAACCAGCACGCGGATCACGTTGGCGTATGTGCCGCACGAGATAAGGATCAGGCCACGGCGCGCCGCTTCCGCCACCAGGCGGCGCGTGAGCTCGGCATCGGGCCGGTCGGCGCGACCGGCGATCAGCTCGATCGCGACCATCGGCCCCAGCCCCCGTACTTCGCCGATCCCCGGGCAGCGGCCGGCAATCTGCCGCAGCCCCTCGTGCAGCCGCTGCCCGAGGCGACGGCCCCGATCGAGCAGCTTTTCCTCCTCGAACACATCGAGCACCGCCAGCGCCGCCGCGCACGCCAGCGGATTGCCCGCATAGGTTCCGCCCAGACCGCCCGGGCCCGGCGCGTCCATGATGTCGGCACGGCCGAGCACCGCGGAAATGGGAAATCCGCCTGCGATCGACTTGGCCATCGTCACCAGGTCGGCAACGACGCCCATCTGTTCTATCGCCAGCCAGGTTCCGGTCCGCCCAGCCCCGCTTTGAATCTCGTCGGCGATGAACACGATGCCGTGCCGGTCGCACAGCGCGCGCAACTCGCGCAGGAATTCGGCGGGCGCCACGTAGAAGCCGCCCTCGCCCTGGACCGGCTCGATGATCAGCGCCGCCACTTCGTCGGGGGCTGCGGCGCACTTCAGGATGTGCTCGACCGATTCCATAGCCCGGGCTACGTCGATTCCGTGCAGCGCATTCGGAAATTGGGCGTGGAAGACGCCGGCCGGAAAGGGTCCGAACCCGGCCTTGTACGGCGCCACCTTGCCGGTCAGCGCCATCGCCATATGGGTGCGCCCGTGAAAGCCGCCCCCGAACGCGATCACGGCGTGGCGCCCGGTGTGGACCCGCGCGATCTTGATCGCATTTTCCACCGCCTCGGCGCCGGTGGACAGGAACATCGCCTTTTTCGCAAAATCGCCCGGCACAAGCTTCAGCAGCCGTTCGGCCAGCTCGACGTACGGTTCGTACGCCAGCAGCTGAAAGCAGGTATGCGTGACGCGCTGCAGCTGTTCCGCGACCGCGGCAAGCACCTTCGGGTGGCGGTGCCCGGTATTGAGCACCCCGATGCCGCCGGCAAAATCGATGTAGCGCCGCCCTTCGACATCCCACACTTCGCAGTCGTGCGCGCGGTCGACGAAGATCTCGTGCACCTGGCCAACGCCGCGCGCGATCACGGCGCGCCTGCGCGCCATCAGAGCGGCATTGCTGAGGCTGGCTTCGCGCTTCATCGAATCGGCTGCCGCACTACGACGCAGCGGCGCCGCGGTTCGTCTGCAACAGCCAAAGGCGCGCCAGGTCCGCCACGCCGTCGTTGCCCCGCACGGTTTGCAGCAGCTGCGCCGCCTTGGCCCTCTGCCCGGTCTGTGCGTATGCCAGCGCCAGATGCAGCTTGCCATCCTCCGGGTGCTTCAGCGGACCATGCTTGAGTCCCTGCTCCATCAGCGCCAGGCCGCGTTCGGCCTTCCCGTTGATCACGTAGTTGTATCCGATCGCCAGCAGCGCGTCGCCATCCTTGGCGGTCGCCGCCTCGGACTCGCCCTGGGCGATCGCGGCGGCGTCCTGCGCGGCCTGCTTGTTGGCCAGATCGCGCAGCCGGTTGTGCCGGTCCGCGTCGGCCCCCTTGCCCAGCACGCTGGATGCGTATCCCTGCTCCAGGATCTTCTTGGCTTCGACCGGAAAACCGGCCTGCAGCGCGAGCTGCGCCATCTCCATGTACTCGTTCGGCTTGCTCAAGTTCCCGGTGGCCAGTTGCAGGCGCAGCACGTCCAGTTCCAGGCGTTCGGCAAACCCCGGCTTGCGCTGCACGCGCGAGATCAGGTCGGCCCAGTAGGATTTCTTCGGATAGTGAGCCACCAGCTTTTCGAGCGCCGACGTGTAACCCGCGTTGTCGTTCATCTTCAGGTAACAGCTGGCCAGAAACTGCAGCTTCTCCTCGGTCGGGGCGCGATCGGCCTTCTCCTCGGCTTCGATCTGCTCCTTCAGCAGCCGCGCCGCGTTGCCGTACTCGCCGGCCAGGTAATAGGCCTGGATCAGCGTCTGGTGGACGGACGGATCGCTTCCGCCCTCCTTCTCATAGCGCGACGCCCACTGGATGGCCTTCGCGTACTCTTTGGCCTGGTGACGCAGCTCGGCAATCGCCCCGATCACCTTCAACTGGTCAGCGGGCGGCAGACGGCCCGACGCCACCACCGATTCGAAGGAGCTCATCGCGGTGTCGTTGTCTCCGGCGCCCTGGGCCGCCGAGCCGCGCGTCAGATCGATCGCGAACTTCTCGTAGGCCGTCAGGTTCGGCACCGCTTCTGCTTCGTGCACCTTTGCGAGTGCGTCACGGAATTTCTTGGCCTGGATCAGGTCGCGCGCGGCCTGGATCGGCTTGCCGACTTCGGCGCGCACCGTATCGCCCTTGGGCGCCTCGGCCGGCTTGGCGGCCTCCTGCGCGTTCGCGGCGGCGGTCAAGCCCGCGAACAGCACGGCGGCTATGGCGGCCAGAGCCGGTCGAATGTGCCGAAAGTGCCCGACCAACTGCAGCTCCAGGCGACTACTGCACGAACTGCTCATTGCCGACCAGCCCGATCTTGATCACGCCGAGCTTCTGCGCCGAAGCCAGCACCTCGGCCACATAGCTGTACGTGGCGAGCTTGTTGGGCCGCAGGTGCAGCTCCGGCTGCTCCGGCTGCACGGCCACCTCCCTGAGCTTGGCCTCCAATTGAGCGCGGTCCAGAAGCGGCCTGCCGTCCCAGTAGATCGTGCCGTCGAAGTCCACATCGACCTGGACCACGATCGGCGGGCGCGGCGGGGGCGGCGGATTGCCCACCGGCATGTTCAGGTTCACCGAGTGCAGCTGGATCGGGATCGTGATGATCAGCATGATCAGCAGCACCAGCATCACATCGATCAGCGGCGTCGTGTTGATGTCGACCATCACGTCCGGATCGGCGCCGGCGCCCGGTCCCACGTTCATCGCCATTGCGCGCTCCTCTCAGCCCCCCGCCACCGGCGGCTCGATGATGAAATTGACCTTCACGATCCCGGCCCGCTGGCAGCCGAACACCACGCGGCCAATCGATTCATAGCGGGCCCTCAGGTCCCCTCGGATATGTACTTCCGGCTGAGGATTCAGCACCGACTTCTCCTTCAAGCGCCTGACCAGGTCCTCGTTGTCGGTGATCCGCGTCAGGCCCCAGAAAATGTCGCCGTCCCGATTCACCGAGATCGAGATGTTTTCCGGCTTGGTCTGGCGCACCTGGTTCCGCTCCTTGGGTAACTCCAGCGGCACCAGGTGGATCACCACCGGAATCGTGATCAGGAAGATGATCAGCAACACCAGCATCACGTCCACCAGCGGCGTGGTGTTGATCGATGCGACCAGTTCGTCGTCGCCCCCTTCCCCGGGGCCCACCGTCATTGCCACTTCATGCTCCTATCGCCTGCCCGTTTCGGTCATCGCCTTGCCGGAGGCGCCCAGCAGGACCATGTGCAGGTCAGCTCCAAACGTGCGCACGCTTTCCATCGCGACCTTGTTGCGGCGCACCAGCCAGTTGTACCCGAGCACCGCCGGCACCGCGACCGCCAGGCCAATGGCGGTCATGATCAGGGCCTCGCCCACCGGGCCCGCCACCTTGTCGATCGAGGCCTGGCCGGCGATGCCGATCGCGGTCAGGGCGTGGTAGATGCCCCACACCGTTCCGAACAACCCCACGAAGGGGGCGGTCGAGCCAACCGTCGCCAGAAACGCGAGGCCGTCCTGAAGCCGGTTCTGGATGTTCTCCTGCGCGCGTTGGACCGTCATCGTGACCCAGGAGTTCAGGTCGATCTGCTCGAGCAGAGCCCCCTCGTGGTGCTCAGTCGCATTGATACCGCTCTCGGCCATGTAGCGGAACGCGCTTCCATCCTTCAGCCCGCCCACGCCGTCCTTCACGGATTTGGCCGACCAGAAGCTCTTCTGCATGTCCCTGGCCTGCGCGTTCAGCCGGAACTGCTCGTACAGCTTCGTGATCATGATGTACCAGCTGCCGAATGACATGATCCCGAGGATGATCAGCACGGCGCGCGTGACGAAATCCCCGCCCTTCCACATCGCGCCGAATCCGTACGGGTTCTCGACGACTTCCTTGCCCGACGCCGCCTCGGCCGGGGCCGCCGCTGGCGCCGCCGGCTGCGCGGCAGCGGGCTCTTGCGGTTGCGCGCTCGCGGTCTGGGTCAGCGCTCCGACCAGCATCGCCGGGCCCGCGGCAATCAGCACGGCCGCCACCGCGGCAATGCATCGGTTTCGAATGGACATGCTTTCTCCTCCCGTCCTCTCAAGAAATTCGTTGGTCGCGGACATCTCCGCGACGGCTCTGGTGGAAATTCACTCAAGCTTCCAGACGTACTGAAGGTCGCCCGTCATCGGTACGGCCTTGCCGTCCATGGTGCCCGGCTTGAACTTGCACAGGCTCAGCGCTGCCCGGGCCGCCTCATCGAGCCGCTTGTGGCCGCTGGAGCGCACGATTTCGGACCTGACCGCCCGGCCTTCCTCGTCGACATAAAACCGCAGGGTCACCGTGCCGGTCTCCTCGGCGCGAGCCGAGGCGGGCGGATATTCCGGCTTCGCGCAATTGCGCGCGGCGTCGATCACCGGGGCCACGCGTAGCGGAACGTGGGCAACGGGTGGAGGCGGCGCAATGGTCGCGACCGGCGGCGGCGGGGTCGTGGTCACAGCCGTAATGGTCGCCGCCGCAGGCGGCGTCACTGCGATATTGACCTCTGGCGGCGGAATGAACGGCGGCGGGGGAGGCGCAAGCTTGGGCGGCGGCGGCGGCGGGGTCTCGGGCGGCGGAGGAGGCTTGGCCTCTTCGACGATCTTGGTCTCGATCGGCTTCTTGATCACGTCGACCACCTTGCGCGCCAGTCCGGTCACCAGCGCGTAGATGAGCAATGCATGCAACAGACCGACGATCGAAAGTCCGACCAGATGCTTGGTCGGATCCCGCTGCCTCTGGGCGTAGTCCATCCTAAGCGAGCTCCTGCGCGCCCTTGTTCATGACCCCTGATTGCGGGCGCTGCGAAATAGCTGCCTGTGCGCGCCTCGTCCCTCTCCCCCAAGGCCGCTCGGGCTGTAAAGGCCGCAAGTTTAGCCGCAGACAGAGGCTACGCGCAGGCGGATCGTACCGATGGGTGGACACGCCTTCGCCGGCGCAGTTTCCTGATCGACGCAACGCGCTCCACGAGGAATCATATCCATGACAGTTGTATGGATTACCGGTTCAAGAGTGTGCCGCCTGATCCAAATCGCGCGCCGCACCCGTGTACGTGCGCTGCCGCAGCCATTTGGTCGCGATCCACTTTTCGCCGGCAGCGACCGGGCTGCCCCCGTGCAGGGTGCGTGGGTCGAGCCGCCCCTGGTCGTCGGAATAGGCGAAGAACACCGCGTTGCCGCGCCTCGGCAGCACATCGAGCCCTATCTCAGGGAACACGGTCGACCCGCCGCCCTGCACGTCGTTGAGGTACATGATCAGCGTGGCCACACGTTGCCCACCCATCGAAAGCACTTGGCGGTTTCCTGAATCGGCCGGGTCGAAGTAGTCGAAGTGCGGCTTGTATTCAGTGCCGGGGTTGTAATGCAGGACCTGGATCGGTTCGCCCCGCTCGATCGGGCACCCGGTCAGTTCCGCGATCCGAGTTTCGATCCGGGCGATCAGCTCGTTTTCGGCCCGCCGGAAGTACGTGCCCTCGCTGGTACGGTCCGGATGCCGTTCGTAACGGCCCGTCTGGCGGTCCACCACATTGGATCGTTCCAGTTTGCCGCGCGACATCTCGATCAGCGCTTCGCACTCCGTCGGCGCAAGGAGGTCTCCGAACAGAACGACTCTGGGGGCATTCAGCGCCATCAGAATTTGCACGACGCGATCGCCGGCGTCGATCTGGTTCGGGCCGCCGGCCAGGATCCGGCTGCTGGATTCCTGCCCGGCCGCCTCCGTCGCGGCCTGCGCCGCGGCTGCGTCGACCAAGGCCGCCGGAGGCTCGGCGGACGCCGGTTCGTGCGTGCGCTGCGGCGGACCAAACTCTTTGAGGGCGGCCGCCACCGCGCGCTGCGCGAATTCGCCCTGGTAGCCGCTGGTGCGCATCGAATGCTCGAGCACATCGGGCGAGCATCCCTGCTGGATGGACTGCTTCAGCCAGGTCTGAAGCTCGGAAGCCAGTGA
Source organism: Betaproteobacteria bacterium (assembly GCA_005882215.1). Lineage (GTDB taxonomy): Bacteria > Pseudomonadota > Gammaproteobacteria > Burkholderiales > Burkholderiaceae_F > VBCK01. The sequence goes on along the minus strand of VBCK01000067.1, from coordinate 2,898 downwards.
GGAGAATCGCATTTCGGGAAACCTCGTACGCCGCCTAAGCTATCCTGACGATATTCGGGAGAGCCGCCATGTTGCAACGCGTATCACCGCTACCCTCAATGGCCGATTCGTCGCTGGTGAAGACGAAGGCCTACATCGAGGGAGCCTGGGTGGACGGCTCGGCCGGGCGCTTTGAGGTGCGAAATCCCGCCGACGGCGGAAGGCTGGCCGAGGTGGCCAATTGCGGACCGCTCGAAGCCGAACGCGCAATCGCGGCCGCGGCCAAGGCCTGGCCGGCCTGGCGTTCGCGCACCGCCAAGGACCGAGCGGGAGCGCTCAAGCGCTGGAACGACCTGATCCTGGCCAACGCCGAGGACCTGGCCAAGCTGATGACGGCCGAGCAGGGCAAGCCCTTGGCCGAATCCCGCGGCGAGATCGGCTACGGCGCGAGCTTCGTCGAGTGGTTCGCCGAGGAGGGCAAGCGCGTGTACGGCGAAACCATTCCGACTCATGCGACGGACAAGCGATTGCTGGTGTTCAAGGAGCCGGTCGGCGTGTGCGCCGCCATTACGCCCTGGAATTTCCCCAACGCGATGATCACGCGCAAGGTGGCGCCGGCGCTGGCGGCCGGCTGCAGCGTGGTGGTCAAGCCCGCCGAACAGACCCCGCTGTCGGCGCTGGCCCTGGCTGAGCTGGCCCAGCGCGCCGGCATGCCGCCGGGCGTGCTCAACGTGCTGCCGTCCGATTCGATTCAGAGCATCGAAGTCGGCAAGGTGCTGTGCGCCTCGCCGGTCGTGCGCAAGCTGTCGTTCACCGGTTCCACCGCCGTGGGCCGGATCCTGATGCAGCAGAGCGCGCCGACGCTGAAGAAGCTCTCGCTCGAGCTCGGGGGCAACGCGCCGTTCATCGTGTTCGACGACGCCGATCTGGACGCAGCCGTCGAAGGCGCGATCGCTTCGAAGTACCGCAACACCGGGCAGACCTGCGTGTGCACCAACCGCTTCTACGCGCAGGAGAAGATCTACGACGAGTTTGTTCGCAGGCTGGCCGCGCGCGCCGCTCAGCTGAAGGTCGGATCCGGATTCGAAACCGGCGTGCAGCAGGGGCCGCTGATCGATGAGGCGGCACTCGCGAAGGTCCAAGCGCACGTGGCCGATGCGCTCAGTAAGGGCGCCCGCGCAATCACCGGCGGGCGCAGGCATGCGCTCGGGGGCACCTACTTCGAGCCGACCGTGCTGGCGGACGTGTCCGACCAGATGCTGCTGGCAAACGATGAGACCTTCGGACCAGTGGCACCGGTGTTCCGATTCAGCAGCGAAGCCGATGTGATCGATGCGGCCAACCGGACCGAATACGGCCTGGCCGCCTACTTTTACGCGCGCGATATCAACCGCGCGCTGCGAGTGGCCGAGCGCCTTGAGTTCGGTATCGTCGGACTCAACACGGGGATTATCTCGACCGAGGTGGCGCCGTTCGGGGGCGTGAAGCAGTCCGGCTTCGGGCGCGAAGGATCCCACTACGGCATCGACGAGTACCTCGTCGTCAAGTACGTCTGCCTGGGTGGGTTTTAGCTGGGAGGCCCGGGGAAAAGGCGGGAGCGGCGCCTCGGGGAAGGCGCCGCCGATCCCCATTCCGCCGCGCTACTTCAGCTTCAACTCCTGCAAGAACGCACTGCCTAGAGCTTCACGCACCTTGTCGCGGTCGACCGCGCCTTTGCTGGCGGCGTCCATCGATCCGAACACCCTTTTCATCATCGGATCGACTCTGTCGCGCAGGCCATCCAACGCCGCCCAGTTCTTATAAACGACCGTGAGGATGATGTCCGGCTCGTTGGGGTTGCGAGGGTACGCCTGGTACACGCCGTAATCGACAATCGTCCCCGCTTTCTTCTGCTCTTCCATCAAGCGCTTGTACGGGCCGGCCAGATACTTCATGTATTCGTCGAACATTCCATACTTGGTCCGTATGTAGCCGACCGACAGGACGGCTCCATCGGTGTATGCCCGTTCCTCATCGGCCCAGGCCGCCACCGTCCCACACAACAGCCCGAGCAGCATCAACCAGCGCGATACGGTACGCATCGATCTCCTCCAATGACTCGTTGGTCCAGACTTCATCACCTTTCCCAGCGGGCGCTCGCTTGTGCTCTCGCCCGCGCGCCGAGGGTGTAGTCCAATTCCAATGAGGGTGTCAAGGATTTATCGCTTGGGGGCGTATATTCGTATCGAAGCCGCGCTGTTGATTCGCGGCGCAACTGACTTGCGCGGAGGCCCGAAAAATGCGATCCCGCCCCTTTGCCGCCTTTGCTGCGTCGGCTGCCCTGGCCGTCGCGGCGACGCTGCTGCCCTTGCCTTCCCTGGCTGCGGAATCGACCGATGCCGAACCATCGAATCGATCGGCACCCCCTGCCGGCACCAGCGCGCAGCCAAGTGCCCCTGGTGCCACAGCCGATCGTTCCAAGATCGCCAGTACACCAGGCGCCGTGAAAGACGCTCCGCCGCCGGTCTCCAATGCATCGGGGTTGAGCGATGCGGACCTGGCGAAAAGGATTATCTTGCGCTGTCGCACGCGCCCGGAGTTGTGCGCGAAGCAACCGAACGAAGGCGAAGTCGAGCCGCCTGACGGTCCGGCGTTGGACGACGGGGCGCATAAGTAAAAAAATGGCGCTGCCGCATCATGCGGCAGCGCCCGTTGGTCGCGACAGCCCGAGGGCGACTGCGGGCTGCGTCAGTCCGACGACAGGTCGAGGCTCCAAATGCCGCGGCCGTGGGTGGCCGAGTACAGGACCCGCGCCGCGCTGTCGACGGCAATGCCGTATACGGCCACGAACGGCAGGCCCGATGCCGCCGTGCGCCAATGGTGACTGCCCGCGCTCAGTGATGCCACCCCGAAGTCGGTCGCGACATAGAGCGTTCCGGT
>VBCK01000188.1 GCA_005882215.1 Betaproteobacteria bacterium | reverse complement strand
ATCGACCGGATTCTCTATGGCGGCTCGTGACGCCTTCATCGACACGTCAGTTCTCTACGCAGTAGTCGACAAGCGCGACGCTTACCACGCCTCCGCACGCGACACCGTCGGCGCGCTGCTTGGCTCCGGTCGGCTGCTGGTGACGAGCGACTATGTGGTTGCAGAGACGATCAACCTCGCTAACGCCCGCGGCGGCACGCTCGTTGCTTTGCGAATTCTCGATCTGCTTGAGCGCAGCGCCGGAATTCGTGTCGAATGGATCGGGCCGCTGCGCTTCGACCAGACCAAGGCATTCTTCCGAAAACATGCCGACCACCCGTATTCCTTCACCGATTGCAGCAGTTTCGTGGTGATGCGCGAGCTGCGGCTGACCGATGCGCTGACAACGGATCGCCATTTTCGGCAGGCCGGGTTCCAGCTCCTGGTTGGTGCGGCGTGAGTCAGGCTTATAGCGCAACGCTCAAGTGAAGTCACACGCGGTGAGAAGCACTGAAGCGCACTCAATGCAACGCAATCGAGCGGAAAAATACCTTCCAGACTATCTGTCACCCGCTCGGCGCAAGGGAATTCACCCGCATTCTTTGCGCCACACCACCGCAATTCATCTTCTGAAAGCCGGCGCCGATTTCGCGACGATCCTGCCCTGGTCGTTCGTCCGTCTTTGCAGCAGCCTCAACGTAAGGACGTACGGCGAAGCTTCTTCGTCGAGACGCGATGGAGCCTCTAGCGTCTTACCCGCGTGGACACGCCAAGGGTTTACGCAGCCTCTACGATGCCCAAGTGCACCTTGCGAGTCTCGGTTATCGGTTGCCACTGCGACGAGACGACGCCAGGTCAACGATCCTCGCTCTCGCTTCCTTGATCGGGATATCCGGTCTGACCGACCCCCTTGCAATGACGGCTGGATCGGCTCGGACGATGCTGGAGACGTCGACCCACCCAACGACTCCGAATACCAGAGAGGTACCGATGGTCAACCCCAACCGCCAAGGCAAGCTCATGCTCGTCCGCACAAAAAACACCAATGCGCCGACGGCGGCCCACAGAACGGCAAGCATCAGTACATAGGTCATGGGTGGCCTCCTTTCACATCCGTTCAGCCCAGCACCCAAGCCCGCGCTCGGATGTAAACACTTTGTCTCCTGTAACGAACGTACGTTAGGCGTTAGGCCGGTTGCAGACAATTGGGCTTACGCCTGCTGGGGTATCGAGGCAAACACCCTAGTCTGGAATCGCGGGTACGTCCCTCGTTCTCGCGGGACAGCATGCGCGGGTTTGCCCGTCATACATTGAGCGAAGGCGCGTGTGATGTCTGGCTTGGTGTTGCGAGCGCGGCGCGGGCTGATCGATAACGTGCGCGGCTAGATGTTGTACGGCGATTATGCAAAGCCCAATCCGCGCGCCTCAAGCTCGCGTCGCAGCTTGAGGCGCTGATTCAGCTCGTCGACTGCCTGCTTGTAGAAACCGCGCTTCCGCTCGAGCGCGTGAGTGATGGCGTGAGCGCAGCCGTATGCCTCATGGCTGCTTCTTGGCGTTGTTCGCCGCGCTCCAAAGCGAACCCGGGTTGACGCGATCGGGATAGATTTCCAGCATCGCGTCGTAGAGCTCGCGCGCGGTCGTGGTTGCCGTGTCCAGGCGATTGAAATCGCGAAGGTATTGTCGCGTCTCGGCAATAATATGAGGGTCATCGTCGTTCTCCGGCACCTTGTGCCCGGCAATCACGGCCTTCGGTTTCAGGGCCTCGAGCTTGTCGAGCGTAGAAATCCACTCAAGCCGGCTCTGAGTGTCGGTCTCGGCAAGATAGGGATGAATGCCGTTGTAGACGGCGTCACCGGCAACGATCAGTCCGATCGACGCGACGTACAAGCATGAGGAGCGAGTCGTATCGGTCCGCCCGGCATTCACCGCGACGAGCTTGTGCCCCTCCAGGTCCAACTCATAGTTTTCGAGCGGCTCGGCGACCGGCAGGCGGTCAGGGATCTGGCCGGGGAAAAGCCGACGCCAGAAGTTCTCGAGGGAGGCGGACGATAGATGCTCATGCATGGCCTTGACGATGTCGGGCATCGCGACCGCTCTTGCATGCGGGAACCGCTCCAGAAGCGATGCAAGGCCAAAGAAATGATCGCCATGTCCGTGGGTGACATAGATCCGGGTGAGGTTCTTGCCACTCGCGACGACCCAATCCAACAAAATCCGAGATTGCTCAGTCGTGAGGAAGGTGTCCACGAGAACGGCGTCGCGCTCACCGTAGATAAGTGTCGAGGAATTCGCCACCCACATCAGTTTTTCCTTGCCGGGTGGCAAATCTCGGCTTAGGCCAGGGCGCTTTATCGTAAGTACCTTCCAATGAAGATCCGTGTTAGTGAGCGTCGCTTGCGTCATGGATCTTTCTCCTTCAACGGTCGAGGTACTGACGAAACCAGTCGATCGCTGCGCGGCACGAAGTCTGGAACGCTGACATATAGGGGTCGAAGTGCCCGCCTTGGATAAGCACAAGCTTCTTCGGTTCGAGCGCTTGCTCATAAGATGCCAATGCGAGATCCGTCAGCGTGATCGTGTCGTGCGACGCGACGATCATCAGCAGCGGGGTCGGCGAGATGCGCGGCGCCCAAACGCCCGGCTCGTACATCCGCGCCAGTCTCGTGGACCGCATCGTCACCGAGTTCTCCCATCTTGCCCCCTCACCGAGCGGTTGGAGGTAGAAGTCGATGGCGTCCTTTGTTCGGTAGGAGGCGGGCAGCGCAGTGTCCGCGCTGACGACGGCCTGGCGCCGCGGGGGCTCCCCGCGCGCCTGCGCGCGCTCGTCCTCGTCGAGCGCCGCCTCCAGCGCCGCCACCCGTTCCGGGGCGACGCGACGTAGACCCTGCTGGTATCCGCTGACCGTCGGCACTTGCGACACAACGCAGGCTATTCGGCGATCGGTGGCGCCAAGAACCAGCGCATGGCCGCCCGCGTAGCTGGTACCCCACAGTCCCATTCGCCTCGAATCCACCTCCGTCCTGGATTCCAGGTAGGAGATTGCGCGACGCCAATCGGCGAGCTGTCGCCAGGGATCAACGTCTTGCCGCGGTTCGCCCCCGCTGATGCCGAAGGTCCGGTGATCGTGGAGCAGCACCACGAAGCCGGCGTCGGCGAAGGCCTCGGCGAACCTTGTGATGCCGTGTTCCTTCACACCGGCGTAGCCGTGTGCCATCGTGATCGCAGCGGAACGTTGCGCATCGCTCTTCCTAAGATAGAGCCAGGCGCCAAGTTCTACACCGTCGTCGGCCGGAAATCTCACTTCGCTACGGGCCGTCATCGGGATCTCCTCATTGCGCGCAGCATCTTTTGGCCAACCGCCCGCTACGAGCTCGCAACTTGAACATTGCGCCGTCTCGCCGGCGTGCCATTTCCGTCTCTTTGCGTGAC
>VBCK01000187.1 GCA_005882215.1 Betaproteobacteria bacterium | reverse complement strand
GCCGTCAGAAAGCGCCCCTCATCAGTCGCCCAGGTCGACAGCGAGACCTCGAGGGGAAACTCGCTGCCGTCCTTGCGCAGACCGGAGAATTCAGGTGTTGTCGTACCTGAGTGGGCGTCTCCGGATCTGAAAAATTCTGCAACTGCGCGTTCATGGTCGTCGCGGCACGCCGCAGGCCACAGGTACTTGAAAGTCTGCCCCAGGACCTCCTGCGCGGGGTAGCCGAACATGGTGGCGGCCCCGGCGTTCCACGAAACGATGTTTCCTTCGGTGCCGACCGAGACGATCGCTTCATTGGCCGAGTCCGAGATAGCCCTGAACCGCGCTTCGCCGGCACGCAATGCCGCGGCCGAACGCAAGCGGTCGACGACGGCGCGCCGCAGTCGCACAAACTGAAACACGATATAGCCCAGCAATAGAACCGACACCCCGTAGAGCAGGACGCGGTAGACCTGGGCCACTCTCTCGACCCCTCGGTCGTAGTCCATCACGGCCCTTTGCAGGTCGGCGAGCGGAGCAACGCTGGTCGAAGCCAGAGTGATTCGCCGCAACAGCTCGTTGGTCTCCGGAATCAGCGTGACCATCAAGCGACCATGTGCCACCAGTGTCCTCAACTCGGAGTGAAGCTTGCTCTCTACCGCAAGCCGGTCCAGTACGGCCTGAATCTCCAGCTCATCGTCAGAATCACGCATTTGCATGAAGCGCAGCACGGAATTCGGCAAACGACTGATGTCAGCACTCAGGGATTTCCGTTCCCTTGGGATGCGCAAAACGGGTCCGGCCGATGTCACGTACCTGAGCGAGTTCTGCAACAGGGCATTCCTGGACTTGAAGCGTTCGACCGACATCAGCCTTTCGACTTGGGAGTCTTTCAAGCGGCCGATGTGCGGCGCCAGGAAGGACTGAGCTTTCCAGGACCCCGCCGCACTTTCCTTTTCTACAACTCCCAGCGCGCGGACCAGATTGCGGCGGTCCGTCGCGAGCGGATCGTAGTTCGCCTGCAAGCCAGCACGCGCCGCCAGGACGTCCCGCGCCATTTCGGCGTCAGAAAGCTCGTAGTTTCGAATGGCGTCGAGGAGCCGCTCCCGCAGAACCAGGTCCGGGTTGCGGGTGTGAGTCAGCATGGCGGTCACCAGCGCCAGCAGGGCCAGAACGATGGTCAGCGGCCTCCACCAGTGGCTCCTCATCTTGCGCCTTGAACCTTGATTTGCAGAGGCTGCCCCCGGAACTCGCCAGTCAGGCTTCCGAGAAACTGGACGATCAGGTGATTCTCTTTCGAGTTAAGGACTCTGCCGAGCTGCGCGCGGGACATCGTGTCAACCGCAGTCTCCAGGCTTGCCGCTCTCCCGTCGTGGAAGTAGGGTGAGGTCACCGCGACGTTGCGAAGGCTTGGAACCCGGAACACCCCCTTATCCCGGTCGTCGTTTGTCAGCACGAAGCGACCCAGATCTGGGTAAGTGGGCGATGATGGTTTCGGCACCATATCCGAGAACACGCCGAAGGTCTGAAATAGATTGCCCCCGACATTGATTCCCTGGTGACAGGCAACGCAACCGTACGATTTGAAGAGTTGATACCCGTAAGTGAAAAAAAGATCGAATCCGACGTTGAAGATGGTCGGCGTGTTGCGCAGGATTCGACCATTGTTGTACGCGCTGGCACGCGGCTTCCCGTCCATGCCACTGTTGTTGAGTGGGTGGCAGGTCTCGCAGGATCGATCCTTGCCATGAGAGAGTCGAACGTCTCGGAATAGCTGTTCTCCCAGTTCGGCTCGGGCCGCATCCACGGGTACCGTAAGCGGAAGCGGCTCGATCGGTTCGCGCGCTTGGGATATTGCTCCCTGGCTGAGCGCGGCGAGCGCAAGCAATCGGAACGCGGCCGCCGTGGCCCCGCCACACCAGATCTGAACGGTACGCAGCAGTCGTAATCCCCGCATGTGGACGTCCTTCCAGTCGAGCATCGCTTTTTTGACAGCAATAATTAACGCGCCGCGCGGGCTATTGAGCGAACGGGCGGTGCCGTGCTTGTAGGCACGCTGAAACGAGCTTGCCTTGGATCAGATTCCTCTACCCTACTCCGGTTGGCGCGACGAAGCGCGCTATCGGGCACCCCTCCAGATGAAGCCCGAAAGACGCCCGACTGCGGTGGTGGTCGTGGCGCGCTTTCGAGCCAGACTGCTCGTTTTGTAGCACCAGTAGCGCTCCCTGCGCAGCTCTGGTGAACTGCGCTCCATGTTCGGGCGGCCAAGCTTACAGTAGACACGAATGAAGTCGATAAGGGGAATCACAGAATTTCGAGCCCGACCTCACGGAGATTCAAATGTCAGCCTCACAACTCGTGCACAAGGCGCGAAAGGAAAACCGCATGAAGAACTGCAATGCATTGTCGAATCGGACCACGCGTCGCATCCTGCCCATCGCGTGCGCCACCGCTCTTGCCGTGGCTTTCACGGTCTCGCTGCCGCAACCCGCCCACGCCGACCAATTCAAACCGCCACGCGTGCCGTCCAACATCCAAGTGCCCGCGGGCAACACGGCGTTTCTCGAGGGTCACGGCGTCGGCACCCAGAACTATGTCTGCGCACCCTCAGCCTCCTCAAGCTCGGGCTTCGCCTATGTGCTCTTCACACCGGAGGCAACTCTGTTCAACGAGGATGACGAGCAGGTCATCACCCACTTCTTCAGTCCGAACCCGTTTGAGGTTAACACTAATCCAGCGGTGGTGGCCGATGGCACGATTCGCGTCACGTGGCGGCACTCGCGGGACACGAGTACCGTCTGGGGCAAGGTGCGGCCACGTGATCCATCTATTCCCGGTGATCTTGGTGATTCCTCCTCCGACCCCGCTTTCGTCGCGAAGGGTGCCATTGCCTGGCTCAAAGTTACAGTGGTTGGAGCTCAAGACGGACCGACCGGTGGCGACACGCTGACGAAGACCACCTTCATCCAACGAGTGAACACCTCTAAAGGGGTCGCACCGTCGACGGGCTGTGCCTCGTTCTCAGACGTCGGTAATCAGGCGTTCGCGCCTTACACGGCCGACTATATCTTCTACACGGACCGATAGAGGCGGCGCGGGCAACGGCCCCTGGGATCCTCTGGTGTGGCCGCTGTCCCATGCAGCACGGGCTATTGAGCGAATGCATGGCCGCGGCGGTTGGCCATGGCGTGTTTTTGAGCCAGATTGCTCGCTCTGTAGCACCCGTAGCGTTCCCGGCGCAGCTCTGGTGAACTGCGCTCCATGTTCGGTTGGTCAACGTTCCAGGAGATACGAATGAAGTCGGTAACGGGAATCATCTGCCCGCTTTTTGCCGCGATGGCGTGCTCGCAAAGTGCGCTCGCCCGCAGCGACGAAAGCTCGCCGTCCGTGCCGTCGGCGATCGCCGTGCCGGCAGGCCACAAGATCGAGGTGATGTTGCGCGCATCCGGGGTTCAGATCTATCGGTGCCAGCCAACGGCGCAGGCTGCGACCGATTATGGTTGGGCATTCGTGGCGCCGGAAGCAACGCTCTTTAACCGGGATGGAACGGTGGCTGGGCACCACTACGCCGGGCCAACCTGGGAAGCGAACGACGGCAGCAAGGCGGTAGGTACGCTCGTGGCGAAGGCAGCCGGGCCCGACGCAGCCTCGATTCCATCGCTTCTGCTGAGTGCGGCCGTTGTACGGCATGGAGGGACGTTCGAGAAAGTCGCCTTCGTGCAACGCCTGCACACCAATGGTGGTGCGGCACCGGCCACCGGCTGCACGAGCGAGGCCGCCAATAGCGAGGCTCGCGTTCCGTACACGGCCGATTACTACTTTTACACGTTGGATCGCCTTCCGTCCGCGTTGGAGTCCTATTGACACGATCAGTGTTCCTTAGTGGCCACTTACAAGTAACGCCGCAATCGCTGCAATGAACCAATTGCACCTTGCGTGGCGTTAACGGCAGACAAGTCCTTCACTCTTGGAGATTAATCATGAGATTGCGTCCCGCGGTCGCAGGGAAAGCCTGCGCCTTAGTTTGTGTGATGTCAGTGGCCGCCTGCGGAGGTGGCGGCGGCAGTTCGGGGGCTCAACCGGCGACCACCGGATTGACCGATACGGCGCTGGCGTCGAACGGCGTGATCGCCGCCGCCCATACCGATGTGAATCTGCAAAACGCCTGGGGTATTGCCGCCGCACCGAACGGCGTCTTCTGGATCGCCGACAACAACAGCAACGAGTCGACCGCGTACGACGGCACAGGAGCCCCGCGGGCGCCGGTCGTCAGCATTGCGGCGGGCGTCAACGGCCCCGCCAATCCGACCGGCGTGGTCTTCAACAGGACCAACGACTTTGTCATCACCACGGCTACCGGTTCGCAGCCCGCGCAATACCTGTTTGCCGGCGAGGGGGGAACGATTAACGGCTGGGCGCAAACCGTAAGTGGTACGAACGCCCCCGTCGCGTACGATGACGGCGCGGGCGGCGCCGTGTACAAGGGACTGGCGTTGCTCAACGACGGCACCGCCAATCACCTGTATGCGACCGATCTGCACAACGCCAAGATCGACGTCTTCGACGCCGGTTTCAACAAGGTGACGCGCGCGGGGACCTTCGCGGACTCGACGATCCCGGCCGGCTTCGCGCCGTTCAACATCGTGGCGCTTGGCAATCAGCTGTACGTGTCGTACGCCAAGCAGGATGCCACCGCGCACGACGAGGTGCTGGGCGCGGGCCTGGGCTACGTCAACATCTTCGACGCCAACGGAACCTTCGTGAAGCGCTTCGCATCGACGGGCTCCCTCAACGCCCCATGGGGTATCGCCATGGCGCCGGCCGGATTCGGTGCGGCGGCCGGCGATCTGCTGATCGGCAATTTCGGAGACGGAGCCATCAACTACTTCGATCCTGCGACCGGCCAGCGCTTGGGCGCCATCAGCCTGGCCAGCGGCAAGCAGCTGATCATTCCAGGACTGTGGGCCCTGGCCTTCGGCAACGGCGCGACCAACCAGCCCGCCACAGACCTCTTCTACACGGCTGGGCCCACCAACCAGACCGACGGGGTGTTCGGCAGCATCAAAGTTGTCACCAGCAGTTCACCGCCGCCCTGCACGGGCTACGGTTGTTGATCCGTACGCTGTTCGAAGGTAAGCGACCAGGGAACAGGCTGAATAACGGGCGCCGCCGTCCAGGCGGCGCTCGCGGCAACGTACTGCGTCAGGTGTTCGGGTACCCGGTGCCTGCGTTCGGATTCAGGAAGTCGAACATCTCGCTGGCGGGCACCATCAGGTTGAAACG
>VBCK01000186.1 GCA_005882215.1 Betaproteobacteria bacterium | reverse complement strand
GAGCTTCAATCCTACTCGGCAGTCGACGCCCGGCCCCGGGGGGAGCTCGATCTACAGCCTGGACACCGCGCAACTGAGCATTTCGTATGTGCCCGACGTGTTCGGGGTCTACCGGCGCCAGGTCGAGTCGCTCTCGGCCCAGGCGGAAGCCCGGCGGTTCGAGCGCGAAGCAACCTACGTGACCTTGACCTCCAACATCGTCGCGGCGGCGATTCAGGAAGCGTCGCTGCGCGGGCAGATCGACGCCACTCACGAGACCATACAGCTCGCGCAGCTTCAGCTCGAGATGACGCAGCGCCAGCGGCGCGCCGGGCAGATCGGCGCCGCGGAGGTTGCGATACAGGAGGCGACCGTCGCCCAGTTTCAGGCTGCGTTGCCACCGTTGGAGGGAGCCCTGGCACTGCAGAGACACTTGCTGACGATACTGGCGGGCCGCTTCCCGAGCGAAGAAGCGGGTGAACGGTTCGAGCTGGCGGCGTTCGATCTTCCCGCCGAGTTGCCGGTCAGCCTGCCTTCGCGACTGGTCGAACAGCGCCCGGACGTCCGTGCTGCAGAGGCACAGTTGCAGGCAGCGAGCGCGCAAATCGGCATTGCCGTGGCCAACCGGTTGCCGGCGATCACCTTGACGGCGAGCCGCGGTTCCCAGGCGAATGAAGTTTCAAAACTTTTCAAGGCGGGAAGCGGGTTCTGGGGTGTGGGAGCGCAGGTCGCCGAGACGCTGTTCGCCGGCGGCGCCTTGCTGCACACGCAACGGGCGGCGGAGGCCGCCTATGAACAGGCCTGGGCCCAGTACCGCAGCACCGTGCTGAGGGCCTTCCAGAACGTCGCCGACGCGCTGACCGCGATCCAAAACGATGCGACCGTTCTGAAGGCGGCCGATACCGCCGAGAAGGCGGCCGAGAAGAGCTTGAAGATCGCGCGACAGCAATGGATGGCCGGTTTGACCGGGTACCTGGGTGTGCAGGTCGCGCAGCTGTCCTACCAGCAGGCTCTACTCGCCTTGATACAGGCTCAGGCGAGTCGCCTCAGCGACACTGCCGCCCTTTTCCAGGCACTCGGCGGCGGCTGGTGTCCGAATGCAAGCTGCAGACCTCGGGGCGCAACCCGTATTTCATCCTGGAACCCAGCTATCAGCTGGTGCTCGAAGGCAACGACATCAAGCTGCAGCTCACCGTGCTCGATGAGACCAAGACGATCGATGGCGTGGCCACCCGGGTCGTCGAGGAGCGCGAGTGGAAGAAAGGGGAGCTGGCGGAAATCGCAAAAAACTATTTCGCCATCTGCGAGCCGACGAAGGATGTCTTCTATTTTGGAGAGGACGTCGATTATTACGAAAAGGGCAAAGTGACCAAGCACGACGGCTCTTGGCTTGCCGAAAAGGGCAACCGGGCCGGATTGATGATGGCAGGAATGCCCCGGGTGAAGATGAGGTACTACCAGGAAATCGCGCCCGGCACGGCAATGGATCGGGCGGAGATCGTGAGCCTGAGCGAAACCTGCAAGACTCCCGCAGGCACGTTTTCCAACTGCCTGAAAGTCAAGGAAACCTCGGCGATCGAGCTGGCCGCGAAGGAGTACAAGTACTATGCGCCGGGCGTTGGACTGGTCGCGGACGACACCGTCCGACTGGTCAAGCACGGTTCGGTCAACAAACAATAGCGCCGCGAGCGCGCAGGCGGGTCCTCAGAGCGACACGGTCAGCCGTCTCAGGATTGCGGCGGTGCTCGTCAGCAGCACCGTGTGTGTGGCGCTTCTGCGACGGCTGGGCCATACAAAGCGTGCTATTGATCTCCGGCTCGCTGATTGGAATAACCGACAGCGGATCGCGATTGGAGATTGGAGTCGCCTGGCCGCTGATGTTCGCAAGGCCGAGCCGGCGCTGACCGCGGCGCAAGCTCTTCGTGAAGATCTACAGCGACCCGCCTCCCTTTACTAGATGTCACAGCTACTCGGAACAGCTAAGGACCCTCATTCGTTGAGAGACATGCTTGGTCCAGGGCATCCTGGATGGCGCTGCGTTGATCTTGCGTTAGGTGGAAAGTGTCGAATTTGACCGACATTCTGGAAATTTGGTCTCCAGAGAAATCAAGAGCGGTTGCGCCAAAAATGCCTTGGCGAGTAAGACCTTGATTAGCGTAGATTCCTCCAGATCTCCACTGATAACCGCCACCCGCAAGACTACCGATGACTCTTTCTAAAATGGAGTCTTCTCCATCGGGAAGGAGGTGCACCGCGCTTTTTAGAATGCTCGCAACGGCGTTCCTGCCCCTAACCTGAATGCCTCGACAGAAAGTGCCGTAACCGGGCGGACCTCGATGAAGTAACGGGTGGATCAAGAGACAGTCGTCGGTAAAAAGTGCAGCAACTGGTCCGCTATCTCCCTTCGACAATGCGTCGTGCAGACGATTAACGTATTGCAGTAATTCAGCCGAAGCGGAGTTCGGCGAGGGGATAGGCGGTGAGCAGGGCTCTGAGAAGCGAGGTACTCCATTGGCGTGTACGGGCGCCAGTTGAAGCGCCACCGGAACACTGTTTTTTGGCCCGGTGGGAGAGAACGGATCCGGCGTTGTCGTGGGATCACCGCTTCCGGTTATGTCGGTTTGAGCTAGCTGCCAGCTGTCCCAGTGGTCAATATAGTGGCTGATTAGACCACCTGTCAGTACGTTGACAGTCATAAGGTCGAATCCGCGAGCGAAAAAGGTACCCGGCACATCGACGAACTCTGAGATCACACCGTAGTTCAAGTCGCCAGTGGCATGAAAGAACTTGGAAAACCTGCCGGGCGTGCCGACCCTCGGAAATAACCCTCCAAAACTAGCACGAATGCCATTCCTATCGGTGACCGGACCACAATTAACACCGAGCACATGGTCCTCAGCCCTTATACCGGTCTCAGCCCAATGCAAAACGAATGAATCGATGTCCAGCCCATCCTTGGATGCGTAATAGGACCTTAAGAATGCTTCCGCGGCCTCTCGCTGACTTTGAAAAGGGTCTCCGCATGCCTTCGATGGCCCAGCGATAACACTGAGGCCTGGGACGGCCAGAAGGCTCGCCGCAGCCGCACCGAAAGTTGCGGTATGCAAAAAATCTCTTCTGCTACCGGTGCAGGTCCCGACCGCTCCCGCTGGTCCGTTCGCGTTTCGAGTCCTATTCATGTCGTTCGATACTGGTGACGCTCCCATGGCGACCTCCGTGGCAGACTTCCCTTAGCGTCCTCCGACGTGCTCGTCGATCCACTTCAAAATCAGATCCGCAACCTCCAGGTTGTTCTTGTCCTGCATCATCATGTGGCTGTTGCCGAAAACGCCTACGGCCGGAAGCGATAGCATTTGCGCGTCTCCTCCAGCGGCATTGACCTGTTGAACGAACTGATTGCAGGTATCGAAGCTCGCCGTCCATAGGCTCGCAAATGCAGGCACGTCCGCCAGGTGGTCACCGAACACGACGAGCACAGGGACATTGCGGAAAACGGCAAGCTGTTGTGGCGTCAGGTTCGTTACGCAGAAGGCGGTCTCGATCGTGATCACGCCACGGATCCCGGCCGGATCGATCAGCGCCGCCTGCTCGGGGAAGAAGCCTGACTCGGAGTGGCCCATCAGCACCGCCCCGCCGAGTTGCTTGGCCAGTGCCGCCAGGTTCGTCCAGGTCGGGTTGACCGCGGGAAGCAGTGCGTTCAGATCAGGGATCATCTGCTTGTAGAGCTCGTCGGCGGCATTCACCGGAAACTGTTCGTCCGAAAACACCGTGCCGAACGTCGGGCCGAAGCGGAACAAGGTCCAGGAAATCTGGTGACTTGCTTGAAAGACGTTGGGGAGGGCGCTGGGCGGCAGCGCCCCCGCCTTGACTCGACTGATCGTGGTCGAATCGAAACCCGAGCGTGCGCGTGAAACCTGGTCCGGGATGTAAGCCGGCCGGTGCCTGCGGACGAAATACTCCTCCCAACCCATGCGGCCGTCCGGCGTGGTCTCCCACGTCTTGCCGCTCAGGCAGCAGCCATGCAGCATCACCACCGGCAAATGTTTACCAGCGCCCTCGGGCACCTGAAATTGCACGTACATCTGATCGATCGTGATGTCGCTGTTCGGACCGGTCGACGCGGTCTGACCGCCGACAAAGAAACTGCCTTGCTTGTGAAGGATTAGCGGTTTTTGCGAATCCTCTTGGGTAGCATCGCCTCCGGCTCCGAGCGCTGCAGTCGATGCGCTCGCGAGCCCGACGCCAATCATCCCGACCAGCGCTGCTGTTTCAACCAAACGCCTGGTGCGCCTCATTTGGCTCGTCCTCCAACGCTACGTGAACTGTCGAATGTTCAGAGCGGTCCCTTCTTCTTCGTTATCGCCGATCGAGGTGTTTCTCGGAAAGCCAGTGCGAGAGAAGATCGGCTATCTGAATATTGTTCACGTCCGAGAATGAAAAATGCGTGTTTCCAAAGATACCGATATCGGGCAGATGCAATATGGACGCGTCCCCCCCGTTTTGATTGATCGCACTCACCATCAGAGTTCCGAGCGCTACTCGATTGCGCCAATTTTCCAACCGAGGGTACGGACTCGGGCTGGTGGGGATGTGGTCCGAGTATTGAATCCGGATCGGGATCTTGGTCAGCTTCAGGAAATCGTCGAGTGCGACTGGGTTTCCGACTTGGCCGCCCATCGCAGGCGGTACCTGGCCTTCGGGGAATACATAGTCCGTGGGTTCATAGGCGTAGATAGCAGCCACGTTCGGGCTCTTCATTGCAGTCAACCAGCCGAGAATGCCGCTGGGCTGATGAATGACATAGACCGAAAAGTCACGCCTGAGGAAAATCGATTGGTATCCCTCCCGACCATCGGTCGTCGACTCCCAGGTCTTTCCCATCTGCCCTCCGCCGTGCCACATGACGAGGGGCAGCTCGCGTGGGTCGAGTGGAATCTGGAACTGCGCGTAGCAGTGATCACCGTGCAGGGTTTGACCCGGCCCGCCGTTGACAAAAGGGTTGAAGGTACCGGGGCTGGTCAATACGCTTCCGCCCGATGCGAAACTGCCTTGCCGCGCGATGGCGAGCGGCGCACTTTCGCGGGCATCTTCGTTGAGGTTTTCGCTGGCCAGACCATCACGCATCCCAACGAAGGGCATGGCTACGGCAACGCCGCCTGCCGTCGCGAGGAAACCGCGGCGGCTTACGTTGGCGGCGCTCTGGCTGGGGTTTTCTGCGTTGGGCTTAGCTTGTGTTTTCACCGTGAAGATCCTTGGCAAAGGTGCCGCTCGAGTCGCGGTTTGATTCGCAACAAATTCCGCCTCCCCCGACTCAATGGTCCAGACCGGAGCTATCCTCCACGTGTTCATCAATCCACCTGATGATCACGTCGGCCACCTGGAGGTTGTTCTTGTCTTGCATGAACATGTGGTAGAGCTGGTCCACCTTATTCATGGGGAACTGCTCGTCGGGCCAAGCGAGACCAAAGCTGGGTCCGAAGCGAAACACGCTCCAGGCGAACTGCGCAGTGGCGATGAGGACGGGAGGCTGCGCGCTCAGCGGCTGGACGCACGTCACTGAGCGATTGCGCAGCGGCTACGGTGTAGAGCAGGGTGAGAGCGGCAGTAACAAACCACAGAAAAGCTTGGACGCGCCGGCCGGCGGACTGGAAATGGATGCTCTTCATGATTATTTTCTCCGATGTCCCGCGCAAATCACTCCCGTAGCAATCAGTGCATTGCACCGGCGGCATTTGTGCAGATCGCCACCATGGGTTGGCCCGTCACAATCTTTCAAGTGTTCAAGATGAGTTTGCGGGCGTCTAGGAAAATCGTCCGAAATCTATTGAACTAGTCCGCTACGGCCAGGCGCACTCATCCTCGTTGCTGCAGCGCGATGATTCTCATCTTTCCGGTACGGGAAAAGTTGTCGCAGCGAATATGTGTTACGGCTTTGCGTTTGGTTTTTCCAGGCACGCACAAAATGTGGTAACCCAGTTTCCACTGGCGCAGCGCAGTTTTGTGCTGATATATACGAACAAGAGCGCGTTGCCTTGTCGCTGCTGGCGGAGGCTCCGTGGACCACGGATGCATAACACTGGCTCTGGAAAAGATGACGGGCACGACGCCCAGGCGGTATCAAGGCACACGCTGATGTTGGCAGTTGACTATTCCGTTGAGGAGAAGTGATGAAGAAACTCGCGCCCGTGATCGCCGGCTCGACTCGGGACGTTGCCTCGTCGCACATCGACCGGCGCGGCTTTTTGACAGTGGCGGGCGGCATGGCGGCCTCCTTGTCTTTGCCGATGGTTCAAGCGAGCTTCGCTTCGGAAGGGGAAGG
>VBCK01000185.1 GCA_005882215.1 Betaproteobacteria bacterium | reverse complement strand
ATGGCTCCTCGGCGCAGCTCAATGCGGATATCGGAACCCTCGGCCGGCTTCGGCGGCGCGGCCAGCGGCAGTGCAACGAATTCCTCGGCCTGAGCTACGGGCGGAAGCGCTGGCGGCGGGGAGCCGGCAGATTCCCGCTCAGACACCCACTTGCGCAGCAAGTTGGCATTCAGTCCATTGGCGAGCGCGACCGAGGCGATCGAGACCCCCGGCCGTCGGCATTCCCCAGTGACCCTGGCCTTGAAATCTTCCGTGTATCGCCGGCGACGCCGGCCCGGCATTCCTGGTTTGACGTACACGTGTCCACCTATTTCTTTGGTGGACACGATCCTCGGCCCTCAGAGGCGCCCCGAGCAATATGCCTTCACTGGTTGCTTACAGCCTGAGCGCCGTCATGTCCTCGATCATGCGCTGGCGCAGCGCCGAAACCGCCGGGGTCTTCTCTTCGCTCATGGTCGTGCTCCTGTTGGTCATCGAGGCACGTCGCCTCGAAACCAACATACGAAACACAACCTCAGCGGGAAATCACCGGATCCTCGCTACGCGACAACACAGGATCGCAGCCCTGCCGCGCGAGCGGCTTAGTCCGCCGACCCGTTGCGGGCACTGGCATTCACAGCAAAGCGGACGCGAGTGAACCGGTGACGCTCGGATGAATCCACCGAAATCCGAAGGGGCCTCACTTTGCGTCAACGGACTTTGAACTGAAACCGAAATGGATACTCCATCTTGCACGGGACACCATGACAGATTGCCGGTTTGTACCTGGTAAACATCAGAACGCCCGCCATGGCTCGTGTCAGCTGTTCATCCGGCGATTGGTAGACAGCAACACTCGTTCCTTTGCCCGATGCATCGACAGAAACGGCAAGGAACATCGCTCCATCTACCAGAAGTCGATCCTGCAACTTCAGTGCCGCCTCGAGAATCGCTCGTAGTCCGTGCTCCGGATAGGGAGGCTCGTCCTCCTCCGTCATCGGTTCATAGAATGACTTTATCCTTTGCTTCTCCTCCGGCGTTAGTTCAGCGTAGGTCTTATCGGGAGGAACGTAAATGTTTTGAACAGGTTTTCTGATGATGTGCGAACCGGTCTCTTCTTTGATGGAATAGGTCGGCGCGGCACCTTCGGCGTGAACGGCCGAATTCAGCGCGAGTAACGGAGAAACGAAAGCGACTGAAATCCAAACCGACAATGGCTTCATGTTCTCCCGAAGTTGCGGCATGAGCGCTTTGCGTCGATTTTCGCACCGCCCCGTGAAGTCCGAGAGTGGCCGACAGGGGTGTTTCCGGCAAGTATCGCAATGATTTTGCCACCGGTTGCGATGTGATGCACACCGGTCATTCGCTGCGCCGGCGACCGCTCGACATCGCACGGCAGACATGGTCGCCGCGCCTCGATACCGGTCCCATTTTCGACAAGCCGACCCATTCCGGCCTTGGCACCTGCCGAAAACCGGACCACCAGTAGCGAGCCGCTCGCCATGACCGGCCGCCAGCGGGCCTAACAGCCTCCCAACATGCAAACGAGCATGCGAACCACCAGGGCGAGACCAAAGAAGGAAAAGACGCCACCTAGGGCACAGATCGCCACATCGGCGCGGCCACGTCGGCGAGGACGCGCCTTCAAGGCTCGGAACATTAGTATTGTCCCAATAGCGACGATCAGCGTTACGACGGGTGTACCGATGACGATGTAGAAGGATAAGAGGGCGGCAAATCCGAGACCTCCGAGACGTTCGAATAAGTCGGGTGGGCACCACCACAGAAACAAGCCAAACAGAAGCGGTACCGATACTCCAAGTAGAACCAGCCATCGGCCTGTGATGTCCGGAGTGTCCACCAACAACCTGTCTTTGCCTTGTGGTGCTGAATCGTTCATCGACGTAGGCCGACGAATGTCCGCATGTCGGGTGAATTTGTCTGGACCAACCGAATGTCGGCTCGTGGCCGCGAACGCCAAATCGCGGAACGGTCGCGATGATTTTGCCATCGCTCGCGATGGGCTGTACAGCGGTCTCCCGGTGACGCGGCGGCCCCTTCCAGATCTATTGCCGACCAGGCGACGCAGCGCCGTTACCGACAACATTTCCGCGGTCGCGACCCCAAACGGTCGTCCGGGTCGCGGCAAAGCGAACACTCGCCATAGCGACCAATCGGCCACAAGCGTTTGCACCGCTCAGTTGCACGTGACGACCGCCGTGGGCGTGCTCGGCCCGAACATCCCCGTTGCTCCCGAAACGACCGAACAATATGCAGCGGCAGGCTGGTTCGCAGGAACGACGACGCTGTACGATTCCCCGACGATTGCGTTGACAACAATGGAATTCGACGTTCCGACCACAAATCCTCCATACGGTCCGCAAGTGCTATTCGCCCCGACGTCGACGCAAACCTGGACATTCGTAACGTGGGTCTGCGTTCCGGTGACATTGACTGCGACCGTGAATGTTCCTGCGAGACTGACGGTCACTTGAACAGGCGCACTCATGCAAATCTGATCGTTCGCAGAATTGACTGTTATTGACTGGGAACTATCGTTCCCGTTGTTGCATGGAGGAGACGTTTCATTTTGGCAAGCATAGGTGTAACTCGTACTCATCTTGAGGGACACCTGTGGTACGCACCCAGAACCTGGGGTATCGCCAATTGTCGTTGTGCCCGCCTGCTGACCACTCGAAGGCAATGACGCCGGGAACGTCGCCGACACCGGGAATGTCACCGTGAATCCGCTCCAAATTCCGGGACCAACGACCAGGTGAGATTGGCTCCCCGCTATCGGATAAGGGTTCTTCGGTATCGGATTGATAGGTGCGTATGCGCTGCTTGCGGCCTCTTGAGACGCAAACTCGCAGTCCACAAGAAGCTTAAACGGACCAAGGTGCTCGTGGAGGTCTGTGATTTGCGGGCCTCCAGCCTTCTGGACTATCTCCGTGTAATAGGCGCCGAAGTCGAGCGTGAAAGAGGCGGTAGGTGTTATTGGCGTCAGGGTGATCGAAGTTGGGCTGACGCTGACTTGTCCGCTCGACACATTTGTCAGTTTTTCCCCAAATGACGTCAAAAGCTGTTTGATGCGCTCTTCGAGAAATTGGTCCGGTGTCGGACACTTGTCCAACACATCGACATTTGCTATTTGCGCAAGATTTGACCCTAGACCAGATACGGGACCACCTATCGGAATTGGCTTGGGTGGGGGCGGAAATGTCGATGGTGGCGGCAACATGATGTTGTTGAAACCGAATTGGGTGGGCGCGGCCGCCGGATATAGTGTGGCTA
>VBCK01000184.1 GCA_005882215.1 Betaproteobacteria bacterium | reverse complement strand
ATTTTCAACAATAATCTGTGGCTGGTCGACACGGTGAGGCACGCAGCCGAAGACAATCACTGGCCGCGGGTAGCAGCGAGCGACGGCGGTATCGCCCCAGGGGTGAATGGCGGCTATATGAAGACGGTCAACAGCCCGTTGAACAAGGGTCGTTCGTACACGCCCAACATTCCCGGCATCGGGCTGGCCGGCGACTGGCCGGGCGCCTGGACTCAGGAATACTCCCAGCTCAATACCGAGGCAGGATTTGACGGTTTCGACGAGGACTATTTTGTCCAGCAGGTCGCGGGTCTCACCCAGATCGCCGGCGCCGTAATGGCGAAGAGCAACTTCTCGATCACCGCCGACTTCGGCTGGGGCAACATCGCCTCCGGGTTGACCTGCACCCTGCCGTCGATTTGCACGAGCGCTCCGGTGACGGGCCTGCTGCCGGATTCTCAATTCGTGACCCCGGCCAATGCACCGGCGCAGCGGGCAGAGCTCGTGGCAGAGTATGAATCGGCGTTCTGGGACGTCTCGAAGGGCAACTACACCTCGGCGACCTCTAAGCTCGAGACGCTGGAGGCGAACATCGCCAAGTGGATTCTGGCGCCGAACGATACCGCTCTGACCATCCTGATCGACAATCAGATCGCGAAGCTTGCGGCGCTGTGACCCTCGAGGCGCGCAAAGCCACCCGCAGATAGTGCCGCAGGCCTGGACCTCCAGAAGGTCGTGCCCCCGCAGTGAGCAAGACCTGGAGCACGGGAAAAGCGATGCGGTCATTCGTCGTCACGCTGATGTTCTTTTTCTCCCTGGCTATCGCGCAAAGTCCGGCGTTCGCGGACGACTACCCGATCACACCGAATGCGCCGATTAAGCCGATGGAGATGGTGCTGATCAAAGGCGGCTGCTACAAGATGGGCGACACCTTCGGAGACGGCGCGGACAACGAGAAGCCGGTTCACGAAGTCTGCGTGAAGGATTTTTATCTGGGCAAGTATCCGGTGACGCAGATTCAGTGGGCCGGGCGCATGGGGCTCAACCCCTCAAAAGAGTCCGAATGTGGAATCACCTGCCCGGTGGAGAATGTGTCTTGGAACGATGTGCAGGAGTTCATCAGCAAGATGAGTCAGCGCGACGGAGTCACTTACCGGCTCCCGACGGAGGCCGAATGGGAGTACGCAGCCCGAAGCGGCGGCAAGAGCGAGAAGTGGGCGGGCACAAGCGACGAGCGGGAGCTGGGTGACTATGCCTGGAACTACAATAATTCCCAGTACCGCAGCCACCCGGTCGGAGAGAAGAAGCCGAACGGCCTCGGCCTCTACGACATGACGGGCAACGTGTGGCAGTGGATGTCCGACTGGTACGCCGACAAATACTACGCCGAGAGCCTTAAGGACCAGCCGCGGGGCCCGGCGACCGGCCACCTGCACACTCTACGTGGCGGATACTGGGGTGACCTGGCCAGGTTTGTCCGGGTCACGCGACGGATCGGCCTTCCGCCCACGGCCCGGGCGGCGGGCACCGGCTTCCGCGTTGCTCGATCGGCTCCATAGCTCAGGCCGACGCGCCATTTGACTCGCGTAATCGAAACTCCAACTGACTCAGTAGCTTTTAGGGCGTCGGGAAGAGAACGAAGGCGAGCGGATCCCAGAAGTCGCAGTGACGAAGCGCCGAGTACTGCGTGTCCGTCAATGTCGACAAGCCTCGGAGGTCTTGTCTTAGCCAGGCTGGCCCCGGCTCAGTCGTGTAGCGCGGCCAAGGTTTGTTTCCATGCCCGTTCGGGTTGCCCGTATGCGCGAAGTTCGTCCAGGCGGCCACCAGCTCGTCCGAAAGATCCAACTGCCGTGCGTTGAGCGGATGCTCGATTCCGTCCGGTCCGCCATGCCAGAGCGGGAACAGATACTGGATATCGGCGGTGTGGTAGGCGAGGGAGGTGAACCCGGGCATTTGCGGGAAGTAGAACGGCGCAGTCCGGTCATCGAATTCATAAACATAGACCGGGATCTGGGGCGCCAGGATTTTATCGAGTATCCGTTGACCACATATTGCCGAGTCTGTCCCGACCCTGTTGTAGGCCAATTCCGGGGTCGCGTAGGCGCTCAACGGGTAGAGGGCCAGAACCGCCGCAGCAGTCCCAGCCGGGTAAGGCGGCGTGGCATAGGTCGCATTGACGTGGTTTACGTATTGCGCCGCAGTCGTTGGCGTTCGAAGCGCGTTATCCGTGTTGGAGTTGTATTCGGTAATGGCCAGGAAGAAGGTATGTTCGTCCTCCGTATTGCCGTTGATCAAGGGCACATGGTTGAACTGGCCGTTGGCAAAAAGCGTCATCGGCTGACTCGGTACGATTTGTCCGTCTATGATGCCTTGGCCGCCGATGAAATTACCCTTTCCTGCTATCGTTTCGGCCTGGGTTGAAGTCAGACTGCGCAGACATGCGGCGGTAGCCGCGTCCGTGCCTGAGCCGCAGCCGGCCGCAACCGAGAAGGCTATGCCCCGCGCCTCGGCGGTTGGCAACTCCACCGAGAACCCTCCCGGGAGAAGCGGTGCGGGGCAGTAGCTTTGACAGATCACCCGGTGGAGCAGGCCCTTGGCCAGCGGCGATACCATGCTAAGGGCGGCGTTGAGCGCGCCCGAGGACTGGCCGCCAACGGTGACGTTGTCCTTGTCGCCGCCGAATTCGGCGATATTGCTCTGCACCCATTTGAGCGCAAGCTGCTGATCGAGAACGCCGTAGTTGCCGAAGAGATGGCCTTCGTGATCCAACGCGGGATGCGCGAGCCAGCCCATGACGTTGAGACGGTACTCCATCGAGACGACGACAGTGCCCTCTTCGGCCAGCCTGCTCCCGTCGTAACCGGGGGTCTCGCCGTCGACATTGCCGCCCCCATGTATCCAGACGATCACGGGAAGCCGCCCCGATTCACGCAGCTTCGGCGTGAAGACGTTCAGAAAAAGGCAGTCCTCGTTGTCGTTCGGCGGCCCAGCGAACACCCCGAACTCGTTGGTTTGGGCGCAGATCGGCGCATAAGCCGTCGCGTTTAGAACTTCGGTCCAGCGCTCATGCCTCACGGGTGGGCACCATCGCAGATTGGTGGGGGAGCAGGGTGCCGCTGTTGGGTCCGTAGAGATCGGCGGCGCGGCGTAGGGAATGCCGAGGAATTCGTATACCCCGTCCTTGATGAATCCACGGACCGGACCCTCCGCGGTCTGAACGACCGGTCCGTCCCCCTCGTCCTGGGCTATCGCAGAAATTGGAGACACACTTACTGTAAGCAGTGAGGCGAGAAGAAGCGTTGGAGCCATGCCTTTGCTCAAAGCGAATGCGTACCTCCGCTGCGATGCCATGGTGCTTCTCCTTAGAGGAAAATCCTGACTTTCTCTTCTTGACTTATGTCTGCTCGAATTCGCCTGAACTCGGCGCGCGGTGCTCTCGCAGCCGCGCCGCCGAAATTGACATCATCGATCACTTCACAACCCTACGGCTTCGGGCGTTCACTCAATACGACAATTAAGGTGTCGGGTAACCAAGAATCGGGTACCAAAAGTCACACTTATGGTCGACGTAGAATTGAGCAGCGGGGTACAGGGTTGAAGGGATGTTCTCCGACAGGAACGTCGGCGAATCCGTTGTGAAGGCAGGCCACAGCGTATTCCTCTGGGCGTTCGGATTCCCGGTGCTAGCGAAATTTGTCCACGCGGCAACCAACTGATCCGACAGCTCAGTCTCGCTTGCATCGAGTTCGCGTGGTTGCCCAGTCGTTTGGTCCAGATTTAAGCCAAGGTTTCCACCATGGTAGCCAGAGAACAGGAACTGGATGTCGATGGTGTGGGCCGCTAGAGGCTGGAAACTTCCTGTCGGAGACGAGACATTCGGCATCTGAGGGAAGTAGTACGGCGCATTTTGGTA
>VBCK01000183.1 GCA_005882215.1 Betaproteobacteria bacterium | reverse complement strand
GAAGTGGAAGGTGAATGCACGTTAGGTGGCTGCGCAAGGCCCTGCGCAACCTCGATGAGGAGGCCACCTACATCGCAGCCGATGACGAGGAGGCGGCTCGGCTCGTCGTTGCCCGCATCCTCAAGGCAGTGGCGCAACTAGCGGAGCAGCCCGCTATTGGGCACCCCGGTCGCGTGCCCGGCACCAGAGAGCTCGTGATCCTGAACACGCGGTACATTGTTCCGTATCGAGTTCGCGGCGAGGAGGTCCAGATTCTGCGGGTGTTTCATACCTCGCGGCGTCCGCCGAAGCGCTGGTAGCCGCGCCTGCCGGACGGCAGCTCCTTGCTTCCGAAGGGCGGCTTGGTGCAACCAGCAGCGTCTTCAACGGGTCGTTACTTGCCTACGATCGGTGATGGTTCCACAGGTCGGTTCTATTGTGTAGACCGGCCGTTAAAACCTCGCTGCGTCGCGGCGCCGTTACTTCCAAGGGTGATCCGGTCGGAGCAGGCGGCCGGAATCGACTGCAATCGGTCGCTGGATTGAACCGGAAATGCTGGCCGGGCTGCACCCGATTACGCAGTAGGGTAGGCGTTCGGCGAAGCAGGTCGACAAAACGTATGTGTGTCGGACACTGTCGAACCCGATCCGAGTGACGCTGCGCACGCAGCGGAGCGTGCGCGGCTGCCCGATGGGTAGCGGCGAGCGGCGTCCT
Source organism: Betaproteobacteria bacterium (assembly GCA_005882215.1). Classification (GTDB taxonomy): domain Bacteria; phylum Pseudomonadota; class Gammaproteobacteria; order Burkholderiales; family Burkholderiaceae_F; genus VBCK01. The sequence goes on along the minus strand of VBCK01000183.1, from coordinate 3,147 downwards.
AACGTTCCAGCCCACGCTCTACCGGCGCTCTGCTGCGCTGAGCCAGAATTGCTCGCTCGCGCTGCACAGGCATGGTATTCACGAACTCCAACACTTGCTTCACCAGATCTCGGTCCTCCCATTTGTCCGATTGAGCCAGAGCTCCGGCAATGCCGCCCCATGCTCGCAGTGCGTCCGCCCGCGTATCGCGAGCCACTTGACCGTCCTTGTGGCTGGGCCGGTGATTTCTCAGCCGGCCTTCCTCTTGCGCCTTGACCTGCCAGATATTCAGGTAGCTTCTGACAACGCCGCGTGCGGCCTGGCGCGATGCCGCTGCCGCAATGCCGCGCTCCCGCAGCTCTGCAGCGAATTCCATCCTCCACTCGTGCAAGTCCGCCTTGCGTGGATTCAGCCGTACACCGAGATCCGATTCGGCCCGCACAAGTAGGTGTACGTGAGGATTTGCCTGGTGCGAATGCAATGCCATCACGTACTTGTGATCTGCAAATTGCCGCGCCGCCAGCGCCTGAACGGCCCCTAGCAGCTTCTTGGAATCGGTCCCGGCTGGCATCGACCACATGATGTTGAACGCCTCGCGTCGATCACTCCACTCGGGAATCGGGGTGCCTTCCCTGGCCCACTGACGCGCAATTTCGCGCCGCGCTTCGCGCCCCTGGTGCCGCTCCCCATCTTGGTCGATCAGCCCATTGCCCTCCCGATCGATGTAGTTCATGTGCGCCCGGATAACTGCCATACCGCGCCCGCCGCCCGTCGCCTTCACCATGACCTGCGGCGCCCGCCTCACCACAAGTCGTACCTCACGCCGAAACACATCGGACGTTGGAATACGCATTCCTCGGCTAGGGTGCCGCGAGCCGGGCTTTGCGCGCGCAAACAGCATCCGCCCCCACTTCTGCAGTTCCGCGTCAGCCGCGCGCGTCATCTCTCGCCCCTCTTATCGCTCGTCGAGCTGCGACAACCGGCCGCAGCGCTAACAACACAGCACCAGCGAGGTCGACGTGCCTATCCACTCTGCCGGCAACGGCCGCCAATGTCTCCAGATTCTGTTTACTGATCGCACCAGGGTTTCCGTTCAAGGAGCGGGCGATCTGATTCACATTGCGCCCGAGCGCCGCGATCTGGGCTGTGGATCCGACCAGCGCCTCCCGCATTCCAGCCAGGGCCATCGCCCGCCCAGGCGACCCCAGTCCACTCCGGTTCGTCGACGCGCCGGCGCGCTTCGCCACTCCCTGCATTGCCTCGCCCACCAGCACACCAAGATATTCAGAACGACTTAGTCCTTCAACCCGCGCGCATTCGGAGGCTCTCCTTGCATCTTCCTCGCGCAACTTCAAACGCACCTCAAGAACCTTGCCATCGTGCTTTCCGCGCTCGCCTGCAGCCCTCACCGCTGGCGAGACTTCCACTCCGCTCTGGCTCGTAGTTGCGTCTAGCAAGGCTGCAATCGCCTTTCGTGCAAGCACCGACGGACATATGCCGGCGCGATGCGCGGCTTCATACAGGCGCGCCTTCAGCGGACCAAGATCAACGCTCAACTGGCTGGCACGCGCACTCACGGGTGAAAATGTAATGCAATGTCGGCGGCGCAGCCTATCCTGCCTTCGCGCAATTCGCTTCTCTATCAGCTAAACATCAGGTAAACATCAGTGAAAGATCAGCTCGCACGCGTTGCATCAGCGAGTTGTCAGCTGAGTATCAGAGGAACATCAGAGTTGTCAGCTGAGTATCAGAGGAGTATCAGTTAATCAGACTGCGTGCGAGTAAACATCAGCTATACATCAGTCAACCATCAGTTGCGCAGCCAGCGGCAAAGCCTCAACCGCGCTTGATTATTCGCGGGGCGGGCCTGCGGTGCTCCTGAAATGGCAACGGAATGCTGACGAGTTGCGAATTTTCTGCACCGAACGGTCCGAAAGGGACGCTGTCCACGCGGAAGCGGCCATCAGATACTCGCGCCGTCTGGGAGGTCTCGATTTCCGAGGGACGGCACGCCACCGATACCCGTAGCACTGGATGGTTTGCGTATCTGAGGCTGTACGATGAGCTTCAGCCACAGCGCTCGTTCCGACCACTGACACGGTCAGATCAAGGACAACGTTGCGGGTTTGTGAGAGGTGAATGACGTCGTGGGCCAGGACCTTCGAAGCATGGCAGCGGGCCATTCGCAGGCCTGCGGGTCCGCGTGCCTGGGCTATGTGTACCTGCCCGCCGTGCTGGTCACCTCGCTCGCGGCGGTGGCCGCGGCGCCCTTGGGAGCGACGCTCTCGCACCGCTGGCCGACGCTGTGGCTCAAGCGCGCCTTCGCGCTGTTGCTCGCCATCGTGATCGCCGACCTCGCGCTAAAACTCTTGCAAGGCGCTTCAACGATCGCAAGTGGGCTCCGGTCGGGTTTGTTGGACCCGATGGAGTGCGCATGAATCAGCGAGCATCAGATGCCTGGGGCGCGATGTGGAGTGTCGTCGACTGGGCACGGAAGTGGCAGATTTCCGAGACGCAGGCCCACAACCTGCGCAAGCATCCGAAGTTTCCGCCTGACGCCACCGTCGTTATCGGAGCGCGGTGCGTTCGGTTCCGGGCTGAGCGTCTGGAAGAATTCGCAGCGATCCTCGCGATGGAAAGCAAAGCGATCGCCTACCCTGAACGGCTGACGCGCGGGAAACAGAAGGCCGCCGCCGCGCGGCGTGATACCGCCGCCACTTGGATCGCGCCTGCCGCACCCGTCACCGCACAGGCCGCAGAAGCCGAGGCGACTGCCACGTGAAAACGCCCTCGATTGGGCGGGCGAGCTGATCGCCTGCACCGCACAGTGCAGACGCCGGTCGACGCGCTGCGCGAACAGGAACTTGCCGAGTTGGAATCACTGCGAGCCAAGCTGCTCGGCGTCCTGATTGCGGCCCATCCACTGGTCCAGGCCGGCGTCGTAGCTCACGACATTGTGCGCGATGGCCAGGGCAACGTGGATATCGATCCGCGCACCAACGAACCGCTGGGGATGCCGTTGCACAACTCGAAGCCGGTGCCCGAAGTGATTCGGTTGTTACTGGCAGTCACGGAGTCCAGGCGCGCGCCATTAGGCTCCGATGCGCCGAAGCGGCTGAGCCTGATGGATGCGGCTGGCATCCGCTGAAGGTGGTTGCCAGCATGGAT
>VBCK01000066.1 GCA_005882215.1 Betaproteobacteria bacterium | reverse complement strand
ACGCGTCGGGCGTGATCAATTTCGCGCAGGGCGAGTTCATCATGCTGGGCGGCATGGCGGCGGTCTTCCTCACCGAAGCCGGGGTGCCGCTCCCCGTCGCAATCGTGCTGGCGGTCGCGATCGCGGCGCTGGTCGGGTTGGTCGTGGAAAAGCTCGCCATTGAGCCCGCAGGCAACGCCGAGGTGGTGACGCTCATCATCATCACCATCGGCGCGTCGCTGACGCTGCGTGGATTAGTCCAGATCTTCCTCGGCAAGGGCAACCACGCGCTGCCTCCATTCTCCGGCGAAACGCCGATCGAGGTCCTTGGCGCCACGCTGCTGCCGCAGAGCCTCTGGGTGATGGGTGTGACGCTGGTCGTGGTGGCGGCGCTGGCGTGGTTCTTCGGCCGAACGATTCTCGGCAAGGCCGTGCTGGCGACGGCCTACAACAAGCTCGCGGCACAGTTGGTCGGCATCAACACGCGTTTCATTCTGCTGTTGTCGTTTGGACTGGCCGCAGCGCTGGGCGCGTTGGGCGGGATACTCGTGGCACCCATCACTTACACGAGCTACGACGCCGGCATCATGATGGGGTTGAAGGGCTTCGTCGCCGCCACACTGGGCGGCCTCGGCAGCGGCGTCGGCGCCGTCGTGGGCGGCCTGCTGCTGGGCGCGGTAGAAGCGATGACCGCCGGCTACATCTCGTCCGCTTACAAGGACGCCATGCCCTTCGTCCTGATCCTTCTCATCCTCTTCTTCCGGCCGCAAGGGCTGTTCGGCAAGAAGACCACGGACCGGGTGTGACCGTGAGCCGATCCTCGTACGGCCTCACCGCCCTGGTTGTTGTGCTTGCCTTGCTGCCGCTGGCGCTGCCCAACCCGTTTTATTACGACGTGGCAATCCGCATCGCGATCAACGCCTGTGTTGCCATCGGCCTCAACCTGCTGATCGGATACACCGGCCAGATCAGCCTTGGTCATGCCGGATTCTTCGGCATCGGCGCCTACGTGTCAGCCATCCTGACCACCCAGTTCGGCTGGCCACCGGCGCTGGCGATGGTCGCGGGTGCCGCGGGAACGGGCCTCCTCGCCTTTGTCGTCGCGAGGCCGATCCTGAAGCTCAAGGGCCACTACCTTGCGATGGCGATGGGCGGCCTCGGCAGCGGCGTCGGCGCCGTCGTGGGCGGCCTGCTGCTGGGCGCGGTAGAAGCGATGACCGCCGGCTACATCTCGTCCGCTTACAAGGACGCCATGCCCTTCGTCCTGATCCTTCTCATCCTCTTCTTCCGGCCGCAAGGGCTGTTCGGCAAGAAGACCACGGACCGGGTGTGACCGTGAGCCGATCCTCGTACGGCCTCACCGCCCTGGTTGTTGTGCTTGCCTTGCTGCCGCTGGCGCTGCCCAACCCGTTTTATTACGACGTGGCAATCCGCATCGCGATCAACGCCTGTGTTGCCATCGGCCTCAACCTGCTGATCGGATACACCGGCCAGATCAGCCTTGGTCATGCCGGATTCTTCGGCATCGGCGCCTACGTGTCAGCCATCCTGACCACCCAGTTCGGCTGGCCACCGGCGCTGGCGATGGTCGCGGGTGCCGCGGGAACGGGCCTCCTCGCCTTTGTCGTCGCGAGGCCGATCCTGAAGCTCAAGGGCCACTACCTTGCGATGGCGACGCTCGGCCTCGGCATCATCGCGTCGATCGTGCTGGTCAACGAGACCGCCTATACCGGCGGTCCGGACGGCATGTCCGTGGGCGGCTTCTCCCTGGCTGGGTGGCAGATCACCGGCGAGCACGCGTGGTACTCGGTGGTCGCGTGCCTGTTGGTGGTCGTTACGTGGTTTGCGTTGAACCTGATCGAGGCCCCGGCCGGGCGTGCGCTGCAGGCCATCCACGGATCGGAAGTCGCCGCCCGGGTCGTCGGCGTGAACACCACCGCGTTCAAGGTCCGCGTGTTCGTGCTCTCGGCCGTGCTCGCGAGCTTGATGGGGTCGCTCACAGCGCATTACATCGGCTTCGTCACGCCGGGGCTTGCCGGCTTTTTCCATTCGATCGAACTGGTGACGATGGTGGTCGTCGGCGGCATGGCGTCGGTGTTCGGCTCGATCCTCGGTGCGGCGCTGCTCACGGTGTTGCCGCAACTGCTGTCGACTTTCGAGGGCTGGGAAACCGTCATCTTCGGGCTGATCCTGATGCTGACGATGATCTTCCTGCCAAAGGGCGTCGTACCTACGCTGCGCCTGAGGTTCGCGAAGGAGGAGAAGTGATGCTGCAGGTCAACGGGCTCTCCAAGACCTTCGGCGGAGTCAAGGCCGTCCAGGACGTCACATTCGCGGTCCGGGCAAGACCATCCATTCTGTCATCGGCCCGAATGGAGCAGGCAAGACGACGCTGTTCAACCTGATTACCGGTGTCTACACACCGAGCGATGGCGAAATCGTGTTCGATGGCGAAAACGTCGCCGGTGTGACGCCCGACCAGCTGGCGCGACGCGGAATGAGCCGCACGTTCCAGAACCTGCAGGTGTGCATGAACATGAGCGCCATCGAGAACGTCATGGTCGGCGCGCACCTCACGCTCAACACCAGCCTTTTCGCGGGAATGATCCGGCTACCCAGCCTGCGCCGGAAGGACAGGGCGTGCCGCGAAGAAGCCCAAAGGCTGATGAATTTCGTCGGCGTAGGCAAGTACATCAAGAGCCATGCTAGCCAGATGCCGTATGGCGCGTTGAAGCGCCTGGAAATCGCCCGCGCCCTTGCGGCCAAGCCGAAGATCCTGCTGCTCGACGAGCCGGCGGCGGGCCTCAACCATACGGAAACCGGCGAGATCGACGCACTGATCCAGAAGGTGGCCGAATCCGGCGTCACCGTGGTCCTGGTCGAACACGACATGAAGCTCGTGATGAACCTGTCTGACCATATTCTCGTCCTCGACTACGGCAAGAAGCTCGCTGAAGGCACGGCCGAAGAGGTGCGCCGCAATCCCGATGTCATCGCCGCTTATCTCGGTGCGTCGGCGTGAAGGAGACAACCATGCGCGCACTAGACGATCCGGTCACTCGTCGAACCGTCCTGGAAATCCGCGGCGTCGCGTCGCACTACGGCCGCATTCAGGCGTTGCGCGGCATTGACCTCGAGGTATGTGAGGGGCAGCTGGTTGCCCTGGTCGGCGCGAACGGCGCCGGCAAGACCACACTTTTGCGCACGATTTCCGGCGTGCAGCCGGCGAGTGCCGGCACGATTCGCCTGTTCGGGGAAGACATCACGAACCTGCAGCCGGAAAAGCGCGTGAAGCTCGGCATCTGCCAAGTGCCGGAAGGCCGCCAGGTGTTCGGCCCGATGAGCATCGAGGACAACCTGCGCCTCGGCGCGTACACGCGCAAGGGTAACGGCATCGCCGCCGATATCGAACGCATGTACGAGATCTTTCCGATTCTCAAGGAAAAGCGGCAGCTTCCAGCTGGCACGCTGTCCGGTGGTCAGCAACAAATGCTGGCGATGGCCCGGGCATTGATGGGCCGGCCGAAGCTCCTCTTGCTGGATGAGCCGTCGATGGGTCTCGCCCCGCTGCTCGTCGAAGAGATCTTTCGGGTGGTCAAGCGGCTCAAGGCCGAGGGCATCACCGTGTTCCTGGTCGAGCAGAACGCGCACGCCGCGCTCTCGATCGCCGACCTTGGCTATGTAATCGAAACCGGCCAAACCATCCTCACCGGCCCCGGGCCCGAGCTGCTGCAGAACGAGCAGGTCAAGAAAGCTTACCTGGGCATGTGAATCATTTTTGTCATCGACTGGAGAAACGCATGAGCAAGAAATTCGCCTCGCAAGCCGACCTCGAAGAGAAAAAGGTCAGCTTCGACAAGTTGTCCGAACACGCCTACGCCTACACGGCGGAAGGCGATCCCAACACCGGCATCGTCGTCGGCGACGATGCCGTGATGGTAATCGACACGCAGGCCACGCCGGTGATGGCGCAGGACGTTATCCGTCGCATCCGCGAAGTCACCGATAAGCCGATCAAGTATGTCGTCCTGTCGCATTACCACGCTGTGCGCGTACTGGGTGCGTCGGCGTACCAGGCCGAGCACATCATTGCGAGCCAGGATACGCGCGACCTCATCGTCGAACGCGGCGCACAGGACATGCAAAGCGAGATCGAGCGCTTTCCGCGCCTCTTTCAGGCGGTCGAATCGGTGCCGGGCCTCACCTGGCCCAATCTCGTGTTCAAGGGCGAGATGACGCTGTGGCTCGGGAAGCTCGAAGTGAAGATCCTGCAGCTCGGCCGTGGCCACACCAAAGGCGACACGGTGGTCTGGCTGCCGCAGGACAAGATCCTGTTCTCCGGCGACTTGGTCGAATACGACGCTACGCCGTATTGCGGCGACGCGTATTACGAAGACTGGCCACATACGCTCGATGCGATTGCGGCGCTCAAACCGGAGAAGCTCGTCCCCGGTCGCGGAGCGGCCCTCAAGACGCCGCGCGACGTCGAGGCCGGACTCGCCGGCACGCGCACCTTCGTTACCGATCTCTACGCGGCGGTCAAAGCCGGAGTAGCCGCAAGCAAGGATTTGCGTAGCGTCTACCACGACACCATCGGCAAGCTGAAGCCCAAGTACGGGCAATGGGTCATCTTTGATCACTGCATGCCGTTCGACGTGTCGCGCGCTTACGATCTTGCGACGCAGTACCCCGATCCGCGGATTTGGACGGCGCAACGCGACAAGGAGATGTGGCTTGCACTCGAAGGCGCGCCCGTGCCGCAGTCGCTTTCCGGCGTCGAGTGATCGACAGGCGCTTTCGATAGCGGAGGAGGAGAGCGTGGGCAAGGATTATCAGAAGCTCGAGTTCGCGTTTGGGAAATCGTCGGACCAGTCGGCGCGCGTGCCGGTGCGCCATCCCGTCGTCGTCGTTGGTGCCGGCCCGGTCGGCCTGACCATGGCGATCGACCTGGCGCAGCAGGGCGTGCCGGTGGTGGTGCTGGATGACGACAACAAACTGTCGATCGGCTCGCGCGCGATTTGTTTCGCCAAGCGCACGCTGGAGATCTGGGACCGCCTGGGCGCCGGACAGCGCATGGTCGACAAGGGCGTTTCCTGGAACGTCGGCAAGGTGTATTTCCAGGACGAGCTCGTCTACTCGTTCAACCTGCTGCCCGATAGCGGCCACCGCCGGCCGGCGTTCATCAACCTCCAACAGTACTACTGCGAGGGTTTTCTCTACGAGGCCGCAGTGGCGCTGCCGAATCTCGATCTGCGATGGAAGAATGAGGTTACCGCGGTCGAGCAACACGCGGACCATGTGCAATTGACGGTGGAAACGCCCGCCGGTGACCATCGGCTGCAAGCGCAGTACATCGTGGCCTGCGACGGGGCGCGTTCCCCGCTACGCAAGATGTTGGGCCAGGAAAGCAAAGGTCGCGTCTTTCGCGACCGCTTCCTGATTGCAGACGTCAAGATGAAAGCGGATTTTCCGGCCGAGCGCTGCTTCTGGTTCGACCCGCCGTTCCACCGCAACCAGTCTGTGCTGCTGCACATGCAGCCGGACAACGTCTGGCGCATCGATTTTCAGTTGGGCTGGGACGCCGATCCGGAGGAAGAGAAGAAGCCGGAGAAAGTGATCCCGCGGATCAAGGCTCTGCTGGGCGAGGACGCGGAATTCGATTTCGAATGGATCAGCGTCTACACGTTCGCGTGCCTGCGGATGGACAAGTTCCGCCATGGTCGCGTCATCTTCGCCGGCGACTCGGCGCACGGCGTTTCACCGTTCGGAGCGCGTGGCGCCAATTCAGGCGTACAGGACGCTGACAATCTGGCGTGGAAATTGAAGCTGGTGCTGGCCGGCAAGGCACCGGACGAGTTGCTCGACTCGTACGCCACCGAGCGCGAATACGCAGCCGACGAGAACCTGCTCAATTCGACGCGCGCGACCGACTTCATCACACCCAAGAGCGAAGTGAGCCGCACGTTCCGCGACGCCACGCTCAAGCTCGCGAAGGACCATCCATTCGCGCGCCGTCTGGTGAATAGCGGCCGTCTGTCAGTGCCGGCCACGCTCGTCGGCTCCGCACTGAACACCCCTGATCGCGACCCCTTTGCAGGCTCGATGGTCCCGGGTGCGCCGGCGGCCGATGCACCAGTGCGCGTTGGCAACAACGCCGACTGGTTCCTGTCCCGGATCGGCGGCGAGTTCGGAGGCGTCTATTTCAGCGATAACGGCAGGCTGCCGGCTGCCATCGCATCGGCGCTCGGAGCGCTGGCCCAGGGCGCGATTCCCATCAGAACGCTCGTCGTCGTGCCGCCTGGAGCGAAAGTCGATACGCCGCCCGCGATCGCCGTCGTCGAGGACACCCAAGGGATGCTTGCTCAGCGATTCGATGCGCGCGACGGCACCTACTACCTGTTTCGTCCCGACCAGCACGTCTGCGCGCGCTGGCGCGAGTTCAACCCGGATTGGGCAAGAGCGGCTGTCGCTCGCGCCACCTGCAACGCCTGAGCAAGGGGACGATCATGGCTATGACCCTCAACATCGAACCCAACATCGCCGCTCCCGACGACTTCTACGAAGCGCTGATCGAGACGCATCGCGATCTCTCCGCCGAGCAGAGCCATCTCGTCAATGCGAAGCTGATCTTGCTGCTGGCGAATCACATCGGTGATCTCACCGCGTTGCGCCAGGCGATGGCGCGAGCCCGCGCCGGCGTGGCGACGGCTTGATCTCTTGCACCTAATCGGATATCGCACGGAGAATCCATGACCACCGCAACCCTCAGGAACCCCACCACAGCCAAGGCTGTTCAAGCCAGCGCCGGTACGGACGTGCTTCGCTACATGTCCGGCTTCGCCAATGAATTCGCCACCGAGGCGCTCGCCGGCGCGTTGCCGGTGGGGCAGAACTCGCCGCAGAAATGCCCGTACGGCCTCTACGCTGAGCAGTTCTCCGGCACCGCGTTCACCGCGCCACGGCACGCCAATCGCCGTTCATGGCTGTATCGGATCCGGCCCGCGGCAGTGCACCGGCCGTTCGCGCGCGTCGACAACGGCCGCTTGTCCAGCGACTTTAATGCAGTCGCGACTTCGCCCAACCAATTGCGCTGGGATCCGCTGTCGATACCGGCAACGCCCACCGACTTCGTGCAGGGAATCGTGACGATGGCGGGCAATGGAGATCCTTACGCACAGGCAGGCTGCGGCATCCACCTTTATGCCGCCAACAGCTCGATGACCGACAGCGCCTTCTACAATGCCGACGGTGAAATGCTGATCGTCCCGCAACAGGGCCGGCTTCGGTTTTTGACCGAGCTCGGCATCATCGACGCCGAGCCGCATGAAATTGTCGTCATTCCGCGGGGCGTGCGCTTTCGCGTCGAGTTGATCGACGGGGTAGCGCGCGGTTATATCTGCGAGAACTTTGGTGCCGCGTTCCGTCTGCCCGACCTCGTTGTGATCGGTTCCAACGGGCTCGCCAATCCGCGCGACTTCGCCACGCCAGTGGCCTGGTACGAGGACCGCGAAGGCAAGCACGAATTGGTCGCGAAATTCATGGGCAATCTGTGGGCCGCGGAAATGGACCACTCGCCGCTCGACGTGGTTGCCTGGCACGGCAACTTCGCCCCGTACAAGTACGATCTGCGCCGCTTTAACACGGTCGGCTCAATCAGCTACGACCACCCCGATCCGTCGATCTTTCTGGTGCTGCAGGCGCAAACCGCGACGCCGGGCGTCGACGACATCGATTTTGTCATCTTCCCGCCGCGCATCCTGGCGGCGCAGCACACGTTCCGCCCGCCGTGGTTCCACCGCAACATCGCCAGCGAGTTCATGGGCCTGATTCACGGCGTTTATGACGCAAAGGCCGAGGGTTTTCTGCCCGGCGGCGCAAGCTTGCACAACGCGATGTCGGGGCACGGACCGGATGCGGAGACGTTTACGAAGGCAAGCAATGCAGACACCTCGAAGCCGGACTATGTAAAGGACACGATGGCATTCATGTTCGAAACGCGTTGCGTTATCCGGCCGACCCGGTTCGCGCTGGAATCGGCGCAATTGCAGGCCGAGTACTTCCAATGCTGGCAGGGTCTTGCCAAGCACTTCGACCCGGGCCACCTGTGACCGTGAGCGGAAGCCGGATGGCGTCTGCAAATCGTCGCTCCGGCGCTCGCGCTTTTCACCTTGGCCACGGCGCTATTGGCCCATCGCTTCTGGGCGGCTGAAGGGGTGCAGTTTGCGAATCAGCTGAACCACTTCTTCAAGAACATCGCGATCATCGCTTCTTCATCGCGACGGCTCTCGAAGCTACAGCCAAAACGGAACCATCCCGCCTCCGCCAGTAGTGCAGCCTCCCGCGCCACTGGGCGGCCCTACGCGCCGCGCCAAACCTGCGATCAAGCACTGGCGCGAGCCATTGCAGCATCGATGCCCCACCCGACCCCACCCAGGAGCTTGCACCATGAGTACCGACAGAGCCATCGACATACCCGCCTTGATCGACGCGAACAAGATCAGCACGTCGCAGATCTGGATTCTGGTCATGGTCGGATTGACCGTGGTGATGGATGGTTTCGATGTGCAGGCGATGGGCTACGTCGCACCGGCCATCATCAAAGAATGGGGCGTCAGCAAGGCCAACCTTGGTCCGGTGTTCGGCGCCGGGCTGTTCGGCATGCTGGTCGGCTCGCTGAGCCTGAGCGTGCTGGCCGACAAGATTGGTCGCCGCCCTGTGCTGATCTGGGCGACGATCTTCTTCGCGTTATGCATGCTCGCCACGGCGCGCGTGACCACGATCACTGAGTTGCGAATCCTGCGCTTCGTGACCGGTCTAGGGTTGGGCGCGATCATGCCCAATGCGATGGCGCTGGCGGGCGAGTTCAGCCCCAAGCGCAAGAAGGTCACGCTGATGATGCTGGTCTCGTGCGGCTTCACGGTCGGTGCCGTGCTCGGCGGGCTGCTGTCGGCCGTGCTGATCCCGGCTTTCGGCTGGCAATCGGTCTTCTATCTCGGCGGCGTGTTCCCGCTGCTGATTGCCGTGCTGATGTACTTCTTCGTGCCCGAGTCGATGCAGTTCCTGGTGCTCAGGGGCAAGAAGCTCGACAGCGTGGCCGCCTGCCTGCGCAAGATCGACCCCTCGGTGCACATCGACCGCGAGACTCGCTACGTCGTGCCCGAGATCAAGCAAGCCGGCGCGCCGGTGGCCGAACTGTTCCGCGAAGGCCGGGCCAAGGCCACCCTGTTGATGTGGGTCGTGAATTTCATGAACCTGCTGAACCTGTACTTCCTGTCGAACTGGCTGCCGACCATCGCCAACAGCGCAGGGTTGTCCACCTCGACCGCGGTGCTGGTGGGCACCGCGCTGCAAGTCGGGGGCGTGGCAGGGACGCTGCTGATGGGCCCCGTCATCGACCGCGTCGGGTTCTTCAAGGTGCTGGTGCCGTCGTTCCTGCTCGCGGCGATGACGATCGCGATGATCGGTCAGCCCGAGGTGGCGCTGCCGGTGCTGTTCCTGGTGGTGATCGTGACGGGGTTTTGCATCATCGGTGGGCAGCCGGCGGTCAACGCTTTGGCCGCCACCTACTACCCGACGGCGCTGCGCTCCACGGGCGTCGGCTGGAGTCTGGGTGTCGGCCGCATCGGCTCGATCGTCGGCCCGGTCTTGGCGGGCGAGCTGATCCGCCGCAACTTGTCGAACAGCGAGATCTTTATCGCGATGGCCGTGCCCACGATGATCTCGGCGCTGATGCTGGTACTGATCGCGCTGGACAATCGTCGCACCGCCATCAACCTGGCCGGCGACGGTTCGATCGCCCATTGACGGGCGGCGTGCGGGCGGATTCGAGATTGACTGAACGGAACTGAAGGACGACGCGAGGAATGGACAACCCCAACAAGGCCCTGACCAGCCCCGGCCTGGAGGCCGTCTACGACTCGCTGGCCAGGGCCATCGAGCCGGCCGGTACTGACAAGACCGAGCAGTTCCTCGTGAAGCTGGCGCTGCTCAACGCCAACCTACTCGGCCACCCCAAGCGATTCCAGCAGTACCTGCAAGCTGCCTTGCAGGATATGTAAGACGCAGACAGACAACAACCACACCAAGGATCCACCATGCTGATCAAGAAGGTTCACCATGTCGCCTATCGCTGCATCGACGCCAAGCAGACCGTCGAGTGGTACCAGAAGCACCTGGACATGAAGTTCGTGCTGGCCATCGCCGAGGACGAAGTGCCCTCGACCAAGGCGCCCGACCCCTATATGCACGTCTTCCTCGATGCGGGCGCCGGCAACATCCTGGCCTTCTTCGAGCTGCCCAGCCAGCCGCCGATGGACCGCGACCGCAATACGCGCGCCTGGGTGAGGTCGTCATGACAACGCTCAACGAAACCCATGACCCCGCGCTCGCGAGCTGGGTCGAATCCGCGAACGGCGGCGCGAGCGATTTCCCCATCCAGAACCTGCCGTTCGGCATCTTCCGGCGCCGCGGTTCGCAAGAGGCCTGGCGCGGCGGCGTCGCGATCGGCGACCAGATCCTCGACTTGGCCGCGGCCCATGGGGTCGGCGTCTTCTCCGCAGACGCGGCGCGTGCTGCCGCGGCCTGCGGCGAGGCCAGCCTGAACACCTTCATGGAGATGGGGCCGGCCGCGTGGTCGGGCATGCGGCTCGCGCTGTCGCGCGCGTTGCGGCGCGGCTCGGCACTGGCCGACAAGTTGCGCGGCTGCCTCGTGCCGCAGGCGCAGGCCGAGTACGCAGTGCCGGCCAAGATCGGTGATTACACCGACTTCTACACCTCCATCTATCACGCCACCACGGTCGGCAAGCTGTACCGGCCGGACAGCCCGCTGCTGCCGAACTACAAATGGGTGCCGATCGGCTACCACGGCCGCGGCTCGTCGATCGGCGTCTCCGGCCAGCAGTTCGCACGCCCGCGCGGGCAGATCATGCGCGCCGGCGCGGCGGCGCCGGTGCTCGCGCCGTGCGAGCGCATGGACTACGAGCTCGAAGTGGCGGTGTTCATCGGCTTCGGCAACGAACTGGGGCAACCGGTTGCGATCGACGAGGCCGAGTCGCGCGTCTTCGGGCTGGCACTGTTCAACGACTGGTCGGCGCGCGATTTCCAGTCATGGGAGTACCAGCCGCTCGGGCCGTTCCTGGCGAAGAATTTCGCGAGCACGGTGTCGCCGTGGATCGTGACGCTGGAGGCACTCGCCCCGTACCGCATGGCTTGGACGCGACCGGCCGGCGATCCGCAGCCCCTACCGTACCTGGACTCGGGCGCAACGCGCCAGAGCGGTGCGATCGACATACAGCTCGAAGTGCTGCTGCAGACGCAGCGCATGCGCGACAGCGGCCAGGCGCCGACGCGGCTGTCGCTGGGCAACTTCAGCGACTCGTACTGGACGGTGTCGCAGATGGTCGCGCACCACACGGTCAACGGCTGCAACTTGCAGCCGGGCGACATGTTCGGCAGCGGAACCCAGTCGGGCCCCAGGCCCGAGCAGGCCGGCTCGCTGCTCGAGCTGAGCCTCAACGGCAAGCAGGCGTTCACGCTGCCGAACGGCGAGCAGCGCACCTTCTTGCAAGACGGCGACGCGGTCGTGATGCGCGGCTGGTGCAGCAAGCCCGGCGCGGCGCGCATCGGCTTCGGCGAGTGCGCCGGCACCGTGTTGCCAGCCATCGGCTGAGTGCGCGCGGGGTGCATGCCGTGCTGAACCTGTACACCTACTTTCGCAGCTCGGCCTCGTATCGCGTGCGCATCGCGCTCAACCTCAAGGGCCTGGCCTACGAGGCGGTTCCGGTGCACCTGGTTCGCGACGGTGGCCAGCAGCATGCGGCCGCCTACACCGCGCTCAACCCGGCCTCGCTGGTGCCGGTGCTGATCGACGGCGACACGACGCTGAGCCAGTCGTTGGCGATCATCGAATACCTCGAAGAGACCTACCCCGAGCCGGCGCTGCTGCCGAGAGACGCTGCGGGCCGGGCCCGGGTGCGCGCAATCGCCCAGACGATCGCCTGCGAAATCCACCCGATCGACAACCTGCGCGTGCTGCGCTATCTCGAGCTGCAACTCGGCGTGGACGCCGAGGCCCGTAAGGCCTGGTACCGCCATTGGGTCGAGCTCGGCTTTGCCGCGATCGAACGCATGCTGGTCGAAGGCGCGGGGACGGGCCACTTTTGCCACGGCGACTCGCCGACCCTGGCCGACTGCTGCCTGGTGCCGCAGCTGTTCAATGCCGAGCGCTTTGGCGTGCCACTGGATGCCTATCCAACGATCCTGCGCATCGGCGAAGCGTGCTGCAGCCTGGCGCCGTTTCAGCGCGCCGCGCCGCAAGCGCAGCCCGATGCCGAATGACCTACACCTCTCATGGCTCCCAATGACTCGTCAACGCCCTCAGGAGGTACAACCATGATGAACGGCCAGGCCGCCCTCGTCACCGGCTCCACCAGAGGGATCGGTCTGGGTCGTTCGCCGACGATCTCGTTCAGGTCGCCAGGTGTCACGCGCGAACGACGGCTGTCGCTTCCAAGGCATATTCCTTCGAGGGAATAGTTGGCTGTGCCATTGAACCGGGCCGATCCTTGGCAAAACAAGGCCTTACCGGGGCGTAACTCGGCAAACTGTGGCACAGATGGGAGTACGTAACTTATTGATTTTAAATTGGTTATCGGAAATAGAAGATTTGGCTACGAACCAAGGGGTCGTGGGTTCGAATCCTGCCGGGCGCGCCACTTTTCGATTTGGGTTCACGTCCTTGACTGAGAGGCCTTGTCTCGCCAGTAGGGCCCCGAACGCACGAGCAATCTCGGTATCAAATATGCGCAAGACTTCGGAGCCGCAGATCATCTTGTCGATCACAGCGCTTGCCTTGGCGCAGTCAAAGCTCCAGAATTTTGAAAGGACGACTCTGGCGCCCAAACCGCTAAACCCGCGCATGGAATCGCCTATTACTCGGGTTCGGCATACTCGCCGCCGACAATCTCAGGCTACGCCGGGCCATACGGCTCAGTCAGATCGGTAACCATGGGTGCCTTCGACCGTCTGCACTCGCAATGGGCCTGATCCGAACGCAAATGCGGGTTCGTGCTGGGTCGGCGCGCCGATGACAAAGCATCCGATCAACCTCGGTACTGGCAATAAGTATCGTTAGTGTGTAGCTTCCGGCGCCACAGCTAACGGCGGACCCGTAAACTCGGCTTCAATTGAGAAGTCGATCAAATCCCCGACGCCCATTGTGGTGCCCGGCGCCGGCACGCCAAAGGTGATACCAAAATCCGAACGCTTGAACGATCCGTGCGCGGAAAACCCAATGCGCGCCTGCGGGTCCATGTTCGGCATTCC